>JBBRLR010000024.1:0-52007 GCA_038231255.1 Thermomicrobiales bacterium | reverse complement strand
CACGAAGCCTTAAACCCCTACGCTACCGATCATGTCGCAAGTAGCGCTTCCAGTCGGGTTTTCACCGTGGGCCATTCGTCGTCCAGGATGCGGAACCAGGCGGTGTCGCGGTTGCGGCCCTTGACGATGTAGTGCGCCTCCTGAATGCCCTCGAACTGGAAGCCCATCCGCAGGGCCGAGCGGCGCGAACGTTCGTTGAAAGCGTCGCACTTCCACTCGACGCGCCGGTAGCCGAGCGCGAAGGCATGACCGAGCATCAGGTAGGTCGTCTCCAAACTCGCTTTTGTCCGCTGCACGAGCGGGCTGTACCAGATGCTGCCGAGTTCGACTTTCAGGTGCTCCGGCATGTTCGTCATGAAGTTGACCGCGCCGACCTGTTGCCCCGTCGCCCGATCGAAGACGCAGAGGCAGAGGCCATTCGGCGCGTCCACTTGCGCGCGCAACGCATCGCGCAACGCGGCAGCGTCCGCGAACGGCCCGACGGGCATGTATCGCCAGACCAGTGTGTCCGCATCGTACACCGGGATTTCGCGGTCGCCGAGACGCGCGGGCTGGCCGCTCGATGCGGCATGGAGCGCGTCCACATCACGGTCGAGGTCGAGCGGTGCGAGTCGGACGAACGTCCCGGCCAGTGTGACGGGCGCGAACTTCGTTGGCAGCGTTGCGCGCCGGGCAAGCACATCGTCAGCGAGCGATACGCCGGTTTGCGATGGTACGGTCATGGTTTCTCCTCACTCCCGGCTACCACATTATTCTTTCGACAATGTCGCCTCAATCACGTCGGCGGCGCGGGCGTCGCCCGGTTCGCCGCGCGACCGCAATCCGGCGACGACACTGCGCTTCATCGCCACCGGCGCGGCGGGCCCGACCTTGAACTTGGCGTCGGTGCCGACGATGCGCAAGTGGATCGTCGCAAGCCGCCGAATGCGCGGGCCGTAGAAGTCGCCGTCCACGATTGGCTCGTATTCCGCGCCCGGCTCGTACACCGCGAGCAGGCGAGCGAGGGCGCCGGCGACATCGGTCGGATCGGTGGAGGTTGTCGCCTCGCACGCGAAGGAGACCGCGCGGAAATTGAGCGTGGCGCGGGCGGCATCCTGCGGGTCCACCCAGTCGTGGCGCGAGGCGGCGAGGAAATCCGGGACAAAAAAGGTGACGCGCGGGTTCGCTTGCACGGCGGCGAACGTCGGGTCTTCCTGGACGCAGTGCAGTTCGATCTCGTCCCCCGTCTTGATGAAGGGCAGGATACTCACCTGCGGGTGACCGCCGGGCGGCGTCGCAATCAAATGTCCGTGCCGCTGCCCAGCGACGAACGCCGCGACCGCCTCCAGGTCTACGGGGTATTTTTCCGAGCGATACATCCTTGCGCTCCTTCCATACCGCTCATCATACCCGCTCCCGCATTATCCGGCACGCGGCGCAGGTGCGAGCCTGGCACAAAAAGCGGCGCGGTGACCGAGCATGGCCACCGCGCCGCTAAACGTGTCACTCAAACCATCGGACGAAACCCGACGGACCGGCTCAGGAGAACTGCCACGAGGTGATGATCTGCCCTACTCCCGGCGACGAGGCGTCTTCCTTGTCGGGCGTGGTGAGGAAGAGCAGCAGGTACGCCGTGCCGTTATTGACAACCGTCACCGCCCCCGTCGAAAGGGGTGTACCGTCGGTATTGTTGCTGTGGAACGACGAAGCCTTTGCGGGCTGGCCACCGACCATCACATCCTTCACGCCACCGGGATCCGCCACGTAACCCGGTTCCTGCGGGAAGGAGGAGGTGAACGCCGTGTTCATGTCGGCGAGCGACAGCCCGCCGGTCGGGATGGAGGTAAGGACGAAGACCGTGTTATTGACCGAGTCGGTGGCAACAAGGTTGTTGCCCTTGGAAACCGGTCCCTCCCAACCGTCGGGCAGGGTGAAGCTGTACGCGCCGTTAGGGTCCTTGTAGACCGTGCTGTCGGCGGCGACCGCAGCAGGGGCGAGGGCACAAAACAGGAGCGTCAGGAGCGTGAGCGTGAGCAACGACTGTCGAAAGCGCGTGAAGAAACCCATGTTACCTCCCAAGGATGACCCGGCGGGGAACCAAACGCCCTTCAGTGAGAACGCAGGTGGTGGGGCGAATGTGACGGTTTCTACTCTGTCACGGAGAATATTCCCCCCAATTAGGATGTACTTCTTCCATGCCCATCGCGATGAATTCCTGCGTCAGCGTGTCCACAACACCGCGATCGGTGATCCGGACGAAGGGGGAAACGGGTAGCGCGAGGCTGGAGATGGCGAGCACCGGCGACGACCCGCCGAGGCCGAGCGCCCGCGCCCGCTCGTTCAAGGCGCGCACCGCCGCCGCGATCTCCGCGACCGGTAAGTCTGACATCAAACCCGCGACCGGCAGCCGCACCGTCGCGACCGTTTGTTCACCGACGACCAGCGCGACGCCGCCGCCGAGCCGCACCACTTCCTGCACGGCAGCGGCCATCTCCGACGGGGTGCGCCCCGCGACGATCAGGTTGTGGCTGTCGTGCGCGATGGTCGTCGCCAGCGCGCCCGAACGGAGCGGCAGGCCGCGCAACAGGGCGAGCGTCGGCGGGTGCGGCTGACCGTGGCGCGGCACGACGCTGAGGAGCAGCACATCGTCGGGCAGCGGATACACGCATTCGCCGCCCACGAAACGGAGCGTAATGTCGCCGAGCCGCGTCGTACGTACGGGGTCAATATCTATGCACTTCAGCGCCACGTCGCCTTCCGGCCGATCGCCGGGGACGCGCAGCCGGAACGTCTCGGCGGAAACCGGGCCGATGCGGACGGTGTTGTCGAGCGGCGGCGGGGCCGGATCGGCAAACTCTGTGACCATGTGCCCATCCCGCGCGACGACCCGCCCGCCCGCGAGGACGGTCTTTGCCCGGAAATCGGTGAACGATTCGACCAGCACGATATCCGCCAGTTTGCCCGGTGCGATGGCGCCGAGGTCATGGAGGCCGTAGCGCACCGCGCCATTCAGCGTCGCGAAGCGGACGACGAGCGCGGGATCAACGCCCGCGTCGAGCAGGACGCGCATGCCGCGATCCATGTGCCCATGCAGCAGCAAATCGGCGGGGTCAATGTCGTCCGTGCAGATCGCGACATTCCACGGCTGCGGAATTTCTTTCAAGGCATCGGCGAGATACGCGGCGGTGCGCCGGAAGGTGTTCTCGCGCCCGTAGACCCACATGCCGAGGCGCAATTTCTCGACCATCTCCGCCGCCGTGCGCGACTCGTGCTCGGAATCCACCCCGGCGGCGAGGTATGCAGCCAGTTCCCGCCCGGTGAGCAGCGGCGCGTGCCCCTCCAAATTCTTGCCCGCCGCCAATCCTGCTTCGGCAATCGCGGCAGTGCGCGGTTCCTGCCGGACGATGCCGGGGTAGTCCATCAGTTCCGCCACGCCGACGACGCGCGGCCATGCGAGCATCTCCGCGACATCCCCCGCATCGAACGCCGCCCCCGCCGTCTCGATGCTCGGCACCGCCGGAACGGAGGAGGGCACGGTGACGAACACGCGCAGCGGCAATCCTTCGCTCGCCCGCAGCATGTACTCGACGCCCGCGCGGCCCGTGACATTGCCGATCTCGTGCGGGTCAATGACGACCGTCGTCGTACCGAAGGGGAGGACGCCGCGCGCGAAGTTCGGCGGCGTGACCATCGTGGACTCGATATGGACGTGCGTGTCCACGAAGCCAGGCACGGCGATCATGCCGCGCGCGTCCAGTTCCTCCCGCGCCGTCAGCCCGAACGCGCCGTCGAAATCCACGACCGCGATCCGGTCCCCGAAGATGCCGATGTCCGCCCGCGCAATCTCGCCAGTGTAGGCATTGACCATCCGCCCACCGCGAATGACCAGATCGAGCGGCCGGCGCCCCCGCGCCGCCTCTACGAGATCCATGCGTGTCATGTATCGCTCCTGACCGTCTACGCATACTTACACGAGAGATGTTGGTGCGCATGCGGTGCCATAGACACCGCGATCCTGCTCTTTCACCGCGATTGCGGGAGGACCGGCGTTCCGTACGGGGGGCGTGGTGTGGCACCCCGCTTGCCAGCTGAGTGCCATCGCCAACCTCGTCATCTACGGCTCCGCCGTGATACTCCCGGTCGGCGCTCGCGCCGGACCGCGACCGTTGCTACGTAAGGAACTTGACGGAGTTGACGATGGCATTCGTCGTCGCGGCGCGTGGCGGGGCCGCCTTCCCCGGCACCGAGAACGCTTCCATCTGTAACGCGAAGTCCCGGTGCCGCGCGAACCACGTCGTCATCTCGACCGGATTGTTGGTTCTCTGATCCGTGTACACGAAATGCACCGAGCTGAGCGGCTCAGTATCGAGATGCCCGGTCGTCACTGGGGGATCGAAGCGCAAAGTGTCATTCTGGACGTAGGTACCACCGAATTTCCCGGCCTTCCATGCATTGATATAGGTGGTCAGCAGCTCCTGCACGGACGCGCTGGTGGGTTGGGAGATCGTCACGACAAAGGTTGACTGATCGGGTACGGCCAGTTCGAGATCGGTGCCATCGAAGATGGTAGTCGAGATACCAGCAACGGAATAGTCGCTCGGATAGCTCAGCGAGATCCGGTTCTTGCTATCTTTCCACGAGATCAGCGTCGTCGCCCCGGCGGTCGCAGTCGGCGGGCGCGCAGTCGGCGCTACCGTAGTGGTTGCGGCAGGGGTCGCAGCGGTCGGTAACGGGGCGCGCGTGCTCGTAGCGGTCGCGGCGGGGGTGGCAGTGACCGCTGCGGCGGACCCCACCATGAAGACGGTCGCGCCGAGAATGGATTCGATCTCCGTGCGGTGCGTCCCGATCCGGTCCACCGAGAAGACGATCCGCTTGCCCCCGCTATCAACCATCCAGAGTGTGCCAGTGACGACGGCGCCGTTCTGGTTATACATCGCCGTCACCGCCTTGGCTGGCCGGCCGCCGACGGTGGCATCCTGCGTCGGGCCGATCGTCGCGGGGGTCTTCGCGTCGTTGGCCGCGAGCGTCCGGAAGGTATCGAGATCGCTATCTATTGACCCCGCCGCGTCGTAGAGGATAACAGAGAGTCTCACCATATCCGGCCCGGTGAGCGTGAGGAGGGGTTGCTTCGCTGTCGCCTGCGTCAGCGTCCCGCTCTCGTCCGCGCCGCTCGATGTATCTGCCTGCCAACTCGTGAGATAGCGGACGGTCAGCCGGTTCTCCGGATCGGTCCACGTCTTGGTCGGCCCGACCAGGGGAACCGCAGCGGTCGCGACCGACGTCGCCGTGGCGGGGATCGCGGTAGGTAGGGCGGGCGTCGCCGTCGCACGGTCGCTGCCGCCATGACCAAGCACCCACGCCCCGCCAGCCAGCCCGCTCGCCACCACAAGCCCGCCGGCCCCGGCCAGCACCGCCCGCCGGCCCATCGGTCGCGGTATCGGCACGGGTGGGGGAACGATTACTTCGGGCGCGGGGCGCGGCGTCGGCGCAGGCGAGGGCGGCGGTCCCGGCTCGGTCTGCGCCCTCTCCCATGCCCGCACCTCCGGCCCCAGCCCCTCGATCGCCGCGACCACCTCACCCAGCGATCCGTACCGCCCGCGCGACTCCTCCGCCGTCATCCGTGTCACCAGCGCCGCTACCCCCGGCGGATGCCGCCCCAGCGCGCCCGCTCGCTCGTCCTCCGTCAAATCCTTGTACGCCATCCCCGTCAGCATCTCGAAGAGCACCAGCCCGAGGCTGTACTGATCCGACGCCGGCCCCAGCGGCGTGGTTACCTCCATCTGCTCCGGGCTGGCGTAGAGCAGCGTGTACGGGTGCCCCGATCCCTCCCGCGTGATCACCGTGTGGTCGTCCAGCTGCGCGATGCCGAAGTCGCCGATCTTCGCCTGCCCCTCGGCGGCGAGGAAGATGTTCGCCGGCTTGACGTCCCGATGTACCACCCGGTGCAGGTGCGCCGCGTACAGCCCGCGCGCCACATCCGCCGCGATCTGCAACGCCTCCATGCGCGGCAGCGCCACGATGGCGCCGGGCGCCGGGCGCAGGCGATCGCGCAGCGTGCCGCCGGGCACGTACTCCATAATCAGGTAGAGCGTGCCCCCGGCATCCCGATCGCGATCATGGACCGTGACGATGTTGCGATGGACGCCCATGCGCGAGGCCGCCTCCGCCTCGCGCTCGAAGCGGGTCTCCATTTCGAGGAAGCGGGCGCGGTGGAGGGAGGAGAGATCGGGGCGCAGGGTCTTGATGGCGACGGTGCGCGGGAAGCGGGTGTCGAAGGCGCGGACGACCTCGCCGAAGCCGCCCCGGCCGAGCGTCTCCTCGCGCCGGTAGCGCCCGAGAATCGGCAGCCAGGTCTCGTCGCCCGACCCAGGCAGGGCCGGGGTGCCCGGGGGGCGGGGCGGGGGCTGCACTGCCACGATCGGTCATTCCTTTCGCAGCCCCGCCGCCGTTGCTGACCGGCGGTCGCGGCGGGGAACCATTGAGGGTGCGTGCTGATCGACGCGTCCTGTATACACGGACGACCGCGCACTGTAAAGCGTTCCCGGTGGGGAGGCGTCTCGCCATCCACCCGGCAGCGTTCCGGCTGCGTAGCGCGTTAGAGAGCAGCGATCGACGTGGGACCCTTCGCAATGATCAACGAGCGATCTTTAGGATGCGGGGCCTGCCCGTACTACTCAATCGCTCGTTGCTTCACGCATCGCTTACTTCTTGATCTGCCAGTAGGCGATGTTCCACGTCGTCGCGTCCCACGGCGAAGGGTTGGTGTTGATGAGATCGGCGCGGCGTCCGCTGACGGCGGCACGATCCACGATCGGGATGTTCACATCATGGCCGACGATGTAGTCGTTGCACTGGATGAGCAGCGCATTGCGCTTGTCTTGATTGAGTTCGCCCTTCAGTTGTGTGACGAGGGCATCGAACTGCGGGTCGGAGAAACGCTCGACATCCGCGCCGCCCCAGCCGTTCGCTTTCTGTGCGATGCGGGCGGTCGTCCAGCTATCGAAATAGGCTTGCGAATCCGGGTAGCCGGGGGAGCCGCTGAAGATTTGCAGGTCCTTCTCGAAGCGCGCGAATGAGTCCGAGTTGTCCGGCTTGCCGAAGAAGACCCCGGCGTCCACGTTCTTGATCTCCATCTCGATCCCGGCCTGCTGGAAGGACTGCTTCATCACCTGTTCCTCTTTTTCGCGCACACTGTTGACCGTCGTGCTAATCACGACATGCATCCGCATGCCGTTCTTGATGCGGATGCCGTCCGCACCTTTCTTCCAGCCCGCGTCGTCGAGTAGTTGGTTCGCCTTCGCGACATCGTAACCGCACGTGGTGTTCTTCGAGACGGTCTGGGGCGGCACGCTTGGCAGGACATTGCAGGTCGGCACGGCGGCATCGCCGTAGAGATTCTTCGCGATGCTGTCCCGGTCAATCAGCCACGAATACGCCTCGCGCACCTTCGGATCGGCCTGGAAGGGGTGCGGCGCTTTGAGCGACGACTTTTCGCCGTCCACGTCCTTGTTCGGGTCCGTGAAGTTGACCGACATCCGCTCGACGCCGTTGCCCGTCGTGATGTTCAACTGCTTCCCGGCGCTCGTCACCTGCTTGAGGATGTCTGGCGCGACCTGCAGGTTCCACGCATAGTCCGCGTCGCCCGCGATCACCGCCTTCGCCGCCGTGCCCGCGTCGCCGCCGCCCTTGTAATCAATCGCGTCGTAGTACGGCGCGTTCGCGTCGCGGTAGTTCTCGTTGATCACGAACTGCACACTGTCGCCCGGCGTGAAGGACTTCACCTTGTACGGCCCAGTGCCGACCGGATTGCTGTTCGCGGGGCACTCCTTGGGCGAGGTGCATTTGTCCAGTTGCGCCTTTTGCAGCACGACGCCGGTGTAGTTCGTGAAGGGTAGCCACCAGAGCGCGGTCGGCTGCTTGAAAGTGATTTTCACCGTCGTCGCATCCGGCGTCTCGACTTTGGCGATGTCGGAGTAGGAGGTGATGTCGGCCGCCGCGCTGACGGGGTTGATCACGTAGTCGTAGGTCGCCTTGACATCCGCCGAGGTGAACGGCGTACCGTCAGACCACTTGACGCCGTCTTTCAATTTCCATGTCACACCCGTGCCGTCCGCCGCCAGCTCGCCGTTCTGCGCGGTGGGGATTTCCTTGGCGAGCGCGGGCACATCGGGCGTCAGCGCATTCGCGGAGGTGACGGCCAGCGGTTCCGTCGCGATGCGCGCCGCCTGCTGATCCTTGCCATTGCCGGACGACGCCTGATGGACATTGAGGACGGTCGGCGCTTGCCAATAGAGCAGGTGGAGCGTCCCGCCACCACCGCGCTTGGCGGGCGCCGCACCGCGCGGATCGGCGCCCGCGCTCGCGGTCGGCGTGGATGCCGCCGTCGCCCCGGTGGCGGAGGCGGCGGGCGCTGTCCCTGCCGGAGCCACTGAACCGACGGCAGTCGTTGCGCCTGGTGCGCTCGCGGTTGTCGGGGCCACCGTATTCGCCGCGCTCGGACTGGCGGCGCTTGTGGGTGCCGCTGCGGGCGCCGTCGTCGGCTTGGCGGCGGGCGTACTCGTCGCGCTCGATCCGCCACAGGCGGTCAGCAGCGCCGACAAGACGAACAGTGCGACGATCCCGGCACTCCATCGGGTCGCATCTGTGCGTCGCACCGTGTTCCTCATCCTTGCCCGATCCTTCCCACTCTTCACGACACACGTATCTCCCGGCGAGACCGGGCACAATCCGCCCGACAACCGCGATCATAGGGGGAAGTGGGGGTGGCGTCCAGATGCGCGCGACGACGCGACGGATGGCGACCGCATCTGCGATAGAATGCCGCTATCGGGAGCATCGGCGGCAGAAAGCGGGAGGGAAATGTGGCAACAATCCGGGCGGTCCGCTGTTTTCAAGTCTCCGGGCGCGACGAAGGCGTCCTTTCGCCAGAGGAACGCCAGGCGCAGATGCTCGATATTTACCCCGAATTTGCCGCCCGTGGGTCGGCCAAAGCGAGCGACCACATCGAGGCGATCTATGTCGAGATCGAGGCGGACGATGGCACGCGGGGCATCTTCGGCCCGATCTTCGCCGAGAGCGCCGCGATCATCCGTTACAAACTCGCGACCCACCTGATCGGGCGGGACCCGCTCGCGGGCGAGCATCTCTGGGACATCCTCTATCGGCAGGATCGGCACGCGCGCAAGGGCAATCAGATGATGGCGATCAGCGCAGTGGACAACGCGCTCTGGGATTTGCGCGGCAAACTGCTCGGCCAGCCTGTCTATCGCCTTCTCGGCGGTCCGACGCGCGAGCATGTCGTCTGCTACGCCTCGATGCTCGGCCACTCGCACGATCCCGGCCTGATCCACGAGCGGGCGCGGGCGATGGTCGAGGCCGGCTACACGGCGCAGAAGTGGTTCTTCCGCTACGGCCCCGGCGACGGCCTGCCCGGTATGGAGCGCAACGTCGCGATGGTGCGTGCGGTGCGCGAGGCGGTCGGGCCGAATATCGAGATCATGCTCGATGCTTTCATGGGCTGGGACGCGACCTACACGATCCGCATGCTCGAACGGATCGCCGAGTTCCGCCCGCGCTGGATGGAGGAACCCGTACCGCCAGATCGCCTCGGCGATTTCGCGATGATCCGCCGTGCGACGAACATCCCCATCGCGACGGGCGAGCACGAATACACCCGCTGGGGCTTCCAGCAACTTTTGCAGGCGGACGCAGTAGATGTCATCCAGGCCGACCCGGACTGGTGCGGCGGCATCAGCGAGCTGGTGAAGATCGGCGTCCTCGCCTCCGCGTACGGGCGGCAGGTCGTGCCGCACGGCCACTCGATCCACGCCGCCGTGCAGGTGATCGCGTCGCAATCCCCGGCGACCTTCCCGATGGCGGAATACCTGCTGCGCAATCAGCCGGGCAAGCAATACTTCCACACCGAGATGATGCAACCGGAGCGCGGCGTGATTGCCCTCCCAGTCGCGCCGGGATTGGGATTTGCGATTGACGACGCGAAAGTCGAGGAGCGCATCGAACTGGGGTAAATACCGCGCAGCAAAGGGGGATCAGCGAAAGTATACCGGTGCTGTTCACACGCCTGCTCCGGCGTCACCAATCAAACTATCCGTGACAGACCGATTCGCTGTCCTTACTTGACACAAGGGTATACACTAACAAGGATATAGAAACATGGCAAACGTGCTGGCGCCGGGGACTTCCCCGCTATGCGCTAGCGCGCGTTGTATTGTCGGTCTCGCGCCAGCATGCAGGTCACATCGCGGGGCGGAACCAATGCCTGCTGATTCGCGTTTCAATGGTTGTCGCGCACTGCTCTCATCGCCCCACGCACGAGGAGGAAACCCATGCCCAGGCTCTCCCGTCGCTCATTCGTCGTCGCCGGGGGCGTTGCCCTCGCCACACCCCGCGCCCTGCTCGCCGCCCCGCAGGCCAGTAGCCAGCCCCCCGAGGTGCGCGCGGCGGAGGCCGAGCCCTACAAGTTCAGCCTCGTCGGGGCAACCGCCTCCCCCATCACGGGCGGGATGGTACATCGGGCTAACAAGGCGGCCTTCCCGATCCTGCGCGGGGTGGCGAGCTTCTCGCTACAGCTCGATCCGCACGCGATCCGCCAGCCGCACCTGCACACCAATGCCAACGAGATCAGTTACATCGCTATGGGGACGGCACGGGTGGGGCTGATCGGCCCGGCGGGCGAGAAACATGTGTTTGAAGTCACCGCAGGCGAGGTGGCCTACCAACCCGCCGGCTGGATACATTGGCTGGAGAACATCGGGGACGGCCCCCTCTCCGCACTGTTCATGTACTCGCACGAGCAGCCCGAGACGATTGATTTGCCCGACGTCCTGCCGGGGCTTCCCCAGCAGGGCTATTAGCGCGCTATCGAACAGTCTGCGATAGCGTACCGGTTGCGGCGCTTATGTGCCCTGCTGATCGGCGGGAGGCGTGACGATGCCGTACACGACTGCCCCCGCCGCCGCGAGAATTGCCGCGATCACCAGCGGGCGCGGCAACTTGATGCCGAACGCCTGATCGAGTGAGTACATCCCCGGCCCAGTCAGCATCAGCGCGAGCGCCGCCGCGATGTTCGTCACGGGCAATTCCGCGCCGCCCGCCCAGATTGGCTTGCCCCAGTGCGCCTTCGCCGTCGCTATCGTCATCGCCGCCATCGTGCCGAGCGGGCCGAGTGGATGGAGCAACCCGAGGGTGGTGAGGATGCCGCTTGTCTCGGACAAGGCGGCCGCTCTTCCCCCAGTACGTACCGGGTTGCAAGCCCAGCGATTCCATGAAGCCCGCCGTGCGCGCAAGAACAGTGCTGCCGCAGGTCCGGCGTGGGCCGGAGACGCTTCCTTCGCCCAACCTCGCCCGGTCGTGATACGATCATGCGCGTGAGGCATGGGGAAAGCAGAGAAGGGAGAGCGCGTAAACGTGCATGCGTCGTTACCACCGGATACCGGGCAGTCTTCGGCGGCGCTCCATCCCCGCCCGCAACTGACACGTGCGCGCTGGACCGACCTTTGCGGCCCGTGGCAGTTCGCGTACGACGACCGCGATGTCGGCGTGATCGAACGATGGGCGGAGACGCCCGAACGATTCGACCGGATTATTGAGGTTCCCTTCCCGCCGGAGTCGCGCGCCAGCGGCATCGGCGAGACCGCCTTCCATCCCGTCGCCTGGTACCGGCGTGTCTTCACCGTCGCGCCGGAGGATCGCGCCGGGCAGCTCCTGCTCCACTTCGGCGCGGTGGATTACCGAGCGCAGGTCTGGGTGAACGGCAGCCTCGTCGCCGTGCATGAAGGTGGGCAAACACCGTTCAGCGCCGACATCACCGCCACCCTGCGCGCCAACGACGCCGAGCAGGTGGTCGTCGTGCGCGCCGAGGATCAGCCGACCGACCTGACACAGCCGCGCGGCAAGCAGGACTGGGAGCCAGAGCCGCACCGCATCTGGTACCACCGAACGACCGGCATCTGGCAGCCCGTCTGGCTCGAACCCGTCCCGCCCCTGCACATCGCCGAGATACGCTGGACACCCGATCTCGACCGGGGGTTGCTCGGCGTGCAGGTGACGCTGAACCGCGCGCCCGATCGCCCGGTGCGCCTGCATATCCGCCTCGCGCTGCGCGGTGCGATGCTGGCGGACCTCTCCGTCATCGCCGAGCGCGCCGTGATCCGCTATGCCATCGGGCTGGACATGGGCAACACCGCGATGAGCCAGACAACCGTGCTCTGGACGCCCGTGAACCCAAATCTTGTTGACGCAGCACTGACGCTCCACGACGACACGGAGGCCATTGATACCGTCCAGAGCTACCTCGGGCTGCGAAGCGCGGCGTTCACGCACGGGCGGTTCCTGCTCAATGGTCGCCCCTACTACCTGCGCCTCGTCCTCGAACAAGGGTACTGGCCCGCGTCGCACCTTGCCGCGCCCGATGCCGACGCACTCCGCCGCGAGGTGGAACTCATCAAGTCGCTCGGCTTCAACGGCGTGCGCATCCATCAGAAAGTGGAAGACCCGCGCTTCCTCTACTGGTGCGACCGGCTCGGCCTGCTCGTCTGGGGCGAGATGGCGAATGCCTATGTCTTCGATGCAACCGCCGTCGAGCGGCTGACGCGCGAGTGGCTGGATGTCGTGCGGCGCGACTACAACCATCCGTGCATCGTCACCTGGGTGCCGCTGAACGAGAGTTGGGGCGTCCCGGCCCTGACGCGGGACCCGAGCCAGCAACACTACGTCCGCGCGCTCTACCACCTCACCCACGCCCTCGATCCGACGCGCCCCGTGATCGGCAACGACGGCTGGGAGCATCTCGCCACCGATGTATGGGGGATCCACGACTACGCGCTCGATGGCGCGACGCTGCGCGATCGGTACGGCACGCCGGATGCCGTCGAACGTACGATTGAGCAAACGCAGCCGCAGTACCGCACCATCGCCCTGCCGGACGCGCACCGCGCGGGCGAGCCGATCATGCTGACCGAGTGCGGCGGCATCGGCTACGCGCCGACGCAGGGGACGCGTTGGTTCGGTTACGGCACCGTCACCTCACAAGAGGCATTCCTCGCGAAGTACGCCGAACTACTCGACGCGATCCTCGACAGCCCGACAATTGCCGGCTTCTGCTACACGCAACTGACCGACACGCTGCAAGAAACCAATGGCCTGCTCACCGAATCCCGCACGACGAAACTCGACCCCGACGCGATCCGCGCGATCACGACCCGCCTTTCCAAAGCCGTCCCAGCGGAAATCTTCACGAGCATCCAGACGGCGGCGGAAATCACCCCATTTGAGACACCGACGGGTTGAGTACGCGGCCCCTTTCGTTGCGCGATGGCAACGAATGTACGGCGATTAGCCACAGCATCCCGACCAGCGGAACATCTTCTCGGTGTTCCCTATCGCGTTGGGTGTCATGCTGTTTGATTACGAGACAGCCGAGCGTCTGATTCGGTCGAACCTCGACCTGGATTTCCCGCCCGTCTCGTCGCCACTCGATGTGAACGCCGCCATCCGGGACGGGGCCAATGTAATAGGGATGGGCTTCGATCCTCAAACTGGCGGCGCCGATGGCGATATAGACAACAAAGTCTTTGGCCGGCGCAATCGCTTGCGGACTGAGCTGTGTAGCAGGTCGGTTCTCCGGCATCCATCGCGCTTCTTGTAGGCAAGGATGCGAAAAAATGTCTATGATGGCGGGACTTGATCCGGCGGGGCTGAGAAGGAAAGGGGAAGCGCGATGAATGTCACGGAGAGTTTGCTGGAATCGCTCGAATGGCGGTGCATCGGGCCGCACCGAGGCGGGCGGTGCGTCGCGGTGGCGGGAGATGTGTCGGACCCAATGACCTATTATCATGGGGCGTGCGCGGGCGGCGTTTGGAAGACCAACGATGGCGGCACGACGTGGCGCAATGTCTCGGACGGCTTCTTCAACACGGCGGCGGTCGGCGCGATTGCCGTGTCGGTTTCCGATCCAAACGTCATCTATGTCGGCACGGGCGAGGCGACGATCCGGGGCAATGTTTCGCACGGCGACGGCGTTTATAAGTCCACCGACGGCGGCAAGACGTGGCGGAACATGGGCCTCGCCGCGACGCGTCATATCGGCAAGATTCGCATCCACCCGAAGAACCCGGACATTGTCTACGTCGCGGCGTTCGGCCACGCGTGGGGAACGAACCCGGAGCGAGGCGTTTATCGCTCCACAGATGGCGGCGAGACGTGGGAACTCGTGCTCCACAAGAGCGACCGCGCCGGATCGCACGACATCGCGATGGACCCGAACAACCCGCGCATCATCTATGCCTCCATCTGGCAGGCGCAGCGCTACCCGCACCAACTGATCAGCGGCGGCGAGGATTCGGGCCTCTGGAAGACGACCGATGGCGGCGAGACGTGGACGGAACTGACGCGCAAGCCCGGCTTGCCGACGGGTATCCTCGGCAAGATCGGCATCGCCGCGTCGCCCGCACGCCCGGATCGCGCCTGGGCGATTGTCGAGGCGGAGGACGGCGGATTGTTCCGCACCGACGATGGCGGCGAAACGTGGGAGCGCGTCAGCGACGCGCCCTTCCTCCGCACCCGCGCCTGGTATTATTGCCACCTGATCGCCGATCCGCAGGACGCGGAGACGGTCTGGGGCCTCGATTACGGCGTCTGGAAGTCCACCGATGGCGGGCGGAATTTCACACAGTACCCGTCGCAGCACGGCGACGAGCATGATCTCTGGATTTCCCCGCACAATACGCAGATCATGATTAAGGGCGACGATGGTGGCGCGTGCGTGACGTACACCGGCGGCGCATCGTGGTCCACGCTCTACAACCAGCCGACCGCGCAGTTGTATCACGCGACGACGGACGACCGCTTCCCCTACCGCGTCTACGGCTCGCAGCAGGACAATTCGGCGATCTCGGTGCCGAGCATGTCGGTCGAGGGGGCAATTCACGAGCGCGACTGGTTCGAGCCGGGCGGCGGTGAGAGCGGCTACATCGGTGTCAAGCACGACGACCCCGATTTGGTCGTCGCCTCCGGCCCGATCGGCCCGCGCGCCTTCAACGACCGGATGCACCTTTACAACCATCGCACCGGGCAGCGGCGCAATATCACCGTCTGGCCCGAACTGTACGGCTGGGCGCTCGGCGCGGGAGATTTGAAGTACCGCTTCCAGTGGACCTTCCCGATCTTCTTCTCGCGGCACGATCCGAACACCCTCTACGTCTCCGGCAACCGCGTCTTCCGCTCGACCGATCTCGGCACGACGTGGGAGCCGATCAGCCCCGACCTGACGCGCAACGATCCATCGCGCCTCCAATCCTCCGGCGGGCCGATCACGCGGGACAACACCGGCGCGGAGGTCTATTGCACGATCTTCGCCCTGGTCGAATCGCCTCACAAGGCCGGCGTCTTCTGGGCGGGCAGCGACGACGGCCTCGTCCACATCTCCGAGGACAATGGCAAAACGTGGACGAATATCACGCCACCCGATTTGCCGGAGTGGGCGCTGATCTCGATCATCGAACCCTCACCGCACGATCCTGCGACCGCCTACGTCGCCGCGACGCGCTACAAGAGCGACGACACGACGCCGTACGTGTACAAGACGACCGATTCCGGCAAGACGTGGACGACAATCACGAACGGCATCCCTGCCGGGGATTTCACGCGCGTCGTCCGCGAGGACCCGGAGCAACGCGGCCTGCTTTACGCGGGAACGGAGACCGGTATCTACGTCTCATTCGATGATGGCGGCAACTGGCAGCGCGTCGGCGGCAACATACCCCTCGTGCCGATCCACGACCTCGTTATCAAGGGGACGGATATGGTCGTCGCGACGCATGGTCGCGCCTTCTGGATCCTCGACGATGTAACGCCCTTCCGCCAGATCGCGGCAGTCACGACGGGCGATAGCACGCACCTCTTCGCGCCGCGCCCGACCGTGCGCGTGCGCATCCACCAGGGCTTCGGCGGCAATCCGGTCGCGGGGATGGTCAATCATGCCCACGCCGCGACGAGCGTCGTCTCGTACACGACCGTCAAGCGGCCGGACGGCACGACGCGCAACGAATACGTCAATGCCGGCGCGAACCCGCCCGATGGCGTCATC
Organism: Thermomicrobiales bacterium; assembly: GCA_038231255.1. Taxonomy (GTDB): domain Bacteria; phylum Chloroflexota; class Chloroflexia; order Thermomicrobiales; family JALYUS01; genus JALYUS01. The sequence goes on along the minus strand of JBBRLR010000024.1, from coordinate 35,923 downwards.
ATCCAGTATTTCCTCGCCGAGCCGCCTGCGGACAGCGTTGCGGTAACGATCAAGGATCAATCGGGCGCGACGATCCGCACGTATGTGAGCGGCGGAGAACAGGACGGGGCGCCGGCACATGCCGGTCTTAACCGTCTCGTTTGGGATATGCGCTACACGGGTGTACCAACGATCGCGGCGCCCGATCTCAATGTCTGGGAACGGTCGGTCGGCCCGATGGTCGTACCCGGCACGTATACCGTGGAACTGACGGCTGGCAATCAGACCTTCACGCAGCCCGTCGCAATCGTCCCCGATCCGCGCATCACGGCCACCGCGCAGGAACTCACGACTCAAAGGGATATGTTACTCGCCATGCGCGACCGGCTCGCGGAAACACAGCGCGCTGTCGGTCGCATCCGCACGGTGCGCGGCCAGGTCGAGACATGGGAGGGGCGGTTCAAGGATGACGAGGGCGGCGGGAAAGCAGCCACCGTCCGCGCGGCAGCGAAGGAGTTGAAGGACGAACTCGCCTCCGTCGAGCGGGAATTGATTGATGTCCGCTCCAAAAGCCCAATGCTCTTCCCTATCGGCTTGCAGGAGAAATTCAACGCGCTCTTCGACGCTGTGGACAGCGCCGATTACGTCCCGACACGCCAGAGCGAGGAAGCCTTCGCTGACCTTTCCGAACGGCTGGACGAGCAACTGATGCGCCTCAAAAACGCGCTCGCGGAGGAAGGCAACCTGCTCAACCGCGCCATCGCCGCGACCGGCATCCCGGCCGTGGAGGCTCTTTAGGGCAGAATCGGTAGCGCAGGCTCAGGAATCCTGCCTACATAATCCAGTGCTGAGTAACACAGGGTTGCAACCTGCCGGGGGTGAGGTTTCTCCGGGAACGCATAATACTCTTTCGCGGTAGACAGGTCGTGATGCCATTACGTAGGGGTGCCCGCGCCCCTACGCAGCTATCACGCCATCACCATCGTGAAAGAGCATACGCCCTGCTCCAGTCTTTGCTTTGTTGGTGCTCTAACGTACGAGCCTGGTGAAAAAGTCCGGGGGCACGCACGCGAGTGGCGTGGTTATCCCCCACAATCTGCTGCCATTCCGATTGTAGGCACAATAGGCCAGACGGTTATATCCGTTCGTCGCTGCGTCGGACCTGCGCCGCGTCGAGACGTTCGCGGGCGCGTGCGATCCCTTTCGCTGCACCCAGTCTCTGATGCACGGCCAAAGCCTCCTCGTACAGAGACACGGCCCGCTGCTCCTCGCCCAGGAAACGGGCGACATCACCGATGTTGATCAGTGCGTAACCGCGACCCGCCTCGTCTTGCAGCGCTTCGTACAGGCGGATGCTTTTCTCGTGCAATTCCCGGGCCTGTTCGGCTTCGCCCCTCGCGAGCGCCACGATGCCGAGGTTGCCTAAGGAGTAGGCGATGCCGCGCCTGTCCCCGACTCGCGCGAAGTGTGCCAGGGCCTCCTCGAACCGGTCGGCGGCTCGATGCACATCGCCGCGGCGGCGGGCGACGTGTCCTAAGGTGCTCAAGGAAATGGCGGCAGACCGGTTATCGTCCAGCGTCCGGCTCACGTGCAGCGCCTCCTCGCTCAGTGCCTGTGCTTGATCGTCGTCACCCGCGGCGCGTTTGACTTGGCCGAGCACTGCGCTGCTGGCGGTGATGCCGGCGGGGTCCCCACACCTGCGGTATGTCATCAACCCCTCCGCGATGAGCGTCGTGGATCGAACGATATCGCCCTGTCCCAGGGCCAACATCCCGCATCCGAGCAGTGCTCTGGCGAGCACCTGGTCCGCGACCCCGTCGCTGCTCTGTCCGGCCATCTCGAGGAACCGCTCGATCCACCGGCGCCCTTCGCCGAAGTATCCGCGCATCCACCAGAACCAGCTCATGGCGCCGCAGAGCCGGAGCCCGCGCGTGACATCGCCCCGCTCCTCGGCACAGCGCAACGCAGCACGCAGATTGTCGTGCTCGCGAGCAAGCGTGTTGATCCACGCTTCTCCGTCCGTGCCGGTCAACCTCATCCCGGTGAGCAGGCCGTAGGTCCGATCGGCCTGCTCCGCGAGGTGCAGGAAGGAGGCGAAGTGTTGTTGTTCGGTCTCATGATCCGTCCCATCCGCTTTCAGCTTCTCCCGGGCGTACTGCCTCACCGGTTCCAGCATCCCGTAACGCAGCTTGCCGCTCCCCTCGTCGCGATCGGTCATGACCAAAGACTGCTCGACGAGCCGTCCGAGCATCTCCACAACATTCCCGGCGGCAACACTTCTCGACACGCCAACCGCCTCTGCCGTTTCCAGCGAGAAGCCACCACGGCAGACGGACAGGCGCCGGAAGACGATCTGCTCCTCTTCGGACAGCAAATCGTAGCTCCAGTCCAACGCAGCCCACATCGTCCGATGGCGCCCCGCGAGGTCCCGTGCCCAACTCACCGATAGTGCCCGGTCCAGCCCCGCGAGGAGCGTTGCGGGATCGAGAAATCGCACCCTCGCCGCCACGAGCTCAAGTGCGAGTGGCAATCCGGAGAGCCTCCAACAGATCGCGGCAACCGCGCCGCAGTTCTCGGGAGTGAGATCAAACGCGGGGAACGCCGCCCGGGCTCGTTCGACGAAGAGGCTGCCCGCGGGCGAACCCCGGACCTCCTCCACGCGAGGGGATACGGTGGAGCGGGGTAGCGCCAGCGGTGGGACCGGATACTCCCGCTCCCCGCGGACGCGGAGCGGTGCCCGGCTCGTGGCCACCACGTGCAATTTCGGACAGGACTCGATGAGCGCAATCACCTCCGTGGCCGCTTCAAGCACATGCTCGAGGTTGTCCAGCACCACGAGCATGTGCCGTTGCCGGAGGTACGTACGCAGGGTCTCGCCCGGCGTCTGACCCTCCTGCTCCCTCACGCCGAGTACTTGCGCCACGGTTGGAATCACGGAGGTAAAGTGGGGCACCGACGCCAGCGCAACGAATGCCGCGCCGTCCGGGAAGAGCGCTTCGGCATCCCGTGCTACCTGGATGGCGAGCCGGGTCTTGCCCACGCCGGCCGTTCCCGTGAGGGTGAGCAGCCGCTCCTCCCGCAAGAAGATGCGCACTTCCCCTAGCTCCCGTTCCCGTCCCAGCAGCGGCGTTGCGGGCCATGGCACGCTGGACTCCCCGGTCGCCGCCCGGCCGACGCGGCCGGTACTGCGGCCTCGCTTCGGTACGGCGGCGAAGAGCACCGCGCGTTCGTCGTCGGACAGACCGAATGCGTCCGCCAGCGCCCGCACGGTGTGCGGATATGGGCGCTTCCTCTCCCCGCGCTCGAGCACGCTAACGGCCTTGGCCGTCAGGCCGGAACGCGCAGCCAGCTCCTCCTGCGTGAACCCGGCGGCCTCACGCAGCTGCCGCAAATGCGCTCCGAACGCGGCCGCACGTCTCGGGATTATGTCCGCAGATTCGATGTCCATCACACCGTGGGAGATTATCACCATACCCGGGCCATGACCAGCGCGCGATGGCGCCATCTCACCGGTGTTGCGAACTGTTCCAGCAGTGTTCCAGCGCTGTGGCTGGTTCGCCGCCGCTGTCGATGCGAGAGTGAGGGCACGGGTGGGCGGAGAACGGCACCCGGTGGAAAGGATCGGATGCGCTTCGCGGGCCGATGCGCGCGAAAGCGGGCGATCCACTCGGGTCGGTATCGCACCGTTCCGATCGGTATGTATCGCGGGAGGAAGCAAGGGAGATGGTCATGGACGAGATCGCCAATGGACCGAGTATGCACGTCCCATCGGGCGCGGGAAGATCCTACTGGATGATCGGCGGGGAGCGGGCAACAATCAAGGTGGCGAGCGGAGAGACGTACGGGGCCTATGCGGTCGTGGAGGTGACGACTCCGCCCCTGATCGGACCGCCACCCCACATTCACCATACAATGGAAGAGGCTTTCTACCTGCTCGAAGGTGAGATGGAGTTCGTCACCGATGGCATTGCCACCACTGCCACTGTCGGGTCACTGGTGCGAATACCGAAAGGGGTGCTGCGGGGCTACCGCACCGTCGGGGCCGCACCCGCAAAGGCGCTCGTGTTCTTCCTGCCAGGCGGTTTCGAAGAGTTCCTGGCGGAAATGGGACAGCCGGTTACCGACGCATCGCCTCCGCAAGGAGGGCCGCCAGATCTGGAGAAGTTCGTGGCGACCGCTGCGAAGTATGGATGTGAGATACCACCGCCGACCGCGCGGTGACGAGGTGGCAGCCTTGCGGTCGGCGCAAGGGAGCATCGTGAAAGGAGATCCGAGATGACTATTGCCGTTGCGGCGCCGCATCCGTGGGCCATCGAAGGGACACACCGCGTGCGCTTCGGCGTCATTACCGCCGTCCCGGACGACTGGGCGGTCATGCGCGACATCGCCCAAACGGCCGAGGTACTGGGGTTCGATGGCCTTTTCCTGCCCGACCATCCGCTCATCGCCGGCAGCGCCGCCTGGACCACACTCGCGGCGCTGGCCGAGGCGACGCGCACCATCCGCCTCGGGACGCTGGTCAGTTGCGTGTCGTACTGGAATCCCGTCGTGCTCGCGCGTGCCGTCGCCGATGTGGATCGCATTTCCAATGGCCGGGTCGTGCTTGGGGTGGGGAGCGGCGACATGCACCAGGAGTGGCGCCAGCTCGGGATCAACTATCCGCCGACGAAGGAACGGCAGGCGGCGCTCGAGGATGCGCTGCGGATCCTCCGCCCGCTGCTGCGCGGCGAGGAGGTCACGTACCAGGGCGCATACTCCCGGGCGGAGAGGGCGAAGCTCCGCCCGCCGCCTGCCCAGCAACCCCATGTGCCGATCATCGTGGCGGGGGGCGGCGAGCGCACGACGCTGCGCTTCGTGGCCCAGTATGCCGATGCCTCCAATCTGTCGGCCGCTTCGTGGGCGGGCGGCGCCTTCACCCCCGACGATGCCCGGCGCAAGTTCGACATCGTGCGGCGGCACTGCGTGGAGGCGGGGCGGCCCTATGAGTCGGTCCTCCGCACCACCACGCTAGCCCTCCGCCTGGCGGAGACAACTGCGGCGGCGCGGGCGAAGCTCGAGCGCCTCCCACCGAGGCTGCTCGCTCACCTCGAGCGGATGCCCTTCGCCGGCACGCCGGAGGACGCGGTGGTGCATATCCGCGGGTTGGTAGAGACCGGTTTCCAGTACATCATTCTTGGGGGCGGCTGGGTTGATACAGAGACACTGCGCCTAGCCGCCGAGCGGGTGATCCCGGCGGTGGTCGGCAGCGGATCAAACGAGCAACGAGAGTACGCCTAATAGGTGCGCGCGATGCCTCGGGCAGGCTGCTCTCTGGCCGAGGTAGCTGCGGAGTGGGAGGATGGGGTGGTGCGGGGTGACAGCGGTGTCCGGCAGTTCTGCGGGCCGATAGGCATACGTGGGGATATGCGCTATCCACGAGCGGGTAAGGTCCGCGACCCCCCTATCCGTCCCGAAAAGGAGCCGGGTTGTTGAAGATTGTGCGGAAGAGCCGTTCGGTCAGCAAATGCTGCACCAGCATCTCTTCGAGCGCGGCGTCGGCGATGTTCGGGTCAATCGAGGTGCGGCAGGTCTGGGCGAAGTCGTTGAAGGCGGCGATGAAGCGGCGGTTCGTCTGCTCGCGCTCGCGATGAATCGTCTGCTTCAGCCCCGCCGCGAGATCGGGAATCTGCCCCTTGAACGCGTCCACCGCCCGCTCGAAGGCGACGATGTCCGGCTCCTCGTACGAGAAGAACTGCCCAAGCAGCGCCGCCAGTTGCTTGCGGTCGGTCAGCGGCACATCCATCACCGGCTGCCGGTGCTGATACAGCACGGCGCGGCGCGTGTCCTCGAAAATCATGTTGGTGAGCGGGTAGCCCTTCGCCGTCTTCTTGCGGATTTCTTCGTCGAGGTCGTCCCCCGTGTCCTTCGCTTCCCAGTAGCCGCGCATCAGATTGTAGCCGTCCTTGATGACGCCATCCATGCGGATGCCGCTCGGCATCGTCTGCTCGCCGAGCACATTCCACCGCGCGGGCGCGAGCGTCGTCAGCAGTGTTTGGAAGGCGAAGCGCACCGCGCCCTCATTCGTCACCTTGCGGTCGCGAAAGTCCGCGAGGGTGGTTTCGTAGGCGTCGAACGCTTTGTGCGCGGGCGCGATGTGCATGGACGACCTACCCCCCCTGCCCCCCTTCCGTCACTCGGCGTGGGAAAGGGGAAGCCAGACAATATACGTGTATGGATAGTATAGCGCATGGCGAAAGAACGCCTCATCGTACATGTTGAGAGGACGCGCAGATCGAACCGACTTCGATGCAGACTCGTTTCTCCCTTTCCTCTGGCTCCCCCTTTCCCACGCCGAGTGACGGAAGGGGTCAGGGGGTAGGTTCTTTCCCCTCCCCACCATTTGGCGTCGTGTGGGATACTGATAGGAGAAGAAACCATCGCCCCCCGCGCTCGCTATCGGACGTGTCGTGTGGAGTGAAGCAACCCCATCCCGCGTCGGGAGGGGCCGGGGGGTGGGTTTACCAAGGAGTGTTTCGATGTCTTCCCGTCCCCCCCGTGATGATTCCCGCCCGCGTCGCCCCGCATCGAGCAGCGGCCAATCGGTGCGCTACGATAGTAGTGCGCCGCGCCGTCCGCGCCGCGCGACCGAAACCAATCTGGCGATGGTGGATCAGGCTGCACCTCCGCAAGGGGCGGCGTCCGCCGAGCCTGCGCCGCTGCCGACCTTCGCCGATCTCGGCTTGTCACCCGAAACCCTCAAGGCGATCTCCGATGCCGGCTATGAGGAGCCGACGCCGATTCAGGCGCGCACGATCCCGCTGATGCTCGCGGGCAAGGATGTGATCGCGCAGGCCCAGACGGGCACGGGCAAGACGGCGGCGTACGCCCTGCCGATGCTCGAACGGATTGACCGCGAGATTCGCGATCCGCAGGCGCTCATCCTCTGCCCAACGCGCGAGCTGGCTATCCAGGTCGCCGGGGCGATGCATCAACTCGGCCGCTACCATCACGCGACGACCCTGCCGATCTACGGCGGTCAGCCGATTGACCGGCAACTGCGCGCCCTGTCGCACGGCGTGCAGATCGTCGTCGGCACGCCGGGGCGCGTGATGGATCACATGCGGCGCGGCACGCTCGACCTGTCGAATGTCAAGATGGTCGCGCTCGACGAAGCGGACGAAATGCTCGATATGGGCTTCGTCGAGGACATCGAATTCATCTTCGAGGCGATCCCCGACGAGCGGCAGACCGCGCTCTTTTCCGCCACCATCCCGCCGCGCATTACCGCCCTCGCCCGCAAGTACCTGCGCGACCCGCAGCGCGTCAGCGTCAACGTCTCGCATGTCACCGTCGCCCTGACGACGCAAACCGCCTACGAACTGCCGGGCGGCAACAAGTTCGATGGCCTCACCCGCATCCTCGATGTCGAGATGCCGCAGTCCGCGATCATCTTCTGCCGCACCAAAAACGAGACGAACGAACTGGCGGAGCGGCTCGGCGGCGCGGGTTACACGGCGGAGGCGATCAACGGCGACCTGCCACAGAGCACGCGCGACCGCGTGATGCGCCGCTTCCGCGACGGGCAGGTGGACCTGCTCGTCGCGACCGACGTGGCGGCGCGCGGCCTCGACATCCCGGACGTGTCGCATGTCTTCAACTACGACATCCCAACCGACCCCGAGGCCTACGTCCACCGCATCGGGCGGACGGGCCGCGCCGGGCGGACGGGTGAGGCGATCACCCTGGTCTCGCCGCGCGAGCGATACACGCTACGGATGATTGAGCGCGTGATCGGGCAGCAGATCATCGTCAAGCGGCTGCCGTCGCTCGCGGACGTGGCGGCGCGGCGGCGCGAGGCGTTCAAGTCAGCGCTCCTCGGCGTGCTCGAGGAAGGCAATCTGGGGCAGGAACTGCTGATCGCCGAATCACTCGCCGACCAGTACGACACGATGGACATCGCGGCGGCAGCCATCCGTATGGCGCGCGGCGACGCGGCGCAGCGGCTCGATGAGGCCGCCGTCACGACGGTGGATGGCGACGCGGACGGCGTGGAGGCCGGGATGACCCGCCTCTTCATCGGTGCGGGGCGGACGGCGGGCATCCGCCCGATGGACCTCGTCGGCGCGATTGCCAACGAGGCGGGCATTCCCGGCAAGTCCATCGGCTCGATTGACATCTACGACGCCTTCGCCTTCGTCGAGGTGCCGAGCGCGGACGCCCAGCGCGTCATCCAGGTGATGGGCAACACGAACCTGCGCGGTCGGCGCGTCAATGTCTCCATCGCCCGCCCGCGCGACGAGATGGACGCCCCGCCGCCCCGCCGCGACCGCCGCCGCTAACACGACGGTTTGAGCACAGAGCGCACAGAGAACACAGAGGACACAGAGAGGGGGGGAAGGAAATTTCGTCCCCTCTCTGTGATCTCTGTGTTCTCCGTGTCCTCTGTGCTTACGTTTCACCCCCTTCGTGCTCTTCGCGCCTTCGTGGTTCAATTCTCCGTTTGAGGGATTGTTTGATGGGGCCGAGGAGGGTGGCGGGGATGCCTTCAGGGTCGAGGGCGCGGGTGACGGCGAAGATCAGGCGAGGGCGGCGCAGGCCGCGTGGCCACCAGGTAAAGAAGGTGTCCTCGGTGAAACTCGGGGCGAACTTTTCTTTATAGAAGCGCAATGACTGGAAATGGTAGAAGGTGTTTAGGTGCGTGTACATCGCCTGGAACATCCACCCCGCGAGGCGATGGGCGTGCGGCTGATGCGCCGGGTCGCAGTCCGCCAGCGCGGCCATGCCGAGCGTCGCGCACGCCGCCCCCTCCGCCCGGAGCGCGGCGACCGTCTCCTGAAACAAGAGTTCCGTCACGCCACCGGGCGCGTCGTCGTCGCGGATGATGTCCTCCAGATACCAGGCGTTGCGCGCGGGGATCGGCGAGCAGGCGAGGAAGCCGACGACCGTTTCGCCCCGCCAGGCGAGAAACAAGCGGCGATCCGCCATCCGCTCGAACGGGTGGATGCCGAGCAGGAATGAGAGCGCGGCCATCCCCCGCGTCGTCAGCCACGTCTCGATCAACCGCTGCACCTGCGCGCGCAGATCATCCGTCACGTCGTCGGGGTAGCAGCGGCGGACAGCAACGCCCTCGCGCGTCGCCCGGTTGATGTTCGCACGAATATGCTTCATCTTTTGGCCGCGCGCCGCCCACGTCTGAAGATCGTAGAAGTTGTCCTCGCCGACTTTCACAGAGTCGAAGCCGAGTCGTTCGGTCAGCAGCGTTGTCGCGCGCGGCGTGGCGGGCAGGAAACCGATAGTCCTGCGCGCCCGTTTCGCCGCGCGCATGAATGCGGCGGTCAGCGGCACAATGTCCGCCTGCGCGCAGATCGGGTCGCCGCCGCAGAGCCAGACGCGCCCGTACTGCTGATAAGCAATCACGCCGTCAATGCCGGGGGCGGTGAACCGCGAGAAGGGGGGAGGCAGCAGCGTCACATACGCGTTCGTGTTGTAGCCGTGGCGGAGGATGGCGGATCGCGCCTGCTCGACTGTCGCTTCTGGCATCGCTCCCACTCGCTGCCCACGCGAGAGGAAGAAGATGAAACCGATTGAACCGCAAAGGCGCAAAGAGCGCAAAGGACGCAAAGAAGAGAAAGAACCGTTTTCTTCCCTCTTTGCGTTCTTTGTGTCCTTTGCGCCTTTGCGGTTCAATCGGTTTCCGCTTTCGTTCAAATCTGGAACATCGCTGCCGTGTCGTGGCGGGCGCGTTGCTCGATCAGCGTGTCAAGCGTAATGCGACCGAGGGCATCGGCGACAGCGGCGTTGACCTGCCCCCACGCGGCGCGCACGACGAGATCGGTCGCGGCGTCGTTGCCGCGCGCCTCGCCCGACGGGGCCGCGCCTTCGGGGGGCGTTGGTCCGTCGAGGGCGGCGACGATGTCCGCGATGCTGATGGCGCGGGGCGGGCGGGCGAGTTGATGCCCCCCCTGCGGGCCGCGCAGCGAGCGGATCAGCCCCGCGCGCCGCAGCAGGATGAGCAGTTGATTCAGGTACGATTCCGGGATGCCCTGCCGCACGGCGATGTCGTGGCTCTGCACGGGCGCGCCACTCGCGTGGAGCGCGAGGTCAATCAGCGCGCGCAGACCGTAGTCGGTTTTACTCGTGCGCCGCATCGCCGCTCGTGGGGTGCGTGGGATTGAGGCTGCCGCTCTTGAATCCGGCGAGGTCGAGCGTGACGAATCGGAAGCCGATGTCGGTCAACGCGTCCACGATTTCCGCGCGCTGCTCCATCAGTTTCGGGAAGTCGCCCGGTTGCAGTTCGAGGCGCGCGATCTCGCCGTGGTGCCGGACGCGGAAACCCCGGAAACCGAGGACGCGCAGATACGCCTCCGCCTGCCCGACCTGATCCAGTTTCTCGATGGTGATAAACGTCCCGTGCGGGATGCGCGACGAGAGGCAGGGGTGCGACGGTTTGTTCCACGTCGGCAAGCCCAAAGCGCCGGAGATCGCGCGGATGTCCGCCTTGTTCATCCCGGCTTCCTGCAAGGGGGAGCGGACATCTCGCTCCTTGCCCGCGTCCATGCCGGGGCGGAACTCGCCGAGATCGTCTACATTCGAGCCGTCCACGACAACGGCGTAGCCCCGCTCCTGCGCGATGGGCGTCAGTTTATCCCACAGCTCGCTCTTGCAGAAATAGCAGCGATTGACGGGGTTGCTGACGTAGTTCGGGTCGTCCATCTCCTCGGTGCGGATTTCGAGATACGGGATGCCGATGTGTGCGGCGATCTTCGGGCACTCGTTCGCTTCCTCGACCATCAAGGAGGGCGAGATGCCCGTCACGGCGAGCGCGCGGTCGCCGAGCGCGTCATACGCCGCCTTGGCGATCAACGTCGAATCCACACCGCCACTGAACCCGATCAGCACGGAACCCATCTCGATAAAAAGTGCGCGCAGGCGATCGTATTTCTCCCGGAGGTCCGGCGCGAGGTCGTGCAGCGGTAGTGTGGCGGTTTGCATCGTCCCTGATACTCCTGCGGGCGCGCGATGATTCACATGAAAACGACGGTAGCACCCGGCCTGTGGGCTGTCAACGCGGGGAAGGATAGAGTGGGCAGTGGGCAATGAACAGTGGGCAGGAAGTCATGGGCGACAACTCCGCGTCGCCGCTCTCTGCCCACTATCTATCTCTCCTTCACTCCCGCGACCAGATAGGCGAAATTCTTCGTGTACATGCCATCGCGGCGGACGGCGAGACCGTGGCGGTCGAGCAGCCAGCGGAGGTCGTCGAGCGTGTAGCGGTTGAACTCTGCGAAGCGCTGATAGCAGAAGGCTTCGGGATCGTTCGCCGGCGCCGCCTCCGATGAACCGCTCTCGATCGCGACGCGCGCCTGCGCCCAGAAGTCGTGGAAGTCGGCCATCGAGGAGCGCACCCAGCCCGTCATCACGAACGAACCACCGGGCCGCAGGGCGTCATGCACCGTCGCGAGCAGATGGCGCGGGTCCGCGAAGAAGTGGATGAAGAAGTGCATCGCGATCGCGTCGCACGAGTCCGGCTTGAGCGCGAAATCGGGCGCGCCGACATCCGCGCTGTGCCATTTCGCGCGCTTGAGGCCGAGGCCGCGCGCCGCTTCGAGCATCTGCGCGTCGCGGTCGTACCCCGCGAGCGTCGCGTCGGGCCGGAGCGCGGCGACATCGCGCAGCCATAGCCCCGGCCCGCAGCCGAGGTCCACTATGTGCGGCTTCTCGCCGAGGGGCGTCATCGCTTCCTCGGCGATGATCGCGCGTACGTCCGCCGGGATGCGGTTCTCATAGGACTGCGTCATCATCGCGCAGAAGCGCGCGGGATCGAGGGGTGGTGACTGCGGCGTGGCGCTCATGTTGATGCCTCCTCGGTTGTGCCGCGGACGGCCGCTTGACGCGCCGCGTCGGTATTTTGCCAGAGTGCGCCACCGAGCGGCTCTTGGAGGGCGCGCTCCAGGGCGATCCGCTCACCCGCCGTCAGGCCATCGAGTTGCACCGTGCCGTCGAGGACGCGGCGCATCGCCATCGCCTCCTGCGTCAAATCGCGCCACCCCATGCCCGCCGCGCGATCAATCAGGAGCGCGCAGGCGATCATCCCCTCGTAGCGGGCCGTTTCCGGCTCCTTGTCCCGCACGCCGAGGAAAACCATCGCGACGCGCTGACCGTCCGGCACGTCCGCCTTGTCGCGGGAGAACTGGATGCCTTGCTGCGCCTGCGACCGCCCGTGGAGCGCGCCCGCGTCGAAAAAGGCGTCGTCGCCGTCCACAACGACGGCGGTGAGCGTGATGCCCATGAACTCCTCACCGCCGATCGCGCTGGCGAGGTTCATGCCGAAATGCATCGGCAGCGCGCTGTATTTCGATTCAGGCTTTTTCGGTTTCGATTCCATACGACCTCGATTCTTCGATCCCTTCACCGCCGCTCATCACTGGTATCGGACCCTCAATTCTCACCCCTTTCCTTGAGCGACCACAAAGATCATCAATCGCTCGCGACGGGTTCGTCGGTCAGCATCTCAACGTCGAAAGATGGGCCATCGAACTTCTGCCCACCTACCTCGAAACGGACGCGGTAGACGCCGACTTCCTCCAACAGCACGTTGTTGAGCGTCACGGCGACGATTGCGCGATGGCGCGGAAACGGCGAGTCAATCACGATCTGCTCTTTCATCAGCGATGTATTGGCAGGTCCGAGGAGCGTGAAGTCCAGGGGAATGCGACGCCCCTTATCCTGCGGTGTGAAGAAAAGCAGAATCGGGAGTACGTAATTGGACAGCGTAAAAGGCAACTCCGCAACGCTGATCGCGAACGGGCCGAATCCCTCGACATCGAGTCGGCCATCCGGCCGTTCCGTGACCTTTTCCGCGAAGAACGCGCCTTCTACTCGCATCGTATCCTCCTCCACTGCATATCCTTTGCCACAATGGTCGCCTTTGCTCAGATCGCTCCCCATTGCGCTTTGCGTTCGATACGAGCGTATGATGCATTCATCACTTCGGCAAGGCTTGAACGAGAGACCGCTGGAGAACGTTCGTTTCATCACTTAACTACTTCGTGTATGACGGGGCAATCGGTCTTCGTGCGCCCATTTGCACGCGTACATTTAATAATATTCTTTGCGAGATGCAACCGTCATTCAAGTTAACCGTTGAATAGCCGAAAGAGGAATGCAGAGAGATGGAGGAAGCCATGGCAGACGAGGTAACGCGTGGTCCTGGTCGTCGGTCGCGATACGGCGTGCCCCTCCTGAATGTCATGTGCCAGATGCCGCGCGAGTGGATTGACGCGATTGATGGGCAGGCGGAAGCCGAGCAGGTTTCCCGCTCGGAGATGGTGCGGCTGATTGTCTCCGCGTGGCTCAGCGAGCGCGAATTGATCAAACCCCCGCCACCGCGCGAAGATCGCGCGATATAACGGCGCTGCTATGCGTCCATCAGACCGATGATTGGCGGCGGATCGCCACCGGGCGGGGCGGTGTGGATCATCAGGACGACCCAGACGGGGCCATTCGTGGTCGGGGCGGGCGACTCCGGCGCGATATTCGCCGTCTCCCATCCACTGCGCGCGGCGGTATCCTTCGCCATCGCGAATGCGTCCTGATACGCGCCGCCGAAGCCGACGAATGCGGCATTCCAGTAGTCGAGCCAGGTGATGGCCGGGAAGTCGCCGGTTGTCGAGGTGAGGATGCGGTATTCCTGCGGCGGCTTGCCGGTGGCCTCCACCGGAGCAGCGCAGCAGAGGGCGACAATGAGCAGGCAGGCCATAATGCATCGCATGTCGTTTCTCCTCCCGTGACTCCACCCGACCGTGCGGGGAATGTACCACAGGTTGATTCGGATAGTGCGGTGGCCGTAATCCTGCGACACTGCTGGGGCGGCGCGGAGAGGCCCGCCGCCGAGACAAGGGGATGAACGAGCGAAAGAGCGGATAATGCAGGTGCATGAACGGTTGGGCGCGATCAGTCTCGGTGAGGGTCGGTGCCATTTTTGTGTCTGGGCGCCGCTCGCCCAGCGGGTGGACGTTGTCCTCGATGGGCGCGATGCGCCGATGGAGCGGGACGACCGGGGCTATCACCGCGCCACGGTGGCGGGGGTCGCGCCCGGCGCGCAATACAAATTCCGGCTCGATGGCGACAAGGAACGCCCCGATCCCGTCTCACGGTATCAGCCTGAGGGCGTGCATGGGCCGTCCGCCGTCACCGACCCCGATGCATTCCGCTGGAGCGACGCGGCATGGGTCGGCATGCCGGTTGAGCGGTTTGTCATCTACGAGATGCATATCGGCACATTCACTGAAGAAGGAACCTTCGACGCCGTTATCCCGCACCTCGACACGCTGAAGGAACTCGGCATCACCGCGATTGAGATCATGCCTGTCGCGCAGTACCCCGGCGACCGTGGTTGGGGCTACGACGGCGTACAACTCTATGCAGTCCAGAACTCGTACGGCGGGCCGGAAGGGTTGATGCGGCTGGTGGACGCCTGCCACGCGCGCGGCATCGCCGCCATCCTCGATGTCGTTTACAACCATTTCGGGCCGGAGGGGAACTACCTCTGGGATTACGCGCCCTATTTCACCGAGCGGTACACGACGCCGTGGGGTGCGGCGGTGAACTTCGACGGCCCGCACAGCGACGAGGTGCGCCGCTTTTTCCTCGGCAACGCGCTGCAATGGCTCGACGACTTCCATTTCGACGGTCTGCGGCTCGACGCGATAGACGCGATCAAAGATTATTCCGCCTATCCCTTCCTGAGTGAACTTACCGATGTCACTCATGCCCGCGCGAAGGAGATCGGTCGCCCGTTCACCTTGATCGCGGAGAGCGATTTGAACGACGCGAAGGTGATCCGGCCGCCGGAGCAGGGCGGCTACGGCCTGGACGCGCAGTGGAGCGACGACTTCCACCACGCCCTGCACGTCCTGCTCACCGGCGAGCGGCGCGGCTACTACGCGGACTTCGCACAGATTGACGACCTCGCCCAAGCGTACCGCGAGAGTTTCGTCTACGCGGGGAAGTTCTCGACGCACCGGCAACGCCGGCACGGCAACTGCGCGCTCCCCGCCGAGGGATGGCGATTCGTCGTCTGCTCCCAGAACCACGATCAGGTCGGCAACCGCGCGACGGGTGACCGCCTCGGTCACATCCCGACTGTCTCGTACGACGCGGCGAAACTGGCGGCGGCGGCAGTGCTGCTTTCTCCCTTCGTACCACTCCTGTTTATGGGCGAGGAATATGGCGAGACGCAACCTTTCCAATACTTCACCAGCCACGGCGACCCGGCATTGATCGAAGCGGTGCGCGAAGGGCGGCGCGCGGAATTCGCCTCCTTTCGTTGGGAGGGCAACGTACCCGACCCGGACGACCCCGTAACCTTCCAGCGCTCCAAACTGACCCACCGCGAGCGCGAAGACGGCCCGCACGGCACGCTCTGGCGGTTCTACCGGGAGTTGCTGCGCCTGCGCCGCACCCGCCCCGCCCTCGCCGCCCTCGACCTCGCCTCGCTCGATGTCCACGCGGACGAAGGATCGAAAACCCTCACCGTCCGCCGCTGGGCCGGTGATGACCAGACGTTGGCGCTCTTCAACTTCAGCGACGCGGGGCAGGCGGTGACAGTCATGCCGTCGGAGACCCCGTGGCACAGACTCCTCGACTCCGCCGATACACAGTGGCGCGGGCCGGGAAGCGCCATACCCGGTATACTTCCACCGGATGGCAGCAAGACACTGACCCTGCCCCCTTGGAGTGTCGCATTATTCGGGACAGAAGCGCCGACATAAGATTTCTCCCCTCCCCTCTCCATCGCCAGACGGACCGATCCTTTCTTCAGTCCCAGGGCGATGGCTCCGTACGAAAGGGGCCGGGGGTGAGGACATAAAGGAAACAATGAGCGATCACTACGTCTGCATTCACGGCCACTTTTACCAGCCGCCGCGCGAGAATCCGTGGCTCGAAGCGATTGAGTTGCAGGACTCCGCCTACCCATACCACGATTGGAACGAGCGGATTACGGCGGAATGTTATGCGCCGAATGCCGCCTCCCGCATCCTCGATGGCGCGGGGCGGATCGCGCGGATCGTCCAGAACTACGCGCGCATCAGTTTCAATGTCGGCCCGACACTGCTCGCCTGGATGGAGGCGAAAACGCCCGAGATCTACGCGGCGATCCTCGACGCCGACCGCGACAGCCGGGAACGTTTCTCCGGCCACGGCTCGGCGATGGCGCAGGCATACAATCACATGATTTTGCCGCTCGCCAACCGGCGCGACAAATGGACGCAGATCGCGTGGGGCATCGCGGACTTCGCGCATCGCTTCGGTCGCGCTCCCGAAGGGATGTGGCTCGCCGAGACCGCCGTGAACCTCGAAACGCTCGACATCATGGCGGAGCAGGGCATTACCTTCACCGTCCTCGCGCCGTCGCAGGCCGGCCTGGTGCGCGAGATCGGCGCGCAGGAGTGGGACGACGTTTCGACGGCACGGATTGACTCGACGCGCGCCTACGTGCAGCGCCTACCCTCCGGCCGGAGCATCTCGCTCTTCTTCTACGACGGCCCGATCTCGCGCGGCGTCGCCTTCGAGGGTGTGCTGGATCGCGGCGAGAATCTGGCGAATCGCCTGCTTGGCGCCTTCTCGGACGAGCGCACCTGGCCGCAACTCGTCCACATCGCGACGGACGGCGAGACCTACGGCCACCACCACGCGCACGGCGACATGGCGCTCGCCTACGCGCTCCACCACATCGAGTCGAACGACCTCGCCCGCCTGACGATCTACGGTGAGTATCTCGAAATGTTCCCGCCGACGCACGAAGTGGAGATCATCGAAAACACGGCGTGGAGTTGCGACCACGGCGTCGAGCGGTGGCGGAGCAACTGCGGCTGCAATACCGGTGGCCGCCCAGACTGGACCCAGGAGTGGCGTGGGCCGCTCCGCGCAGCCCTCGACTGGCTGCGGGATGCCGTCGTGCCCGTCTACGAGGCCGGGATGCGCGATCTCGTCCACGACCCGTGGGCGGCGCGGGATGGCTATGTCGCCATCATTCTCGACCGCTCGGACGAAAATGTCGCGCGCTTCCTCGCGGAGCAGACGGCGCGCGAGTTGACCGACGCCGAGCGCATCCGGCTCTGGGAACTGCTGGAGATGCAGCGGCACGCGATGCTGATGTACACGAGTTGCGGCTGGTTCTTCGATGAACTCTCCGGTATCGAGACGGTACAGGTGATCGAGTACGCCGGGCGGGTGATTCAACTGGCGGAGACAGTTGCCGACGAGCGGTTTAAGCCGCAATTCCTCGATCTGCTCCAACAGGCGAAGAGCAACATCCGCGAGCACCGCGACGGGCGGCTGATCTACGAGAAGTTCGTCAAGCCCGCTGTCGTGGATACCGAAAAACTTGCCGCACACTACGCGATCTCCTCACTCTTCGACGAGTACCCGGAGCGGACGGCGATCTACTGCTATACCGTCGAGCGCGAGGAGTACCGGCGGCACGAAGCGGGGCGGGCGGCGCTCGTCGTCGGGCGGGCACGGTTCACGTCGCGCATCACCGGCAAGTCCGCTGTGGAGACGTTCGGCGCGCTCTCACTCGGCGATCACACGATTAGCAGCGGCGTTGGCGCCGTGATGGACGAGGAGGCGTACCGCGCCTTCGTCGAACACATCACGGAGGCGTTCGCGCGCGTGGATTTCCCCGAAGCGATCCGCGCGATGGACCGCTATTTCGGCGAATCCATCTACTCCCTCAAGACTTTGTTCCGCGACGAGCAGCGCAAAATCCTCGACATCGTGCTCGACGCGACACTCGTGGAGGACGAGGCGAGTTACCGCCAGATTTACGACCGGCAAGCGCCGCTGATGCGCTTCGTGCGCGATCTGCATGTGCCGCTACCGCAAGCCTTCCACACGGCGGCGGCATTCATCCTGAGCGGCGATCTCCGGCGCGCGCTCGCCGCCGCGACACTGGATCGCGCGCGCATCCAGACCCTGCTCGCGGATGCGGAGACGTGGCACGTCACGCTCGACGCCGCCGGACTGTCGTACCTGCTGCGGCGGCGAGCGGAACGACTCTCCGAGGAGATTCAGGCAGAGCCGACGGAACTCGTGTCCCTCGCCTCGCTGCGGGAAGTCGTCGAGGTCGCGCGGATGCTGCCATTCGGGATCGTTTTCTGGCACGCGCAGAATGTGTACTATGATCTCTTGCAGACGCGCTACCGCGATTTCTACCGGCGGGCGCGGCGCGGCGACGAGCACGCGCAGGCATGGGTGACGCACTTCATCGCACTCGGGGAGGGGTTGGGCATGGAAGTGGGAGAAACGACGCTGGAGGAGATTCGCGCCCTGCCGTCTGTCGCCACCGTCGCGCAGGAAGCGCTCGAACGGGCGCGCATCCCGCGCGCGACCTACCGCTTGCAGTTCAACCGCCACTTCACCTTCGCAGACGCGCAGCCGCTCGTCGCCTACCTCGCCGACCTCGGCATCAGCGATGCCTACGCCTCGCCGCTCCTGAAAGCGTGCGCGGGCAGCGACCACGGCTACGACATCTGCGACCACGGGGTGTTGAACCCGGAGATCGGCACGGAAGAGCAGTTCGACGCCTTCGCCGCCGCGCTCAAGGAGCGGGGCATCGGCCTCGTCTTCGACATGGTGCCGAACCACATGGGCATCGCCGACCCCAGCAACGGCTGGTGGATGGACGTGCTGGAGAATGGCCCCAGTTCGCTCTACGCGGCGACGTTCGACATCAACTGGCACCCCATCAAGCGGGAACTGGCGAACAAAGTACTGCTGCCGATCCTCGGCGACCAGTACGGCGGCGTGCTCGAAAGCGGTCAGTTGCGGCTCTCGTACGAGAACGGCGCATTCTTCCTCCACTACTGGGATACCGTGCTGCCCATCGCGCCGCACACCTACGACCGCATCCTCGGCTACCGCCTTGACGCACTGATCGCGGAATTGGGCGCGGACGACGAGCAGGCGCTCGAACTGGAAAGCATCCTTACCGCCCTCGGTTACCTGCCCGCGACTGACGAGACCGACCCCGAGAAGATGGCGGAGCGGCACCGCGAAAAAGAGGTCATCAAACGGCGCATCGCGACGCTCTACGATGCAAGTACGGAAATCCGTGACGCCATAACGGCCGCGCTGGATGCCTTCAATACAGCAGACGAGGCGGGCATCGAAATGCTCGATGATCTGCTCGACGGGCAGCCGTACCGCCCCGCCTTCTGGCGCGTCGCGGCGGAAGAAATCAACTACCGCCGCTTCTTCGACGTCAACCAGTTGGCGGCGATTCGCGTCGAGATACCGGAAGTCTTCGCGGCGACGCACGCGGTCGTTTTTCGCCTGCTCGCCGAGGGAAAGGCGACCGGCCTGCGCATTGATCACCCGGACGGCTTGTGGGACCCGCCGCACTACTTCCGCCAGTTGCAGGAGCAGTACATCCTCGCCTGCGTCCGCACGCGGATGCCGGAGCGCGACGACGAGGAGGAGGATGAACTCGAAGAGGCCGTGCATGCCTGGTTCGATGCGCATATCGAGGGCGATGGCACGACAGCGCCGCAATTGCCGCTGTATGTCGTCGCCGAGAAGATTCTCACCGAGGGCGAGACCCTGCCGGAAAATTGGATGGTCGCCGGGACGACGGGGTACGACTTCCTCAACGAAGCGAACGGCCTGTTTGTGGATGCGCGCAACCGCAAGGCGATTGACGAGATTTACGCACGTTTCACGGGCAATCAGACGCTGTTCAACAACCTCACGAACGCGACGAAGAAGATGATTATGCTCATCTCGCTGGCCAGCGAGATCAACGCGCTTGCCTATCAGTTGGAGCGCATCTCGGAGCGGAACCGCTCGTACCGCGACTTCACACTGAATAGCCTTACCTTCGCGCTCCGCGAAGTGATCGCCTGCCTGCGCGTGTATCGCACCTATACAACGGACATGAACGCGACGGTGACGGACCACGACGCGCGGTACGTCGAAGCGGCGGTGGCGGAGGCGAAGCGGCGGAATCCGCGCACGGCGAGCCAGTTGTTCGATTTCCTCGGCGATACGCTGCTCTTGCGGAACATCGAAAGTTTCCGCCCGGAGGATCGCCCCCGGTTGATCGAGTTCGTGATGAAGTTCCAGCAGATCACCGGCCCGGTGATGGCAAAAGGGGTGGAGGATACTGCCTTCTACGTCTATAACCGCCTCGTTTCACTCAACGAAGTCGGCGGCCACCCCGTGCAGTTCGGCATCTCGCTTGCGGAGTTCCACGCGCGCAACGCCGAGCGCGCCCGCCGCTGGCCGCACACAATGCTCGCCTCCTCCACGCACGACACGAAGCGGAGCGAGGATGTGCGGGCGAGGATTGACGTGCTCTCCGAAATCCCGGAAGAATGGCGCGCCGCCCTCAATCGCTGGGGCCGGATGAATGCCCGGCTCAAAAGCGAGATCGCGGGCGACCGCCACCCCGACCGCAACGCCGAATATCTGCTGTACCAGACACTGCTTGGCGCGTGGCCGACGGACTTTCCAACACCCGAATCATTCGGGGAGTTCCGCGAGCGGATCGCTGCGTACATGCTCAAAGCCGAAAAGGAGGCGAAGGTCCACACGAGTTGGATCAACCCGAACGAAGCGTACGATCGCGCGCTGCAAGGATTCGTCCGCGATGTGCTGGCGGAGGGGGATACTAACGTCTTCCTGGCGGATTTCGCGCCGTTGCAATGCCGCGTCGCGTTCTTCGGCCAGTGGAACGCGCTGGCGCAGGCGTTCCTCAAACTCACGTCGCCCGGCGTGCCGGACATCTATCAGGGCACGGAACTCTGGGATTTCAGCCTCGTGGACCCGGACAACCGCCGCCCCGTGGACTACGACCGCCGCCGCGCCATCCTCGCCGACCTGCGCGAGCGTGCGGAGTGCGCGGAATGCGGCGGCGTTGCCCTCGCCCACGGACTGATGAATACCAGTGGCGATGGCCGCATCAAACTTTTCGTCACCGCCCGCACCCTCGATTTCCGCCGCGCGCACGACGCGCTCTTTACAAACGGCGACTACCTCGCCCTCCACGCGCACGGCGCGAAAGCCGATCACGTCTGCGCCTTCGCCCGCGCCCTCGGCGATGACGCGGCAATCGTCGTCACGCCCCGCCTCGTCGTCGGCCTGACCGATGGCGAGGAGCGGACACCACTCGGCGCGGAGACCTGGGGCGACACCTGGCTGGCCCTTCCGCCCGAGTACGCAGGCCGCCGCTACCGCAACGTCTTCACCGGCGAAGAACTCACCGCCACCGACCACGACGGCATCCCCGGCCTCCCGCTCGCCACCCTCTGCGCCCATTTCCCCATCGCCCTCCTCGCCTCGCTCGCGGGGAACGATTGAACCACGAAGACACGAAGTGCACGAAGAGGGAGAAGAGTTAAATTTCTTTCCTTTCTCCGCTCTTCTTCGTGCTCTTCGTGGTTCAAATTCCCGCGCCCTTGCCGCGCCGGGGCGTTCTTGCTACGCTGGCGACAGTGGCGAGCGTTGTAGGGTGAAGGAGCAAGGGCGATGGATGCACCGATTTCGTGGCGACGCGGCCTCGCGCGGACGCCGGACCCCTCCTTCTGGGAGCACGCCCGCTGGTACGACATCCACATCAACTACCTCGAACCGCATTTCGCCGCGATGGTTGCCGCGATTGTCTGGGCCGTACCGCCGCTGGCGCCGGATGCCTCGGTCGTAGACATTGGCTGCGGCGTCGGCACGCTCGCCTCGCGTTTCCACGCCGCCTATCCCGAATCGCGCCTGACGCTGCTCGACACGGACGAGGAGAATATCGAGACGGCCCAAAAGAAGATGGGCAAGGGCGGCACGCCTGCCGTCCCGCTCTGCTATCGCCTCGACCCGGACGCCCCCGCGCAGCCGCTTCCCGGCACGCCGTACGCTCTCGCCGTCTCCTCCACGACCTTCGGTGGCATTGTGGGCGAAGAAAGTATGGACGCGGTCTTCCGCACGCGTCTCGGCAATCTCCTACGCACGGTCTATGCCTCATTGGAAGAGGGCGGCTGCCTGATCTACGGCGACTTCCTCAGCCACGGTCTCGGCGTGCGCGAGCATATCATCCTGCTCGACGAAGCGGGCTTCGCGGACGCCGAATGCGTCTGGCGGGACGGCGATCTCGTCGTCGTCGGGGGGCAGAGAAGGAAGAAGGCTGAGGACTGAGCGATGGCCGCTAGCTACTCAGGTACACCACTGATCGTGAAACTTGGCTTGAAAGACGGCTTCCGCGCAAGGATTATCGGTGCATCGGACGAGTATTGGGCGATGCTCGGACCGCTGCCGCCGTCCGTGGCGGTCGTTGATGGCGATGCGGCAGGTCTTGATTTCATCCACTTCTTCACGACCGCGCGGGACGAATTGGCGGAGCAATTTCCGGCCCTGCATGCCCAACTCGGGCAACACGGCATGCTCTGGATTTCGTGGCCGAAGAAGGCGGCGAAGATGATGACCGACCTTTCCGAAAACACGATCCGCGACATCGGCCTCGCCGATGGCCTTGTGGACGTGAAAGTCTGCGCCGTAAACGCCCAATGGTCCGCCCTGAAGTTCGTCCGCCGGGTGAGGGATCGCACGTAAGTGCGAACACGTGTCCCGGTAGCGTAGGCTTCGGCCTATGCTACGGTCATTCCGCGACGGGCAGGACTTTTTTCTCGTTGCGTTTGCGGCGGCGTTCGGCCTGCCAGCCGGTCTGTGGGGCGGTGCGGATGAAGGTCATCGCGTGGGCGAGGTAGGGGAGGAGGGTCTCGACGGCCTCTTCGTCCGCGCAGGGAATTTCGATCCAGTTCGCTTTCGCGCGGTTTGCATTGGGATCGGGCGACCAGCCATCCGCGCCATCGAACGCACGGAGGGCGGCTTTCTCGTCCGTCGGCGGCTTGAGGACGATGCCGCGATCGCCGATAAAGGCGAAAAGCCGCCCTTCGATGTAGTAGCCGTCGTGGCCGAAGATTTTGCGCTTCGTCACGCCCGGCCAGTGGAGCAGGTGCTCCTCGACGTATGCCTGGATCGCGGGTGCGACCTCATTATCCGTCACGATGCATTCCCTCTCAGTCGCGGGCGGAACGACGCATGGATCGCCGGGATTGGCCGCAGCAGCGGTTCCTCCGCGCGCGCCACGGCGGCGGGCGCGAGCAGGGCGAACTCGTTGCCGTCCGGGTCGGTCATGATCGCCAGCGTGCCCCATGGGTAGTGTATCGGGTGCGCGCCGCCGACGCCACGCGCGGCGAGCGCATCGTACGTCCCACGATCCACGGCGAACGTGATGCCCGTCGCACGGCCCGTCGCCTCGGGCGCGGTATCGGCGTCCGCGACGGCGAGCATCAGGGTCGCACCACCGCCACCGACCTCCGCGCCACCCGCCCACTGCCGCCGCAATGGCAGCCCGAGGGTGCCGCAATAGAAGAAGAGCGCGCGGTCGAGATCGCGCACAAAGACGAACACCGATTGCAACTGGGGAACGATCATGGGGTCACTCCGGTCGAACGAAGCCGCGAACATCCGAATAGAACAAATGTACGTATATGCGCACGTCTTGTCAAGGGGTATTGACCGATCTTTTCATTCTCGCGATGTGAAAAGTGAAAAACCCCCTCCCAGCGCGGGAGGGGGTTTGGGGTGGGCATGCTTAGTTCGCGCTCGGCTGCCCGAGTTCGGCGCGGACGATCTTGACCGCCTCGACGATGTTGGTCAGCTTCGCTTTGGACTCTTCCCAGGTGCGCGTCTTCAGGCCACAGTCCGGGTCCACGTACATCTTCTCGGCGGGGATGTATTCGAGACCCTTCTTGATGCCAGCGACAATTTCCTCGACGCTCTCGATACGGTGCGTGTGGATGTCCACGACGCCGTAGCCGACCTCCTTCGTGAAGGGATTCTTCTCGAAATGATCGAGGAGGCGGTAGCGGCTATTGGCAAACTCGAGGTCAATCTGGTCGAGCGGCAGATCGAGCATCCGGGGATAAATCTTGTCGAAGGTGCCGTAGCAGATGTGCGTGACAATCTTCGCCGACACGCCCTGCGTGACGATGCCCATCGCCTCGATAGCGAGTTCGACCTCGTCGGTGCGGGCGGAAAGGGCGGGTTCGTCCACCTGGATGATCGTTGCGCCCGCTTTTTCGAGGTCAACGACCTCGTCGTGGATCGCGCGGGCGAGGGCGAGCGTGCATTCGCGGCGGTTCGGGTAGTATTCGACGAACGAC
The DNA here is from genome assembly GCA_038231255.1 of Thermomicrobiales bacterium. Classification (GTDB taxonomy): domain Bacteria; phylum Chloroflexota; class Chloroflexia; order Thermomicrobiales; family JALYUS01; genus JALYUS01. The sequence goes on along the minus strand of JBBRLR010000024.1, from coordinate 11,750 downwards.
CAGTCCATCATCGTGTACGGCCCGGTGAGCATCCCCTTCACCGGCTTCGCGGTCAGGGACTGCGCGTACTTCCACCAGTCCACCGTGATCGCGTTCGGGCGCTCGATGGCATCCACGACGATCGGCTTGTGGTAGTAGCGGTTGCCGTACGACCGGACGAGGCCGGAGGACTCGAACCCCTTCATCTGCTGCGCGAAATATTCGGCCATGTCGCCCCGATACATCTCGCCATCCACGATCACGTCAATGCCGAGGTCTTCCTGCAACTGGATCACTTCGCGCGTCGCCTGCCGCTCGAGTTCGGTCAGTTCCGCCGTCTCGATGTCGCCGCGCCGTGCCTTGGTGCGCGCCTTCGTGATGTAGTCCGGCTTCGGGAAACTGCCGACGCTCGTTGTCTGGAGAATTTGCTGTGCCATGTTTTGCCTCCTGAGTGGGCAGTAGACAGTAGTCAGTTGGAAGGGGAAACGCTGCGTGCATCTCTTTCTGACTACCGGCTACGGTCTACTGTCTACTGCTTACTGTGCCGCGACTGTCGCGCCTTGGACCATCCGCGTCAGCTTTTCGTACGCGCGCTTGCGCGGCAGGAATTCCAGCCCCGCCGACGGCGTGATATGCACCGCGTGGCTGCCGACGATGTCCTGCGCCATCTGGATATTGCCCTGCACATCTTCGAGCGATTCGAGTTTCGTGTTGCGGGCATCCACGACGCTGATACCAACGTGCTTGCCATGCGCCACGCCGCGCAGCGCGTCCACGACGAGCGGCGCATACGAGCAATCGAAGTAGACGATGTTGAAGGGCAGGCCGAGCAGTTGCGAGACGAGCGGCGTGGCGTCGCCGAAGTAGGTCGCGATCGCGGTTGTGCCCGGCACGCCATCCATCAGGCGGGCAATCGCCCGCTCGAAGAGCGCCCAGTCGCCCGGCTCCTGCAAAATGCTCGGCTCGTCAATCTGCACGCAGCTGACGCCCGTCGCGACAATCGCCTTCACCTCATTGTTGAGGGCGGCGGCGAGGTCCATCACGAGCGGTTCGAGCGCGCCGTAGTGCTGATCGTCGCAGTATTTCGCGACGGTGTACGGCCCGGTGACGACCGCCTTGACCGGCTTCGGGCTTTCGGCGACCGCGAATGCCGCCTCCGCCGCGACGACGGGTTGCTCCCAACCAATCGGCCCCGTCACGACGGGCTGGCGGACGTAGGTATTGGAGTCGAAGTAGCGGAGCAAGCCGCCACGCCGGACATTCGGCAGCTTGTTGGCGACGTGGGAAACCATGTCCTCCCAGCGAAGGCAGCCGTCCGTCACCCAATCAAGCCCCGCCTGCACCTGCTCGCGGATCACTTCCGCCGTCACATCGTCCGCGATGGCATTCAGATCGTCCCGGTCTATCTCCTTGCGGTCGAAGCGGTGAATACCGCGCCGCAGCCGCTGCAACTCCCCCGTGTCCCCGACACGCGGATACGAACCCATGCCAGTCAGAATCATGCATTCCTCCTCAAGTAGTCAGTAGTCAGTAGTCAGTAGTCAGTAGGGGACCAGACCCTCTGACTACTGGCTACTAGCTACTGTCTTCTCGTTCTACTCGTTGCTTCGCCAAATGGCGGACACGTTCCGCCGCCTCGTGGTCTGCCCGATCTTCCTCCGTTTCGATGAGCAACTGCGGGACGGGCATCGGTTTGCCCGCAGCATCCAACGCGACCATCGTCAGGTACCCGGTGGTGGCGCGCTTCCGCTCGCCGGTCAGTTGGTGGTCCGCGAAGACATCCACGCGCACGATCATGCTCGTGCGGCCCGTGTAGACGACGCGCGCAACTGTCTCGATAATCTCGCCCTCGCGGATCGGCTGCTGGAAGGAGACCGCCTCCATCGCGGCGGTGACGACGGTGGTGTGCGCGAAACGCGCGGCGGCAATCGCCCCAGTCTGGTCCATCAGTTGCAGGACCCGGCCACCGAACATCGTGCCGTGGTGGTTCGTGTCGTTGGGGAAAACGAAGTTGGTGGAACGCACCGCTTCCGCGCGCCGTGGCAGACCGTTCGTAGATTCCACGACGTCGTCGGGTATCATGCTGTGCCCCCTCATCGCGCGCGCCATACCGTCCGAGCGCCGTCCGCGTCGCGCATTGTCACCACAAAACGGGGGCGTGTCAACTGCGGGGAATGCTCACCCGCTCGAGATAGATGATCCGCCCAACCACTTGGGCGGACGTCTTCTCCTGATAAAGATTTGTTAGCCGGCGAATAATCTCTCCTACCGTGCGTTTCCTTGGACTGCACTATGCGATTCCCGCATGATGCTCATCCTGATCTGCGCGGCGGAGGAAGTCATCATCGTGCGTGACAATCACCCGAGATTCGCGCCACGCATACTCCCAATGGGCAATATCGGTGCGTGCGCGCATCTGCACGGCGTTCGTCGTTGTCACATCAACACCGAGACGGCGAAGGGCAACGGCGATAGCGGGGTTAACGTTCCACGACTATTGTACGCCATGCCAGCGCCTCACGCCTCTGCTATACTCCGGGCGACGGACGACCCGCGCAGGCAGGAGGAAACATGGCGATGTTTAGTGGCATCATCCCCCCATCGGTGACGCTCTTCAACGACGATATGAGCATTGATTGGGATGGGACGCTCCGCCATCTGGACTGGCTGATCGCCGCCGGGGTGCATGGTCTCTTCATCCTCGGCACGACGGGCGAGTTCACGCAACTGTCCGCCAACGAACGCAAGGAATACGCGCAGAAGGTCGTTGAGCACGTCAAGGGCCGTGTGCCGGTCATCGTCGGCACGGGCGCCGTCAACACGCACGAGACGATCGAGCTGACACGCCACGCGAAGGGCGTCGGCGCGGACGCGGCGGCGGTCGTCACGCCGTTCTACCAGACACTCGGCGACGAGCAATTGCTCGCGCATTTCGGCGCGGTCGCGAACGCGGTGGACCTGCCGATTCTCGTCTACAACATCCCCGTCTTCACCGGCACGGCGGTCAGCACGGCCGTCCTCGCCCAGTTGGCGGAAGAGAACGACAACATTGTCGGCGTCAAGGACTCGGTGGATTCCGCCACGCTGGTACGAAACCGCGTGCAGATCGTCAAGCGCATCCGGCCCGATTTCTCCGTCCTCACCGGGATGAGCGATCATCTGCTGAACACATTGATGCTCGGCGGCGATGGCGCGGTGATCGGCGAGGCGAACTTCGTGCCGGAGCCGGGCGTCGGCTGCGTCGAGGCCTTCCGCAAGGGCGATTACGAGGGCGCGCGACGTGGCTTCCTCGATCTGATGCGCGTTGTCAATGTCACGCAGGTGCCGGGCACCTTCCAAGCAGCAATCAAGGAAACGATGCGCGCACTCGGACAAACCGAGAAAACAACCGTCCGCCTGCCGGGCACGCCGCTCGCGAATGATGCGCGCGCGCGGATACGCCGCAACCTCGAAGCGGTCGGCATGCTCCAGGCGGACATTTCCCGCGCCCCGGAACCCGCGCCTGTGGACGATCTCGATACCGAGTCTGTGGGCGCGATGATGGCAACGAGCGGGGACGCGGACAACTAGGCGGGAACGGGTTATACGCTCGATGCAAACGTCGTTCGCTGTCGCGTATGGGGCCGGAGATTGGGCGACCTGGCTTTTTCTCGCCTTTGCTTCCGGCCTGGCGGCGGCATTCATCGCACGACCGCAGGGGATGGGCTGTTTCGGCTTCGGCTGCTTCGGCAACCTCCTCGTCGGCGGCATCGGCGCGATTGTCGGGAACTTCATTGTCGGGCGGTTCTACAGCGGCGAGATCAATGTCGCGGTTGCCTTCGCGATCTCCTTGCTGGGTGCACTGCTCGTGCTATACATCGGGCAGGGTTTCGACCGCCTCCTGCACCGCAATGCTCTACCGGACGACGAACCGCCGCTCCCCCATACCCCGCCGCGCATCGTGGACTCCACCGCCCGCGAAGTGACGAAAGATGGGGAAGCAATGAGCAATGAGCGATGAGCAATGGATGAAGGAGATAACGATGCTTGAAGTACAGCAAAAAGCCCCGCACGGCACATCATCGGACGGTGGCAAGGCACATTCCCGTCGTACGTCACTCATTGCGCATTGCGCATTGCTCATTGCTTCGTTCTGCGGTTTCGTCACCCTTTTCGGGATCGCGCATCTGCTGCTCGTGCAGATCACGAAGCCGAGCGGATATGTCTTTTTTGGGACGCTGGCGACGGTGCCGGTACTCATTGCGGCGATGGTCTGGGGCTTTGCGGCGGATCGGCGCACGATCTTGACGCGCTTCGGCTTCGGCGCGCTGATGTGCGCCTGCGCGATCCCGGTGATCTATCTCGCGCGGTTCGCCCCGGAAAGCGCGCGTCCGACCGTCCGCAACCTCCTCGGCCTCCCCTTCTTCATCCTTGCGCTCATTGGCCCCGGCGTATTCGCCAACGCCCGTGCGACAGGCCGATCAAGACGCTAAAGTGGCGGTTCAGATTCCCCTTATTCGAGAAGGCGAGCGGCCTCGGTATAGGCTCGCTCGAAGGCGTCGCGGGCGTTGAGGAACCGTTCGAGGGCTTGATGGACCTCTTCCCCGGCGTTGTCGCGCAGGAGCGAGATGCCGACCTGCCCCGCCGCCGTCCAGCGGGCGAGCGCGGCGAGATAGTCTTCCGCTCGGTCGGTCTCGGTGTCGAGGGCCGTGCCGACCGCCTCGCATCCCTCCGGTACCTCAAGCGCGCGCATGCGGGCGATTTCGGCGCGGTAGGGCGCGCTGACATCGGCGACGGCGCGGCCCACTTCCGTCGCCGTCTCCTCGCCCCCCACCCCGCGCTGGATCGCGTCGGTGAGCGTGCGAATCCATCCCGCCTCCTCGCGGACGTAGGAGCGCAGTTCGCTGAGAAAGATGAACTGCTGCTGCGTCAGCGCGCTCGTCGGCTCGGCGCCATTCGATGAGGATGCGTGATCTTCAGACATTTTCGCTCCCGTAGGCGGTAGGCGGTAGGCGGTAGTCAATAGCAGTGATTCTACTCGGTGCGCGCGCGAACCACCAACGCACAACCTGCCGAGATTACTGCGTGTCCTATCCTATTCTTACTACGGACTACTGCCTACTGCGTACCTGCTTCCGGCCGCACCCGCGCGAGGGCGGTGTTGTGGACGGTGATGACATCGCGGCCAAACTCCACGATCTCCTCCATCGGCAGGATGTGCGTCGTCGCGCCGATGCCGAGGAAGCCGCCGTGTGGGGCGAGTTGGAGCGCGGTGATCGCGCCGGACGCATCATCGAAGGCGAGATCGTCGCCATCGCCGATCACCTCACCGCCGGTCGTCACAACACGCTTCTTGATGGTGTCGAGCGTCGCGGTCGTGCTGTGCGGTGCGCCATCCGCGACCGCGATGCCGCTCTTGTCCCGAATCGTCACGGCATCCCGGCCAAAGGTATGCACCTGATTGAAGGGGATGGCGGAGGGCTTTTCCCGGTTGAAGACGCCGCCATCGCCACCGATCAGCAGGCCGAGCACCATGCGTTGGGCGAGGTCGAATTGAAGGTTGGAGATCGTCCCCACCTTCTCGCCATCCGCCACACTGACGACAGCACGACCGATGAGCGTACGCGCATTGATCACGGTCATAGTTTTTGTATCCCTTCCCAAAGGCGCTCCAAAAAAAGGCGCGACAAACTCCCGTTCATTTGGCCCGTGCACATTGCGTGCCAGTATTGCTGTCTGACTGCTGCGAAATGGACATGGATACTCACGTTCGCATCATAACGGCGGAGGCTGATGAAGGCTGATGAAGTACGAAGCCAAAGCAGGCGACCTACTCGATCACGATGTCGAAGCCGCTGAGGAGCGCCACCGCTTCCGGGAGCGAGAAGCGCGCTTTGGCAACGGTGTTCGTGGCCGGGTTAATCGCGTAGTTCGTCGCCCGTCGGAAGTCGGCTCTGGTAAGGTTCGTGTGGTGGAACTTGCTGTCGGTGAAGTCCGTCCGGGTGCAGGTCGTCTCCGTTAGGTCGGCCTCGCGGAAATCCACCTCGTGCGCGACACAGCCCACGAACCGGCCCCGGCGCAGTGTCAGGCCGAAGAAGGTCGCGTAGTTGAGCAGACAATCGTCGAAATGGACCGACAGGAAGAGTTTGGAGATCACCGCATCCCCTGCCTTCGTCCAGTCCACGCCGAGCAACTTGGACGCGGCGAACCGGACATCGGTGAAGCGGCTGCCTGGCACGCGCGCGAGGCTGAGATCGCACCCCGTGAACCGGCAATCCGTGAACGAGCAGTGCGAAAAGACACTTTCCGTGAAGATGCAGCGGTCGAAGTGGCAGGCGGCGAAATCAGCGCGAGTGAATGCCTGCCCCGGTGCGACGAGCGCCGCGAACGTTTCGCCTTCGTACTGCTGTCCGTCCTCGATGACTGTCATCTCTATCTCCGCTAGCAGGGCGAATTCCCGGTGGCGTAGGCTTTCAGCCTGCGTCCCACCCCGGTAGCGCGGGCTTTCCAGCCTGCGAGAGTGATGCAGGGACGCCGGCTGAAAGCCTACGCCACTCATTCAAAGGACGCCACCGAGCAGCGGCAGGACGAGGTTCGCCCACTCGCGATGCAGTACGTCGCGCAGCGGCTCGGTGGCGACGATGCGGATCAGGCGCCGGTGCTCCTCGTAGCGGCGGAAATCGTCGGTTTGCGCGCCGACGACCTCGTGCCACGGCATCAGCGGCGCGAAGCCGATCGGCGGGCGGTCGAACTCCACCCAGACATCGGCGGACCACTTCTCCGGCTTTGGGATGTCAATCAGCACGTCGCTGTCGTGGACTTCGATACCCGTCATGTGCGCCGCCATCTCGGCGAGCGTGATCTCGGCGGCGCGGCGGTCGCGCGGGCGGTAATACAGTGCGCCGAGTCGTTGGAACAGGTCGCCCGCCCGCGCCGAAACCTCCACCGCCCGCTTGTGGATGCGGCGGGAGCGGAGGGCGGCGACGAGACGCTGGGTCGCATCCGGCATCTCCGGCTGGCTGAGGAAGGCGAGGAGTGAGGCGTCGTCGTGCGTTGTCAGATCCTCCGGCGCGATCACGCCCACATCCATTGCCTCCTGTACGGCGCGCAGGAGCATCGCCATGCAGGCGCGGTTCGTGTGGTGCCAGTAGACATTGTCGAACATCTCCTGCCGCGCATTAATCAGCGAGTGCAGGGGGCTGATCCCCTTGTCGTCCACGACGATGCGCGGCGTGCCGTTCACCTCACGCACGCAGAGCGCGTCGAGCAACCGGGGGGTGTCCACGCGACCATACGGCACATTGCAGGCGCGGGCATCGCGCGGCAGGTAGTCGAGTTTGTCCATGTCTAATGCGCCGGAAAGGAGGCCGCGAATCAAGGCGTCTTGCGGCGTTTTGGGTGGCCCCGGCGGATCTATAAAATCGGCAACGCGCCGAGGATCAACACCCCAGATGCGTTCCAGCACATCCGAAACTTCCGCGCCGAGGATGATCCGCCGCCCGACCTGCTCGTGCTTCAAGATCGGCGGGCCGAGTTCCTCGATGGCGTGCGAAAAAGGATAGTGGCCGATGTCGTGCAGGAGTGCCGTCGCGGTTGCCGTGTGCGCGTCCTCATCGCTGAGCGCGACCGGGCCGTCGGGTCGCCGCAATTGGGAAATCCCTTGCCGCATCAGGTGCATGACGCCGAGCGAGTGCTCGAAGCGTGTATGCTTCGCCCCCGGCCAGACGCGCGAAACGAACCCCAACTGCTGGATGCGATCCAGCCGCAGAAACGCCTCCGTCGCCATCAGCGCGGACTCCGGCGCATTGAGCGGGATGCGGTCGTACAGCCCGTCCCGGATCGTCGTGATCGTCTCCCAACGCTCTCCCACAATATGCTCCCGACACAAGGCAACGACGGCAGTCACGCACCGTACGATACCGGGAAAGATGGCAGCGCGCCAGTACCGACCGCTCCTCGTCATATCCGCACGCTGGCTGCTGACAGTCGGGCAACCGTCCGCAGCCAGCGGTCAGCAATCGGTAGGGGCATATAGCCGTACGCCCGCATCTGAACGGCCACGAGACTTCACCCGCAAGAATCGGATAGATCATGCCCATATGCCCCTGTATGGTAGGAGGAGACGTGGAAGTCTGTCGAAGGCTGGAAAGCCCACGCGCCCATTCATAAGAGGAGCACGATCTTGGCACACCAACGACCGTTCCGTTTCGGGGTATTGGGCGAGCACATTGGCACGCGGGAGGGGCTGATCGGCACGGCCCGCGCGGCGGAGGAGATGGGCTACGCGACTTTTCTGATCCGCGATCACTTCGTCGCGCCGCCGTTCGGGCATCAACTGGCGCCCTTCGCCGCGCTCGCGACGGTCGCGGCGGTGACGGAGAGATTGCGGATCGGCACGCTCGTCGTCGCGAACGATTATCGCCCGCCTGTCATGCTCGCGAAGGAGGTGGCGACGCTCGATCTCCTTTCCGGCGGGCGCTTCGAGTTGGGGATCGGCACGGGGTTCCTCAAGGCCGAATACGATCAGGCCGGCATCGCCTTCGACCCGCCCGGCGTGCGCGTGGATCGTTTCGCGGAATCGCTGACCGTCCTCAAGGGGCTGTTCGCCGATGCACCGCTCACCTTCACCGGCGCGCACTATCAGTTGACCGACTTCGACAGTTTCCCCAAGCCGGTGCAGCGGCCGCATCCGCCGCTCCTCGTCGGCGCGGGCGGCAAGCGGATGCTCTCGATCGCGGCGCGCGAAGCGGACATCATCGGCATCCTGACGACTTCCACGGCGAACGGCGTCCTTTCGCGCGACCCGGCACCGCGCCTCGCGGCGGCGGTCGAACGCCAACTCGGCTGGATCCGCGAGGCGGCGGGCGACCGTTTCGCCGCCATCGAACTGAGCCTCGTCCCGAACGTCGTCATCGCCGACGATCACCGACGCGCGACGGAGCAATCTATTGAGGCGCGCGAATGGAGCGGCATCACCGTTGACGACGTACTCGCGATGCCCTCGGAACTGATCGGCTCCGTGGATCGAATTGTCGAGCAGATGCAAGCGCGGCGTGAACAGTACGGCTTTTCGTACTACGTCATCTCCGCCGACGATATGGAAGTGGTAGCGCCCATCGTGAACGCGCTCGCCGGGACATAATGCATAGATCGGCGGACTTAGCGCGAATGACGGAGCAGTTCAGGCCTTACCTCGCTTGCGTGCTGCCCAGTATTGCTCCGCCTCGCCTTCCATCTTCTCAAGTCGCGTGTAATAGTCCGCGAATTCGTTGATGTGCGCCCATGCGATCTTGCCGGTCAGCAGCGGATCGTCGTGCGTTACATCCGTTTTCGGGTCGTTCGTCCCGTGCTCCAGTTCGACCGCCATCCCCATACGAAACTCTTCGAGATCAACCTGCTTCCAGTCAATATGCAGTTGATCGCCGACCCGTTTCGCCTCTTCGGTCGTGAATGCCTTTCCTTCAGCCATTGCGCCTTCCTCCAAGAGTTTCTCGTCGTAGCATCGCGAGAAAGATTTCCCGTGACTCTCTACCAACTATCGCGCCCCTACTCGGTTGGTATTGGGACGCCCGACGGCCACCACGCATCGAAGATGAGGCGGGAGATGCGGCCGTTCAACATCGCGCCGTCATGCTCCGGTCGGTAGAGGTGGTCGCTGCTGCCTGCGGTCATCACACAAAGGACATAGCGCGCATCATTCGGCATCTCCACGATCCCTGCGTCCACGCGCACGCCGCTTGGGCCGGAAAAGCCGCTCTTGCTGCGGACAATCACTGGCCCCGGATGCTCGTAGCCGGTGCGGGCATAGGGGTTGAACGGCAAGTAGCGGGCGATCTGATCGTGATATTGCTGCGTGGTGAGGATGTCGCGCATCGCGGCGCAGGCGGCGGGCGAGATGATGTCGTCGGTCGCGATCAGCGTCAGGAGCCGCACGATGTCGCGCGGCGTGCTCGTCGCGTAGGCGCGGATGTCGCCGGAGCCGAAGGTAGCGGTCGTTTCCGTCATCCCCCATTCACGCGCCGATTGCAAAATGCGCTCCAAACCGAGCAGCCGGACGAGCACGGCGGTCGAGGTATTGTCCGACAGCGCCGTCATCAGGATCGCGTGGTCGCGGATGGTGGCAACGAGAGCGGGCGAAAGGTCTTTGAGGATGCCGGAGCCGCCGCGCCGGTCGCCGGGTTCAATCGCGAGCACATCATCGAGGCGAACGGTCCTCACCTCGGCCTGCCGGTAGAGTTCCGCGAGGACGAGCAGTTTGATCGTCGAAGCCGTCGGCATCACCGCGCCGGGCCGATACCCGATTTCCGCGCCGGTCGCCAGGTTGCGGGCAAGAAATGCCGCCTCGCCGTCGAAGCCCGCAATCAGCCGCTCCGCCTCCTGCTCAACCGCTCGTTCATCGCTCATATGATCCTCCCCTCGTCTCCGCAGTGAAGAAGACGCTACGCGAAGCCGAGGCCGACGAAGCCGAGCAGGGTGTTGATGAGAATTGCCATCGAAAGGATGCTGACGATGATCGTCGTTACCCAGGCGACGATGTTGTAGGCGACGCCGTTGCGGTACTCCCCCATCAGGCCGCGATTGTTGACGAGTTTCAGCACAGAGACGAGCACGAACGGCAGAGCGAGCGCGTTCATCAGTTGCGTGATGACCAGCACCTTGACGAGCGGCAGGCCGGGGATGAGCGTCACGAGCACCCCGGCGGCGATCAGGCCGGTGAAGATGCCGAGGAAGACCGGCGCGTCCCGCCAGCCACGATCAACACCCTTCTCGAAGCCAAATGCCTCCGACAGCCCATACGCGGTCGCGAGCGGCAGCACGCCCGCCGCGAGCAGCGATGCGCCGAGCAGCCCGACGCCGAAGAGTATCCCCGCGAACGAACCCGCCACCGGCTTGAGCGCCTGCGCCGCGTCCGCCGCGCTCGTGATGTCGGTTTTCCCGGCGACAAAGAGTGTCGCCCCTGTCGCCACGATGATCAGAATAGCGGTGAGGTTCGCGAAGACGCTACCAATGTAGACATCGGCGCGCGTTACGGCGTAGTCACGCGGGCTGACGCCCTTCTCGGCGACGGAAGACTGGATATACATCTGCATGTACGGGCTAATCGTCGTGCCGATGATCGTCACGACGGCGAATAGGTACGTGGCGTTGAACTGGATGTGCGGCGTGACCGTCTGGTGCGCGACCTCGCCCCAATCCGGCCGGGCGAGGAAGGCGGCGATGGGGTACGAGAGGAGCAGGAGCGCCATGCCAAGGAAGACGCGCTCCACCCGCCGGTACGACCCCTTCGCGATCAGATACCAGACGACGAACCCCATCAGCGGCACGCTGATGTACTTCGAGACATGGAAGAGTTCGAACGCCGCCGCGATCCCCGTGAACTCCGAAACGACGATGCCGCCGTTCGCGATCAGCAGCACGAGCATCACGAACGCCGTCCAGCGCAGCGAGAACTCCTCGCGGATCAGGTCGGTCAGCCCCTTGCCGGTGACCGCGCCCATCCGCGCGCACATCTCCTGCACGATGGCGAGCGCGGGGATGAGCAGCACCATCGTCCAGATCAGGCCGTAGCCGTACTGCGCCCCGGCGCTGGCGTAGGTGGCGATGCCGCCTGCGTCGTTGCCCGCGCTCGCCGTGACGATGCCGGGGCCGAGCAGCGAGAAGAAAAGCAGGATCCGTCCGCGCGGAACGCGCGGGACATTCGGTCGGCGCGGCCGGATTTGGCGCAACCGCTCCGCCGCCGCCGGCACCGCAGTCGTCAGCGCCGTCCGCACCGTCGCGACCGAGCGCCCATT
>JBBRLR010000023.1:0-53805 GCA_038231255.1 Thermomicrobiales bacterium | reverse complement strand
TGCCGGGGGCGAGCTGGCCGATTCTGAACTCGTGGAACTGCGCGCCGGTGTTCGTCACCGTGTACATGCTCCTGCCCGCCGGCAGCGTGTCGGGCATCGTGAAGTTGAAGTCGAACATGGTGATCGTCCCGTTCACTGCGGGGGCCGGGACGGCGGCAGCGGGGGCGGCGGTCACCTTCAGGGGCATGCGCATCCCTTTGGCGACGTGCGGGATGTGATCAGCGCCGGGGACGAAGCAGGCGATCAGGTACTGGCCCTCCTTGAGGTCGAGGATCACGTCGGTGCTGCTGATGCCGGGACTGACCGTCGCGGGCCCGCCCGTCTGCGTCACGAGGCCGAAGACCTCATGCAGCCCTTGCTCGCCCTTGGCGAAGGACGCGCCGAGTTGGTCGGGGGTGACGCCCGGGTTGAGCAGCATGAACTGCGCGTGGTGCTGCTCCGTGCCGGTGTTCTTCATCTGCACGCGGGTCGGGCCGCCGGGGATGCTGCCGAGCGTCCTGAAGCCGAAGTCAAACGCCTCGATCACCATCGTCGGGATACCGCCCGTGCTCGCCGCCGCGCTGCCGGAGGCGGCGGTCGGGTTCACGGAACCGGCGATCGCGTTTGTCGGCGCGGCCGCTCCGGACGTCGGGGCGGCGGGCTTCGGCGTATCGGTCGCCGTGCCGGTTCCCCCGCACGCGGCGAGGAACGAGGCGCCCGCCAGGCCCCCGGCCCAGGCGAGGAAACGCCGGCGGTGCATGGCGCTCTGCGCCGCATGAATGAAAGCTCGCTCGTCGTGTTCCATACCGTGCCGCCTCTCCTGACCGGGGGATTGTCCCCGCGTTCGCACCCCGTGCGGGGCGGTGTTTCGTTCCCTCCTCCCCGCGCAACTCCACCGTAGCGGGCGGGGCGTCCCGGCGTCATGAGCTCAATGTCCCGATCGCTGTCCCGTCCCGCGGGACAGCGGGCAGGACACGGTGAAGCCTAGATCGCGGAAGGGCGATGCCTTGCGCGACCTCGCAACCATCTGTGGGGCATGAGGAAGGGAAGATCGTCCTGAAAAGGAGGGGGGGTGGTCTGAAAATAGCCGCCCAATGCGGCGTGGGGTTCGAGACTGACGGGGTAGCCGAGCGCTTCCAGACCATCGTCAATCCGGCGCTATGGACCAAGCGTATGGGCACAGCGACTGACCGCTCCGCTGGGGGTGCAGTGACGAACCGTCAACGCAAGACACCCTATCCTGCGACGAGGTATGATGGAGTGCCCTCTCGAATGTCACCATTCGCACCACTTCCATGCTCGCTCTTTCGGCTATTATCGCCTCGTGAATGGAGAGGTGAGGCGCGTTATGGCAGCCATCGCGCCGGCACCGATCGGATACGGCGTCCTCGTTCGCCATGCGGCGTATCGCCGCCTCTGGATCGCGAACGCCATTTCGCTGATCGGCGACGCGGTGACGCGGATCGCCCTGCCGGTCTATGTCTACCGGATTACCGGCTCGGCGGCGGCGTTGGGCGGCACGGTCGTCCTCCAGACGCTCGCGGCGGCGCTGATCGGCGCACTCTCCGGCGTCTTCGTGGACCGGCTTGCGCGCAAGCGGATTCTCACCCTCGTGCCGCTCATCCAGGCGGCGATCATCGCGCTCCTACCACTGACAAACGCGCTCTGGCAGATACTCGTCATCACCTTCGTCGCCTCCGGCCTCGCGAACTTCGCGGGCACGACGCGCTTCGCCGCGATGCCGGATGTCGTCGGCCCGGCGCTGATGCCCTATGCCGCCGCCGGGCAAATCTCGCGGCAGGTGATGAATGTGATCGGCCCATCGGTCGGCGGGCTGCTCGTCGCGGCGGTCAGCGTGCGCAGCGCGTTCCTGCTCGATGCCGCCTCGTTCGTCATCGCCGCCGCGCTCGTCGCGACCGTCGCGATCCCGCAGATACGGCAAGCGGGGGGCGCGCCTCCCCTGCTCGCCGATCTGCTGACCGGCGTGCGCTACATCTGGTCACGCCCCGTCGCGCAATTCCTCGTCTTCGGCGACCTCGCGGGGGACATCGGCTACACGACGATGCTCGTGCTGACCGTCGCGCTCGTCGAGGGTGTGCTCGGCTACGGCAGCACGGTCTTCGGACTGCTGATCGCGGCGCACGCTGCGGGGTATATCGCCAGCGCCCTGATCGCGACGCGCTCCGCCCACCGGCCCGGTCGGATGCGCCTCTGGGTCGTCGGCGGGCTGGCGGGCGCGGCGGTCGGCCTGCTGATCGCCGCACTCACCGGGTCGCTGGTCGGCGCGTTCGTCGGCTGGGTCATGCTCGGCGCGGGGACCGGCCCGGCGTGGACGCTCGGCAGTGTCCTGTGGGTGAAACTCGCCCCGTCCGAGATTCGCGGGCGGACGGCCAGCGTTCAGCATGCCGCCGCCAGCATCGTGCAACTCATCAGTGCGGGGACCATCGGCTGGTCCGCCGCGACCTTCGGCACCCGCGGCACGATCGGCGGCGCGGGCGTCGTCCAAATTGTCACGATCGGTACCGCCGTTGCGCTCTTGTGGCGCGGTTGGCAAGCGATGCGCGCTGTCTGAGGGTGGCACAGGGCGGAAACCCTACGCGGAAATGTCGCTGGGTTCAGTGGTCGCTGCGGTCGGACGTCGAGGGAGCGATCGAGCGTGGCGCGCGATGCCCACACTCCAGATTGGAGTAGACCCCAGATGGACAGAGCCTTGCGCACCGCTCGTCGCCTCTCTCAGCCGCGGGACTAGGGCGGACGATGGTGCCCGGTTCGTGCGGTGACCCTACATGGCTGGGCAAGCGAGCGTCTGCGCTCCTCGTCTCCCTCCTTGCCCCGGTCATCTGCTCAGGACGCGTATGCCGATAGCGGGGCGTTGGCATAGGGGGCGCCAGGCGACCACGTCGCGGGCAGGCCGGTGAGGTTGTCCTGCGCGCTTGTCTGGGACGGCCCGCCCGATGGCGTATCGCGGAACGCCACGTCTCCCATGCCGGCCGGACTCACCACGGCAATCCAGTACACCGTACCGGCTGTCACGGTGACGGGCGCAATTGATACGGTGTTCCATGCCCCCGCCGCAGGGCTCGTGATCGTCCCTTGCGCGAGCAGCGTGCCCGGCCCGCTCCCGCCGTCCGCGTAGAGGCCAACCACGACGCGTGTGGCCACGCTCCCCGCATCGAGATAAACGCCAAGGGTGCGCGCGGTGCCGCTCGCGCTCGCGGTATAGCGGAAGCCCTCAGCGGTGCCCGATGGGTTGCCGTCCGACAGTGTGCCGACCGTTGTGCTGCCGATGAGCGTAGCAGGACCAGATGGGGGGGTGTTCGTCGCGGTCGGTGCCTTCGTCGGTGTCGCCGTGGGCGGCACCGGGGTAGTGGTCGTTGGTATCGGGGTGGGTGTCGGTGTCGCCGTCGGGGTCGCCGTCGGGAGGGGGGTGACGGTCGGTGTTACGGTCACGGTTGCCGTCGGCGTCGCCGTGCCGCCAGCGAGGTCGTCCGTGCCCACGAAGAGGGAGCTCGGATAGGCGTCCGCCCAATAGGCGATGTCGAGCGTCTGCGGGAAGGACTGGAAGAACTGTGCCCACCGCGTCGTCACCGATGAGTCGTACGACCCCGTCACGTACTCTGTCCACGGCTCCCATACCGTCGCCCCCGCCGCCTTGTGGAAGGTGTAGAGGTTGTCCCCATGCCCGTCCACCGGCGTCGGCGTGCCGTGCCCGTAGATGTACACCCCACCGTTGCCGTCCGGCCCTAGCGACGGGTCGTGCGTGATCTGCGTCGGCGGCTGCCGGTCTCCCTGCCAGCCCGCCCCGCTGTTGTACCAATAGCGGATCTGGTCGGCGGGGCTGGCGGCCAGGAAGGTGAGGTGGATCGTGCCGTCGGCGGTGCTGAGCAGCGACGGTCCGTTGTCGATTGTCGTCATCGCCCCGTCGGGATCGTTGATCGTCTGCGTCGTCGCCCAGGCGCCGTTCACGTCCCGGGTGCGCACGTGGATGATGCCGTCGGGGGCGTAGTTGAAGGTGCCTTCCAGCCAGGCGACGACGAGGGAGTTGTTCGGAGCGAATGCGACGGTCGGGTGCAGCGCGCGGCGGTTGCCGGTGAGGGCGAGGTCGTCGACCTGCTGGGCGCTCCAACTGCCGCCACGGTTGCCATAGAAGACATGGAGGATGCCGTCGCTCCCCTTGCCCGACCAGACGGCGTGGGGCATGCCGCTGCTGTCGACCGCCAGGGCGACCCCCTCGTCCCCCTGCCCGAAGTCGGTCCAGTTGCTGCTGGCGACCACGGTGGTGGCGGACCAGGTATTGGCGGCGGTGGAAAACGTCCGGTAGTTGACGATGCCGGCGCGATCGTTCCAGAGGACATGGAGGGTGTCGGCACCGTCGATGGCGATGGCGGAAGAGCCGATACCGCTCGGGCGATGCGCGCTGTCCTGCTCGGTGAAGCCCGTCGGCGTCCCGGCCTGGTTCGCCCGATATACCCGCAACGTATTGCTCGGGCAATCCGGGTAGGAGTCGCAGGTGGGGGCGACGGTGTAGAGGACGTTGCCGCTGGTGCGGACGAGCTGATGCGGCGAGACGTCGGTGAAGCCGGGCCCGACCGGGATGGTGTGATTCCCCGCAGCGCGGACGGCTGTCGGCCCGCCGATGGAAACGAGGGCGGCCACGATGCCGACACCGATGGGGCCGCTCAGCAGCAGGAGCAGGGGCAGGATTTTTCGGCGCATACGATCTCCTCTCCGCAGACGGTTCTCAGTATGATACTGCAAGGATAATGCAATCGACTAGTGAGTCAATAACTTATGTCTTTTATGACAAAGGTGTCAGACTCATGACGCTACTCCTGCGTGTAATATTTCTCCCACAGTCAGCAATGCCCATGCGGACACCAACGTCCGCCAAGGCCGCGACGGGGGATGTGGGGCGAGCCGTCAGAGTGGGGTACACTCCAGCCTTACACAATGACTATGAGAAAGACGACCATCGAACAACTTGACGGAGACAGCTGGGATTACTTCGGCCTGTCCTACGCGAGCTGGCTACAACGTGTCTCAAAACTCGCAGGAGGTGATTCCCCCGCTAGCCCTTCCCCGCCTGGCACGCTGTGCTACCATCGCTCTATCACCGGCCGGTCCACCCGCGTGCCCATGATCCCGAGTAAGGGAAGGAGACGGCGATGGCGGAGCCCACAGACGCGCGCTTCTGCATCTACCGCGGCCAGCCGGACGCGCTGGACGCGGCGCTCGCGCGCGTGCAGCAGGAGCTGATCCCGCTGGCGCGGCGGCAGCCGGGGTTCCGCCACTACCTCGGCGTGCGCAGCGGCCCTGACAGCGTGGTCTCCGCCAGCGCGTGGGAGTCGCGCGCGGCGGCGGCGGCGGGGCGGACGCTCTCCGGCTGGGCGCGCGAGGCGATGGGGCCGGCGCTCGCGTCGGCGGAGGAGCACATCGGCGAGCTGGCGCACATCACCGAGGCCGCGAAGGCGCGGCCGGGGTTCGTCCGCTTCGCCCTCCTGCAACTCAAGCCCGGGCAGCAGGAGGGGCTGTTGCAGCGGGTGGAGGGGGAGGTCGTGCCGCTGCTGCGGGGTCAGCCGGGGTTCATCCGCCTGCTGGTGTGGCGAACGGGCCCCGACCGCGCGATGGTGGTGACGCACTACGCCTCGCGGGCGGAGGGGGAGGCGGCGACGCGAGGATGGGTGGAGCGGCACGTCGCGCCCGCGGTCGCCTCGGTGCAATGGCACGAGGGGGAGGTGATCTGGAGGGTGCGCGATGACCCGCCCTCGTGATGGCGCGGGCGTTCCTCCACCTGCTCGTGAAGGTAGACCTCAAGTGGACACTCCGCCCCATTGTTCCATTCCTGTGCGCCGCCGTTAGTAGCCCGGCTGCTTCGGGAGGCCCGGGATCACGTCGGGCATGTCGATCGTCTCCGGCTGCTCGAACGAGTACATGAAGATCGCGAACATCGGCTCGTCGCCCGTGTTCTCCAGCCAGTGCGGCCAGCCGGCGGGCTGGAATGCCACCTCGCCCGGAGCAAGATCGAAGAGATGCTTCTCTCCCCCGGGACCAATCAGTCCCACCTGCGCCTTGCCGGAGACGATATAGCTCAGTTCGTTGGCGTTGGTGTGCAGGTGCGGCTGGCGGATCGCGTGCGGGTCGAGTCGGAGCGTGAAGGCGGCCACGCCGCGCAGGACCGGGAAGGACGCCTTGTTGGCCCGGTGCACCAATCCGCCCACGATCAGGGAATCGGCTGCCCCGACGAGGCTGAACTTATAGGGTTCGGCCGCATCAGCAGCGCGCTCCTCGGGGGCCTGGCCCGGCGTCTGCGGTGCGGCAAGGAGGGTGGTCGAGGTGGCGAGGGCAGCCCCGGCACCGACGACGAATGAGCGACGCGAAACGCGAACCATAGCACTCTCCTTCTCCATGGAGCGCCGACATGGCGCACCGCATCCACCAAGGGGCCACAGGCCGAGCCCGCAGCCATCGATCGGAACCCACGACGCGAGTCGCCGCCACCGCCAGGTATGACGACGCGGCGCTCCTGTGGGTTTCGGGATCCGTTGATGGGGCGATCGACGAAACGAAAGGAAAGTGGAGGGCCGAGTGGGCGCGCCAGCGTCAGCGACCAAATGATATCAAGGTGGGGTAGACCCTAGTTAGACAGCACGCCCCATTGTTCGCCGCCCCAAAAGCGCGGAGGCAACGGGTGGGCATGGCACCGCAGACACTCCCATGGTTCTACTTATGTCCCCTCAACCATATCTATCGAAGCGATTAAATCGCTTTTCGCTTGCACTCCGCGCACGATCGTCGTATAAGGAGCGCGCATCCATTACAGTCCATCTCAAAACCAATGACCCGCTCGAAGGTGGCTACGTTTGAGGGCGGCTATTCTGCAATGAGCGGTCCCTTTCCAGCCGCTAATCGCTCCAGCCAGGTGACGGCCTCCTCCAGCCCCGGCAGCGATGCGAACCCATCGCGCGCCCGCTCCGCGTTCTCCCGATACGACGCATCGCCGAGCACCCCCCGCACCGCCTCGCGGATCACCTCCGGTGTCCGGCTATCCGCCCCGACGCTCCACCCCGCCCCCATCGCCTCGCATCCCCGTGCGTTTACGAAATGGTCCGCACCCATCGGCAGTAGCACCAGCGGCTTGCCGTGTGTCAGCGCCGCCAGCACCGTGTTGATTCCCCCGTGCGTCACCACCGCATCGCAACGCGGCAGGATCAGTGTCTGCGGGATATACCGCTCGATGTGGACGTTCCCCGCCTGCGGCCCGAACTCGGCGGGGTCCACGGTCCGCCCGACGGTGAGGATCAGGGTGATCGGCTCGTCGCGCAACGCGGCAAGGATCGCCTCGAATACCGGTCGCGCCTGGTTGAACACCGTGCCGAGGGTGGCGTAGACGATCGGGCAGTCCGGGAGCATCGCGGCCCACGCGGGCAGCTCCTCATCGCCCGATCGGTCGAACGGCATGGGACGCATGGAGTGGGCGGTGGGAGCGAGCGCCGCGTCGGGCGGGAGCAGCGCGGGCGGCGTGGCGGAGAGGTGGAGGTAGCGGTAAAGCATCGCCACGGTCGGGTCGGGCGGCAGGCCGACGGACTCGCGCAGCATGTCCATCTGCGCGGCGAGCGCCAGGCGGAAGTCGTATGTGTTGTTGGCCGTGCATTGCACCGAGGCGTGCGGGATGCCCCAGTGCTCGGCGGCGACACAGCCCGCGTACTCCTCCGTCCCGCGCACGACGAGGTCGGGCATCCACGTTTCTCCCAGGGCGAGCAGGTCGGGCAGCGTCCGGCGGGCCGTGGCATGGGCGAAGATGTAGGTGTGCACGTAGGTGGCTCGCCACGCGCCCCCGGTCGCGCGCGGCAATGCGCGCAACGCCGGGAAGGTATCGTAGATGCCCGTCTCGACCCAGTCGATGCCGGCGGGAAAGTGGGCGAAGCCGACGGCCCGCACGTGGGGCGCGAAGGGGGCGGGGCAGGCGAAGGCAACCTCGTGCCCCGCGTCCCGGAGTGCCCCGGCGAGGGGGATGAGCGGGTGGAAGTGGCCGAGGCCCGGCTGGGTGGTGAACAGGATACGCATGGGACGCCCCCTTGGTTGATGAACCTCCGGGCAAGAATAGTAGCAGAGGCTACCGCAGCAGCGCGCGCACGGCGATGCGAATGCAAGCGAGGGTGAAGAAGGCGTGGAAGTTCGCCGCCTTGTGCTCGTGGCGCACGAGCAGGCGGCGCTGATGCCCCAACCAGGCAAATGTCCGCTCGACCGGCCAGCGCTGCGCGTACTCGGTGGTGAACGTCTCCAATGGGCGACCGGCGGCGGGTTTCCAGTGGCCGGGACGGCGTTTCGGCGGGATGCAGGGCCGGATGCCGCGCTCCCGCAGTCTCCTGCGCAGCGGTCGGCTGTCGTACCCTTTGTCGGCGATCAGTTGCCGGGGACGGGACTTCGGGCGACCCTTCTTCTGTGGCACGCGGATCGTCGCCAGCGTCGCCTCGGCCATGCGCACCTCCCCGACACCCGCACTCACGGTCAGCAGCCCGAGCGGCAACCCGTTGGCATCGGTGGCGAGCATCAGACGGCTGCCCTTCCCTTTACCGGTCAGCCCGACATCATCGCCCCCTTTTTTACCGGCACGAAACTGCCGTCCAGCAGTCCCGACGACCAGTCGATGCGTTTCATCCGATCCAACATGCCGAGGAGGGAGTGGTGGATACGCTGCCAGACGCCTTCGGCTTGCCAGCGTTGCAGGCGGCGATGAGCGGTGGAGTCGTCGCCGTACTTGGCCGGTAAGTCCGCCCATGCGCATCCCGTGCGCAGGATGTAAAGGATCGCGTTGAGCGTGCGGCGGTCATCGGCGCGCGGGCGACCTACGCAGTTCCGAGGCGGAAGGAGCGGTTGCAGGGTATTCCATTGAGCGTCAGTCAGGTCTCTCATGCTCCGATAGTATCGCGTCAGGGGTTTTGAGACAGTTTGTAAGCGATTATTCTCTGAATCGAGACAGAGATAACTCCGTATGAGCCGCAGGTTCGTCGCCGATTGATCCGCCGGCAATTCTCCCCTGTGCTCTCGGACCCAGTTCTGTGCAAGCGTCGCGACTACATCGAAAAGGTCCGGTTGCAAGAGCCGATCACGCAAGTTACCCAGGTGTCCCGCTTGGCGCAACCACCCCAGCAGAACTTGACCAAACTCATCGATATGGTCTTGGTCGAGCAATGCTGCTGCGCTATCAGCGTCGGTGCCACGATAGAGCAGCGCCCCAAACGCACGGAGGGCCACCTCGTCTTGTGGAAGCAATCCTGCATGGGCGAGAGGCCACTTGATATGGCGTGGTCCGTATGGCGGGAGATAGAGGGTTCCATGCGAGAACCGCCAGAGTTCGAGCCACAGGTTTGTAAACTGCTCGGGTAGCGCGACCCGGACCGCGTCGATATCTCCGTAGAAGAGTTCATTTGCAAGATGTGGCCAGTAAATCCCAGCGCTCGCATGCTTTCGTGCTACATAGCGCATCGCGTACAGCAATGGCAGCCCATCATCTCCGCGCAACTCGGCGAGCGCGTAGCGCACCGCGTAAATATTCGTCGCACCGACATCTGGCGCCTTGATACTTAGGCGGGTGCGTATTGCCGTCAAGAGTTCGGCTGCCTCGGCAGCGGTGAGTTCATGAACCTTCGGAACGAGGAACCACGGGGAGGAAAACTCGGATACGGACAGCGGTTGATTCCCTGCGTCGCTTACGCCGCGGAGTCGCGAATAAATGAGTTCTTTCCATTCTTGCCAGGTTCGTGTCATCTTCCGCTACATCCGCGAAATTCTGTGGTTTCCGCTTCCCAGTTGAGAGATCCTTCTTCCGAACGGCAGCACGTCGGCCACGCAGACCGACGCCACCCCCCATATGAAGTGCCAACGGGTGACCGCCCTGCACTGTCCCTATTCGGGTGGAGCGCCAGTGCGCCAGGGGAACGCTACGTTGGTGATGATTGCCACTCATAGTGTACCACAAACGTAAAGATTGTGTGGAGTTGAGCCTGTTTCGCGTTCAGGGCTTGTGTGGTCTACCAGGTCCGGGAGATTGCCGAGGCGCTCGTTCGGGCAATCGGCCGCGAGGTTGCGGTGCGACTCGTGATCGAGTCGCCGCGCGCGGACGGCGGACGCATCACCTACGACGGTCTGGCGGCATTCGGCACCGTTGTCGCTCAGCGCGCCCATATCTTCCGCTGGCCGGTCGAACAGCGACCGAGGGATGAGACCGGGCGACACGGTGCGCTCCACGTCAAATGCGCGGTCGCCGACGAGAGTCTGTTGCTGCTATCGAGCGCCAATCTGACACACTACGCATTGAATCTCAACATGGAGATGGGCATCCTGGTGCGCGGCGGGGCGTTGCCGCGACGTGTCGCCGCGCATTTCGCGTCGCTCATCGACCGAGGAGTGATCGTGCGGGCGACGCCATAGCGGTCACCGAGCGCGTCAAACGAGGGCATGGACCGTCGCTTTCTCGCACCGGGACGTACCTGGCCGTGGCTCTCCCGACGTTCGCGTCACGACGAGACGTGGGATGACGAGGATCACGGCATGACAAATGTCTTCACATCGTGGCTACGCCGCACCCGTCGTCGCCGGATCCAATTCCTGCACCATGCACGGCGCGATCGACCTCGTCGGTCGGGTTTGTGAATCATGACGGGGACCAGGCGCGTTGGATCGTCTAGCCAGCGCTGGCGCATTCGGTCGCCCGGTCACGCGACTGTGGTACCTCGCATCGTCGCAGGCAATGCCCGGCAGGTACCGGCCGTGGTGCCTGCAGACGCGCACGTAACGAAATAAACGAAGAAAGCCCCGTGTCACCGCCCTCGGCGCGCCCTTTCTTCGTTTATTTCGTTAATCCCCGATGCTTGCGCCCCATGCACCTGTGAATGACGCCCGCGTCGCGGCACTGCCCTGTCGTGTGAGGGAGCGGCGCTTGACCATCCCCGCCCCCTTCGCTCCCTACCCGACGGCGACGAACCGTTCAGCAGTTCGCCCGTCGGTCCGCTCCCGCACGATGCGGATCAGGTGATGCTCCGCGAGCGAGACGATCGCGCGATTGATTCGCGCGGCGGGCAGGTTGCGCCCGAAGTGGTTCATCAGGTCGGTGCGCGTGAGTCCTTCCGGCTCCTGCCGGACGACCCGCAAGATCGCGTCGGCGTCAGGGTCGCCGAGCGCGTCGCCGAAAATCCACCGCGCCGACGCCTCGCTGTATGCCCAGATCGCCAACGCGGCCCGGAGATGCGCGGCACGGATTGCGGACTCCGCGTCGAAGAGGGCATAGAGGGTGGCGAGGCGCATCACCTGCGGCACCCCGCGCGTCGTGAGCGCGCCGAGCAATCCCGGCTTGGCGGCGGACAGATCGCCATAGATTGCCCCCCATAAAGCGTTTGCTTCCTCGTCCCGCTTCAATTCGCCGCGCCCCATCGCGAGGCGGGCGAGGGCACCGATTTCGTTGGCGAGCTGCGCGAATCGGTCCTCGTCGAGGTTGCCGCCGAAGGGGAGCACCTTCGACCGCGTGGTCGCGATCCAGATCATCCGATTGCCGAATCCGTTCGCGGCGTCCGTCGTCGAAAGGAGGCGGAGCAGTTCTTCCCGGGTGATGTGAGCGATAAGGGAGACGTGCGCACCGCTGGCGCGATCGGGGCTGGTCTTGGTGAGGGTCTGCAGATCGCCCGTGTCCCAGCAACTGCGGATGACCGCCGTCAGCGTGTTCCCGCTCCGTTCCGCGGCGGCGAGGGCGCGCCCGAACTCGCCCTCCTGCACCAGCAGGCGCTTGTCCGACACCCCCTCGTCGACGACCACCTCGACGGTTTGCCCAGTGCGCTTGTCCACCTCGTCCTTGGTGCGGCGGTCGCGGACGGCGTAGATGATCCCCTCCCCCGAACTCATCCCGCTCTGGATGCGCGAACGCGCCCATCTGAGGTCGACGATCTCGGCGATGCGCCGGACGTAGCCCCACGAGGTCCCCTTGCGCCCCATCGCCGTATCGCCGACCAGCACCGCCATGAGGTTGAGATGGTGGCTGTCGGCCTCGGCGCGGGAGTGTGGCCCGCGACCGATGAGATTGCCCAGCGCGACGAGCAGCTGGACGAGGATCGCCACCGGGGCCGCTTCGGTGTGCGGCTCGATGCAGCGGACGATCTCGCCGATGAGGCCGTGATAGGCTTCGTCCGCCGGCGGGGCCGGAAACGGCCGTGCGACCGTGAAGGAGGATGCCTCATCGAACGCATCTGCCTCGTCCAAACCGGCCGCCCCGGTGTCGGGAGCATCCTCGGGGGTGGACGGCTGCCACCGGCCGGGTTCCACCGCATCGCGCAGCTCTTTCCACCCCTTCCCCTCGCAGGAGTTGTGCGAGCAGTTCGCGCAGATCTTCCCGTCGGGGGCCTGCCAGACGACCGCCGCCCGATCGTCATGACCGGCCCAGACGCAGGCGTCGAGGCGCCATTTTTGCCCGCCGCGATAGGGCACCGGCCCGGTGAAGGCGATACCGTGCGCGGATAGGTACGCCTCGACGTCGAATGGCGTCAGACCGCGCCCGGCGACGCGCCGGTCGGCCGGGTGTGCCGGTTCGGGCGTCGGTGGGGGCGTTGCCAACCGCGCAAGCAGTTCGTCGGGTACCGTGCTCATCGCGGCACCGCCAGGATGCGCGCCGTGCGGTGGGGACGGCCGGGGATGCTGTCGCCCTTGCGTGCCAGCGTCCCGTACACCTTCCAGATCCGCGCCGGATTGTGCACCGACCGGTCCACCTTTACGACGTCATCGTCGAATTGCGCCGCCAGCTTTTGCAGGATCCGCTCGACCGTCCCGCCGTCCTTCGCGGGCAGATCGACGCGGTAGAGGAGGTGTCCCCCATTACCGCTGTCGGCGTAGATCGGGTCGGGCCACCCCTCCCCACGGAGGTGGTCACGGATCGCCTCGACGCGCAGCAGCGCAGCGGCGTGTTCCTCGTCCGAGGAGGAGATACCGGCGGGTCGCACTGGGTCGCAGTCGACCGGCACATAGCGGCGCCGGACGATATCCGCGTCGCTCGTCGTCAGCTTCGCGTACTCGGTGACGCGATTATAGGAGCGGGCGAGGAGGGCGGGCTGCACCGGGTTCAGCGTGCAATACACCCCGGCGGCGCGCCCGCTATAGGCGGCGGCCCTCTTGGCCAACTCGTCGAAGTCGTCGTAGTAGCCGGAGTCGGTGCGATTGCCGCGGCCCTCAACATTGGGGATGCGGAGCTCAACGACTTGGCCCGGCTCGAACAAGTGCGCGAGCGCGGTGCGGATCGTCGACCGAATCTGATCCGCTGTGTCCACGCGGGCGGGTGAAGCCCCGCCCGATTGAGGAGAGTATGTTGACATGCTCATGGTGCTACCATTTTCCTGATGCGGAGCCACCCACCGCCGCCGCGTTCGCACTGCCGCTGAAGGTGACCGCGCCGTCGCGAGAAATCCAGATGATCACGCCGCCCGGGCCGACACCCTTCCAACGAGATCCCCGCAGACTGTACAGCGGGCAGTATCCGAGGTCGCCGAAGACTCCGATCAGCCCCTCGATCTCCGCGGGGTCGACCGCAAATCCCGCGCGGTCAGCGAGCAGGTTAAGAAATCCCGAGCGGTCAGCGAGCCGGTCGAGCCAGGCCGTGACGATGCGGGTGCGAGCGCGGGGCGCGCGACGACGCGCGACGATCGCAGTGATGATCTGATCGGCCTGAAAGTCGGAGAACACGCGAATGTGGAGGAACCGACGGGGCACGAGACCGAGCCGGCGCTCGTGGCGCACGACCGTGGAGCGGCTGACCCAGGCCCGTTTGGCGATTGCGGTCGTCGTGATCGCCCCATCGACATCGAAATAATGTGGCGCTCCGACAGTCGACGCCGCCGGGACGGGCGAGACGGGAGTGTGCGTGGCGTCCGTGGACCGTGTGTAACTTCGACCTGGCGATGTGAACGACATGGAACGTTTTCCTTTCGAATGCGAGCGGATCGAGCCTCGACGTCCCCGCGAAGCCGAAGACGCCTCGTGATCAACGAGCGCGGTTCGTGTCGCTTCCCGCGCTGAGCAGGCGATCCACCTCGCTGCGGGGGATAATTGTCCGTGCACCGATCTTGATCGCGCGGATATGCCCTTGGTTGATCAGGCGATAGGCTGTCGTGCGACCGATGCCGACGCTGCGCGCGAAGTCCTCCACGCGCATACCCTTTCGCTCGATGACATCTTTGAGCGAACTCGTGAAAACCACCGTGTACCTCCTGTGCTACCAGCGACCGCCCTGTGCGTCGCTTAGTCGCCAAGGTACAAGGTTGTTATGCTCTTGAGCGGATGTCGTCTTCGGCTACTTGAATGTCCGGTTGCGGAGAGGTCGTGGAATCTTGATGCCCATGAGTTCCGCGAGGGCTGTGGACGCATGCCGAATGCTGTCGACGTTGTATGCATCCCTCTCGCCGCGGTCGATCGTTGCGACGATCTCGTCACACGTCTCGCGATAAGCGACGCGGTGGTAAAGCCAGCGGAGGTGCTCGTCTTCCACCGAGCTGGGGGAGTATGGGATGGCGTTCTCCGCCTCGTATGCTGCGGATAATCGCGCGATTTCGGCATCGATCTGCCGCGACGCCACTGCGATTAGGCGCGCTCGGGCGTCCGCCGGGCTCTCGCGAGTGCCATGCCATACATCTTCAATGTGAATATGGACGCGCGGAACAATAGGAAAATAGGCGTAGGAGATGATGTTTCCGTTGAACACGTCCCATTCTTCGATCAAGTGTTCGTCTTGTTCGCCGACGTCATTAAGCGGATGGACGCCATAAAATCCATGGACTAAGAATGAAAAACTCTTATACTTGTCGACTTCTACGCCAAGATTATGTAGGAACCAATCATCGAGTGCTTGCTCGCCATAGGGATGCACTCCCGATTTGAGTCCCCATTGGCTTGCGAGGGCGTCGATATCGCGCCGAAATGATCGCCATTCAGGATACGAACTGACCTCACTTTGCCACCATTGTTCGTCAAAATCCAAACAGGCAACACCATCTACCCAGGCATCCGCCCAAGGCGAATACTTCTCACAGAGCCTTCCAAGGTCTCCTATAAACTTATTGTCATTATTATACATATGACAAAACTTATCAATCAGACAATATTTTTGCCATGCATCGGTGGTCAGAATCCGTCGCTCGTGCATTCCATCCCTTCCTTATCGAATCACTCTCGGTGTGTCCGAGCATGTGTTGGCCGCTGCATGGCTCAAGACCTTTCAAATTTGGATAATACTATAGCGGACAGCACGCGGGGACGGTGTGGGGACGGACGCCGCCATTCAACGTTGTTTACGGGCATTCGCCGTAGTTCGCTATGAACCGCGTCTAGCGCACTGGGATGAACAAAAGCGAACTTGGGCGAACTGACGTGAACGAGCGTCTATTCACCCTTTCAAGGCGGAGATCAGGGGTTCGAACC
Organism: Thermomicrobiales bacterium; assembly: GCA_038231255.1. Taxonomy (GTDB): domain Bacteria; phylum Chloroflexota; class Chloroflexia; order Thermomicrobiales; family JALYUS01; genus JALYUS01. The sequence goes on along the minus strand of JBBRLR010000023.1, from coordinate 38,376 downwards.
CCCTACGCGCTACCACTCCTTTTTACGATGCATCATATCGGCGGCGGGCTTCATCCTGCCGATCCTTACCGCAGCAGGCTGAAGCCCCCCGCCACGCAAAGCAGATTCAGGAACACATCGGGAACGCGCTAGGTTAGTGCCAGCGTCGTTGGTGATTCGGATTCGGCTCGCCACTCCGGCGCGCGGCGTGTGAGCAGCCCACCCCGACCATCGGTGGTCAGCCAGATCACTTCGCCGTCTATCCAACTGCGCTGGCCGTCCGGCAGCGTGACGGGCGCGCGGAGATAATCGCCGACAGCGACGCGATCCGCATGGGCTGCGACCACCGCGAAGCCAACGCCCTGGGAACTCACGTCGTGGACCCAGAACTCGACGAGGCCGCGCCACTGCCGGACTGCGCTATGTACGACAGCGGTGCAGGGGCCGAGCCGGTACGGCCTGCGCGGAAATCGTCGCAAGGGCCGTCGGGTCATCGAAATCGGTGTTGCATCAACCACGAGCGACTCCGCTGTCCATGTGCGCACGCGCAGCACAAATACGCACGAGGCCCCCTTAACTATTGTGAGTACACGCACCTCGGTCGGCGACGCGGGCGCCGCGACTCCTGGTGATGGATAAACGTGAAAACTGAGCGGTTGCAATTCACCGCCTTCATCGAGCGGTTGATCGAGTTCCGCAGCGAGCGATACCGTTTGATCGCCGAACCCATAATCAAGGATACAGGCACGATTGGAGAGATCTTGCCACCACGCCGCCGAAATCGAGTCGCTTTTCGCCACGGACCTACTCTTTTCGTTCCGCCGTCCCGTTGCTCTCTACTACGTCATCGAACGATCCGTCCTACTTCTCTGAACGACGGAATGAACCAGACGTGACGGCCTCACTTAGTATTGACTATAATGTAATATTTATCAAGAGTGCCTCGTTTCCTCGCGACGCCGATGGTTCTACTATGCGAGAATCGCCTATGTCCGTACGGAGGGATGATGAGCGCCGAGCGGGCAACAACCGAAACGCAAAAGTCGATAGCAAAACGAGCGGGTAGGGAGAGAAGTCAGCATGACGAAACCGAGGGGGACTCGACAAACCGAGACGCGTAACGCGGAAAGCCGCCGTCTGGACGAGGCACGCGACGGGCAGGCGGCGTGGCGCCGCTGGGGGCCGTACCTTTCCGAGCGCCAATGGGGCACTGTGCGCGAAGATTATTCACCCGACGGCGCGGCGTGGGATTTCTTTCCGCACGACCATGCCCGGTCGCGCGCCTACCGCTGGGGCGAGGATGGCCTGCTCGGCATTTCAGACGACCGAGGGTTGCTTTGCTTCGGTCTCGCACTGTGGAACGAGGCCGACCCGATCCTGAAAGAACGATTGTTCGGCCTAACCGGGCCGGAAGGCAACCATGGCGAGGATGTCAAGGAACAGTACGTCTATCTCGACAGCACGCCGACGCATTCCTCGATGAAGGCGCTCTATCGCTACTCGCAGCGCGCGTTCCCGTACGCCGATCTGGTCGCCGAAAACGCGCGGCGCGGCAAGGATGAACCGGAATACGAGTTGATTGACACGGGCGTATTCGACGACAATCGCTTCTTCGATGTCGTCGTCGAATACGCGAAGGCAGGCGCAGACGACACATACATCCGCATCAGCGCGACGAACCACGGCCCGGCGGCCGCGCCGCTCCACCTCCTCCCGACGCTCTGGTTCCGCAATACGTGGTCGTGGGGGCGCGACGATAACCGCCCATTCCTGTGCGCCGACGAGGACAACGAGGGCGATACATGCATCCATGCGACGCATGACGACCTTGGCGACTACTGGCTAATGTGCGCGGGCGAACCCGGCCTGCTCTTCACCGAGAACGAGACGAATGCCGAACGGCTGTGGGGGAGCGCAAACCGCACGCCGTACACTAAAGACGGCATCAACGATGCCGTGCTGCATGGGCGCACCGCCGCCGTCAATCCTGCGCGCGAAGGGACGAAAGCCGCCGCGCACTATCGTTTCCTCGTCGCACCGGGCGCGACTGAAACGGTGACGCTCCGCCTCGTCCGCGCCGATGGCGCGCAAGCGCTCGCGGTCGCGGACACGGTCTTCGCGGCCCGGCGCGCCGAAGCCGATGCATTCTATCTCCCGCTCGCGCCCGATGGCGCGACCGACGATCTGCGCGCCGTTCAGCGGCAGGCATTCGCCGGATTGCTTTGGAGCAAGCAGTTTTATTACTACGATGTCGGCATGTGGATGGAGGGCGACCCCGCCGGTCCTGCGCCGCCTGAATCGCGCAAGACGGGGCGTAACGACGGCTGGCAGCACCTCAACAATGCGGACATCATCTCGATGCCGGACAAATGGGAGTACCCGTGGTATGCCTCGTGGGACCTCGCCTTCCACTGTATCCCACTTGCCCTCGTGGATCCCGAGTTCGCGAAGTTGCAACTGACGCAACTGACGCGCGAGTGGTTCATGCACCCGAACGGCCAACTACCGGCGTACGAATGGGCATTCGCCGATGTCAATCCGCCTGTCCATGCGTGGGCGACGTGGCGCGTCTACAAGATTGACCGACGCATTACCGGGAAGCCCGATCGCGCGTTCCTCGAACGCATCTTCCAGAAGTTGCTATTAAACTTCACCTGGTGGGTCAACCGCAAGGATGCCGGCGGCCACAATGTCTTCCAGGGCGGTTTCCTCGGTCTCGACAACATCGGCGTCTTCGACCGCAGCACGCCACTACCGACGGGCGGGCGAATCGAGCAGTCGGACGGCACCGCATGGATGGGGATGTACAGCCTGACGATGCTCGTCATTGCGCTCGAACTGGCGCGCGAAAACCCCGTCTACGAGGATATGGCGACGAAGTTCTTCGAGCATTTCCTGTATATCGCGGGCGCGATGAACGATATCGCCGGCGCGGGGATCGCACTGTGGGATGAGCAGGACGAGTTTTTCTACGATGTCCTCCACTACCCCAACGGGGCGATGGAGCCGCTCAAGGTCCGCTCGCTCGTCGGCCTGATCCCGCTCCTCGCGGTCGAAACGATCGAGCCCGATCTGCTGGAAGCGATGCCGGAGTTCAACAGCCGGATGCAGTGGTTCCTCGAAAACCGGCCCGAACTCGCGCGGCTGGTTTCCCGCTGGGGCGAGGAGGGGATGGGCAAGCGCCACCTGCTCGCCCTCGTGCGCGGCCACCGGATGAAGCGGCTGCTGGCGCGGATGCTCGACCCCAACGAGTTCCTGAGCGACCACGGCGTGCGCTCGCTCAGTCGCTACCACCGCGACCATCCGTACATGATTGATGTCGGCGGCACGACCTATTCCGTCCGCTACGACCCCGGCGACTCGACGAGCGGGCTGTTTGGCGGCAACTCCAACTGGCGCGGGCCAGTCTGGTTCCCAATCAATTACCTGCTGATCGAATCATTGCAGAAGTTTCACCACTACTACGGCGACGATTTCCGCGTCGAATGCCCGACCGGTTCCGGCATCTTCCTCACACTCCGCGAGATCGCGGACGACCTGGCGCGCCGCCTGACCGGCCTCTTCCTGCTGGACGAGTACGGCCATCGCCCCGCGCTCGGTGACAACCCGCGCATGGCAAATGACCCGTCGTGGCAGCAGCATCCGCTCTTCTACGAGTACTTCCACGGCGACACCGGCGCGGGCGTCGGGGCGAGCCATCAGACGGGCTGGACGGCGCTCGTCGCCAAACTGATCGAGCAAGGGGCCGGAGATGCACCGCATACTCCGGGCGCACAGTTCCGAGAGGCCGGGCATATCTGATACCCTGCATCGCGACGATGCCCGCACCATGCTGCCTGAAGCGAGAGGAATACCGTATGCCGCCGACCACCATCGACCCCGAAGCCCTGCGCCTCGTCGCCGTGATCCGCGCCGAGCGACCGGAAGACGCCCTGTTCGCCGCACGCGCGATGGCGGCGGCGGGCGTCCGGGGGATTGAGATCACCTTCACCGTGCCGGATGCCGCCGCAAGTATCCGCGACGCGATCGGCATGCTCCCACCGGAAGTCATGGTCGGCGCGGGGACGGTGCTGACCGAATCGCAAGCCTTTGACGCACTCCGTGCGGGAGCGCGATTCCTCGTCTCCCCGATCTACGATCATGCCCTGGTGAGGATCGGCCACGAGCATGGCGCGCTCGTCGCCATTGGTGGATTGACGCCGACGGAGATTGTCACCGCCGCACGCGCCGGGGCCGACTACGTTAAGGTCTTTCCCGGCGAATCGCTCGGTGGCCCGGCCTACATCAAGCACCTGCGCGGGCCGCTACCGGACATCCCGCTGATGGTCACGGGCGGCGTGACGCGCGAGAATGCCGCCGCATATCTCGCGGCAGGCGCGCAATCGGTTGGCCTCGGCGGCGACCTGATGCCGAAGGCGATGATCCGCGATCAGGACTTCGAAGGCCTTGTGGCGCATGCGCGGGGCGTCGTCGCATCTGTCCTCGGCAGCGGTCGGCCCGCGTGACGATGATCGGCGACCCGGACGCACCGGCGGCACCGGCAGGCGCGAATGGTCATCGCGCGACGAAGATCGTCGCCACCCTCGGCCCCGCGACGAGCGAGGAGGGCGTGCTTACCGCACTGATCCGCGCGGGCGTGAATGTCGTGCGGCTCAACTTCTCCCACGGCACGCACGACGAACACGCGGCGTCGTGCACGATGGTTCGCCGGATCGCGGAATCACTCGGTCGCTCGGTCGCCGTGATGCAGGACTTGCAGGGGCCGAAGATTCGCACGGGTACGCTCGTTGGCGGCGTGCCCGTCATACTGCGCGATGACGCCACATTTCGCATCACAACGGAGCAAATCGAGGGCACGGCGACCCGTGTGAGCACAACGTACCAAGACCTGCCGATGGATGTACAACCCGGCGACCGCATCCTGCTCGATGACGGGCGGATCGAACTGCGCGTCGCGGCGGTTGAGGATACGGATGTCGTAACGACCGTTGTCCACGGTGGCCTGCTCCGCGAGCATAAAGGGATCAACCTGCCCGGTGTCCGGGTTTCCGCGCCCGCCCTCACCGAGAAAGATTTGGCCGACCTCGCGTTCGGCGTCGCGCTCGGCGTGGATTACGTCGCCCTCTCGTTCGTGCGGACGCCGCATGATCTGCGGCTCGCGCGGGCGGCGCTCAAACGTCTGAACGCGACGACGCCACTGATCGCCAAAATCGAGAAGCCTGAGGCGCTCGACGACCTTCCGGGCATCATTGACGCGGCGGACGGCGTGATGGTCGCGCGCGGCGATCTCGGCGTCGAGTTGACACCTGAACGCGTGCCGTCGGCGCAGAAGCGGATCATCCGCCTCGCCAACGAGCGCGGCAAGGTCGTCATCACCGCGACCCAGATGCTCGAATCTATGACGACGAACCCCGAGCCGACGCGCGCCGAGGCCTCGGACGTCTACAACGCGATCCTCGACGGCACAGACGCGGTGATGCTTTCGGGCGAGACCGCGATTGGCGCGTACCCCGTCCAGACCGTCCAGATGATGCAGCGGATCGCCGCGCAGGCGGAGATCACGCTGCCCGACTGGCAGATCCGCAGCATCCGCAGCCGACAGACGGCCTCGCGCGCCATCGCGGAGGCAGCGGTGCGCCTCGCATGCGATGTCCGCGCCTGCGCGCTCGTCGTCGTCACGCGCAGCGGCTACACCGCGCGACTCGTCTCCTCGCTCCGGCCGCCAATGCCGATCCTCGTTCTCACCGAGGACGTTACCGTGTATCATACCCTCGCACTCTGGTGGGGACTCCAACCGCTGCACGGTCACTTCGCGCGCACGGCGGACGCGACGATTGCCGCGTTTGAGCAGACGCTGGTCGCCGAGGGTCACCTGTGCGAGAAGGACCTGGTCGTCATCGTCGGTTCGTCGCTGCGGATCACCGACGCGCGGACGAACGTCATCAAGCTGCACATGGTGGGGCGTCGGAACGGGAAAGAAGGTTAGCCATGCCGCGCGATTTACCGGTCGGGAACGGCTCGTTACTCATCAATTTCGATAGCACCGGGACGCTCCGCGATGTCTATTTCCCGCATGTCGGCCAGGAAAACCACACCGACGGGCGACTCAATCGCTTCGGCGTCTGGGTTGCGAACGCCGATGGCGCCGACGCGCGCTTCGCCTGGCTCAACGACGATGGCTGGAAGCGATCGCTCCGCTATCGGCTCGAAACGCTCGTTACAAATGTCAGCGCGCGACACGACGGCCTCGGGGTTGATTTGCATATCGAAGATGTCGTGGACTTCAACCGCAATGTCTACATCAAAAAAGTCGTCACCGACAACCTGCGCGACCGGGACATCATCGTGCGCTTCTTTTTCCACTTTGACGCGCATCTGTGGGGCAACAATGTCGGCGACACCGGGTACTATGATCCGCGCTCCGGCGGGCTTGTCTTCTACAAAGGGATGCGCTACTTCCTCTTGAATACCCGCGTGGGCGACCAGACCGGGCTGCGCCAGTGGGCGGTGGGCGAGAAGGAGATCCACGGCAAGGAAGGCACCTGGCGGGACGCGGAAGACGGCCGCCTAAGCAATAATCCGGTCGCGCAGGGTTCAATAGATGGCATCGGTGGGACAGAAATCAGCGTCCCTGTCGGTGCGAGCCGGATGCATTATTGGTGGCTCGCCGCCGGCGAGACGATCGGTGTCGTCGGCAATCTCGATCAGCGGATGCGGGAGCGAAACCCGGAGACGTACGTGCAGCGCACGCACGATTACTGGCAATTGTGGCTCCGTAAGGAAAATCGCATCTTCGCGGACCTGCCGGAGGGTGCGCGGCACTGCTTCAATCGCAGCCTGCTTGTGCTGCGCACCAACATTGACAATAATGGCGCGATCATCGCCGCCAGCGACGCCGACATCCTCCAATTTGGGCGGGACACGTACACCTACATGTGGCCGCGCGATGGCGCATTGGTGGCGACCGCGCTGATCCGAGCCGGATATCCGGACATCGCGCAACGCTTCTTCGATTTCGTCGGCAAACTGATTCCGCACGAGGGATACCTACTGCACAAGTATAATCCTGATGGCTCGATGGGTTCGACGTGGCACCCGTTCATCGCGCCGGATGGTACGCCGCAGTTACCGATCCAGGAGGACGAAACGGCGCTCGTCATCACCGCCTTGTGGGAGCACTTCCGACACTACCGCGAGGTCGAGTCCGTTTCGCCACTCTACCGACCACTCGTGCGCTCCGCCGCCGACTTCATGACCCGCTTCCGCGAGCCGACGACGGGGCTGCCCGCGCCATCGTATGACCTGTGGGAGGAGCGGCACGGCATCATGGCGTGGACGGTCGCCGCCGTTTGGTCGGGCTTGCGGGCGGCGGCGAACTTCGCCGAAGCGTTCGGTCAGGAGCGTCTGGCCGCCGATTGGCGGCGCGCGGCGCAGGAGATCCACGACGCGACGGTCAAGCATCTGTATGACCCGTCGCTTGGTCGGTTCGTCCGACTGGTCAATGTCGCCAAAGACGGCACGGTCACGCGAGACGCGACGCTCGACGCCAGCATGATGGGCCTCGTAGTCTTCGGGATGTTCTCCGCGCACGATCCGCGTATCAAGGCGACGATGGAGGCGGTACGGCAGGCGCTCGAAGTGAAGACGCCGGTCGGCGGCGTCGCGCGCTACGAGAACGACTACTACCATCAGGTGTCGCAGGACATTGCCTCCTGCCCCGGCAACCCGTGGTTCATCTGCACGCTCTGGATCGCTGACTACTACATCGCCGCCGCGCACACCGTGGACGACCTCGCGCGGGCTGCGTCCTACATCACATGGGTGACCGATCACACGCTGGAAAGCGGCATCCTCGCTGAGCAGGTACACCCGTATACCGGCGCGCCGCTCTCAGTTTCGCCCCTCACCTGGAGCCACGCCGCGCTCGTCACGACGATCCAGGCATATGTGGCGAAATGGACTGCACTCACCTCCGGCCTGCCCGCCCAGCACGGCGCACCGCAATCCGCGCCCTCCGCCGAGCCGATGAGCGCGCCCGTCCGCCCGATGGACGCCACCGCAAGCCAAACACCGAAGTCGCTCGTCTCCGAACGCATCATCCCCGGCTAATCCCACCGCGTTAACGACGCGTTTACCGATGATTTCACCAGATAATCCGTAGAGTTTGGTGAAATCATCGAATTCAAGGGCTTTTGCTCACGGTAACAGGCGGAGCCGTCCGCGCTAGCCGAGCACCTGGCCGAGGGCGGCGACCGCGCGATCCGCCTGTTCGGTTGTGAGGATCAGCGGCGGCAGGAAGCGAATAATCAGGCCACCCGCTGGGAGAGCAAGGACGCCACCTTCCTGTAACCGCCGCAAGACCGGCGTCACTTTCGTCTTCAACTCGACGCCGATCATCAGACCACGCCCACGAACGTCGCGGATCATCGGGTGGTTGAGCGCGCGGAGTGCGCTGAGGAAATGGTCGCCGACCGCCGCACTCTGAGCCAGCAATCCGTCGGTGATGATCGTGGACAACGTCGCGTGTGCCGCCGCGCAGACGAGCGGATTGCCGCCGAAGGTGTTGCCGTGCGTGCCCGGCGGCACCTGCGTCGCGACCGATTCCGTCATCAAGGTCAGCCCCATCGGGAGGCCATTGGCGACCGCCTTGGAGACGGCGATGATGTCCGGCGTGATGCCTTCCGCTGTCGCGCGGAAGATCGCGCCGGTGCGGAAGGCGGTCTGCACCTCGTCAAAAATGAGCAGTGCACCGTGCGCATCGCACGCCTCCCGCGCCGCTTTGAGATAGCCGTCCGGGGCGGGGTGGATGCCCCCTTCGCCCTGGATCGGCTCGACGATCAACGCCGCTGTCTCGTCGGTGATCGCCGCGAGCGAATCCGGGTCGCCGTAGTTGACGTGCGTCACGGTACCGTACATCGGCGAGTACGCCTCGCGGTACTTGTTGTCGCCCGTCACGGCGAGCGATCCCATCGTCCGCCCGTGGTACGCGCGCCGGGTGGCGACGAGATGCTGCCGCCCGGTGACGGCCCGCGCGAACTTCAGCGCCGCCTCGACGCTTTCCGTACCGCTATTGCAGAAAAAGGCGCGCGTGATGCTGGGCGGTGTGTGCTGCATCAGCAGTTCGAGATAGCGCGCCCGCTGATCGTTGTAGAACGATTGATGACACGTCGTCAGCGTCGCCGCCTGCCGGGTAATCGCCGCCGTCACCACTGGGTGTGCGTGGCCGAGGATCGCCGTACCGTACGCGCTCATACAGTCGAGATATTCCTTGCCATCCGAATCCCAGAGCGTCGCCCCATCGCCCCGCACAAGCGCGACATCCCGCTTCGCATAGAGCGGTACGAGATCGCTGTTCTCAATCTCCCGAATCGTCGCAATGTCCATGATCGTCTCGGTCGTTGCTATCGTCATTGCTCGCCTCCTCCCTCTCAGAACTGATGCAATCTCGAAAGAACCTAACCCCCGGCCCCTTCCGTTCCTCGGCGTGGGAAGGGGAGGGGCCGGGGGTTAGGTTCTCCCCACCGCCACAGGCGCGATCACGGTCCCTTCGCCGCGCAGGGCGCGACGCACGGGTTCCGCCACCCGCGCATCGGCAAACACAACTTGCCCAACGCCCCCCTTCAGTGCGTTGAACGCGGAAAGGACTTTCTTTTTCATTCGCCCCTGTGCCATCGAAAGCGCTGCCTCGTCGGTCTCACCTGCGAACGGGATATGCCGCACGAGACTCGCCTCGTCGTTCACGTCGGCGAGCAGGCCCGGCGTGTTCGAGAAGATCAGCAGTGCGTCCGCGCCGAGGGCGACTGCCAATTCCATCGCCAGTTTGTCGCCGTCCACATTGATCGCTTCGCCGTCGGCGCTGATCGCGGGCGGTGTGAGAACAGGCAAATAGCCGTTTTCGACGAGCAGGCGCGGCAATGTCGGGTCAATCGTCTCGATCGAGCCGGCGAAGTCTCCGTGCAGCATCTTCGGCTTGCCATCCTCGATGATACGTATCGCCGATTTGCGCCGCCCCGACGCGATCCGGCCATCCATCGCCGTGAGGCCGACGGCATTGACACCGAGCGCCTGCAACTTCTCGACAAGCCGCTTGTTGATCCGGCCCGCGTACGCCATCAGAAAGGCGTCCATCGTTGCCGCATCCGTGAAGCGGCTCACCTGCCCCGTCGCGCTTGTCACCTGCCGGACGGGAATGCCCAACTGCTCGCAAAGGTCATCCAACTCTTTGTTGCCGCCGTGCACGAATACTACCTGCTCCCCGCCCTGCACAACCGCCGCGAGATCGGCAACGAACGCCTCCGTATCAATCCCCCGGCTCCCACCCAACTTAATCACCAGCATGATGCCTCCTCGTGAGTAGACAGTAGACAGTAGTCGGTAGTCAGTGATCCCAGACTCTTCCTGACTACCGATTACTGTCTACTATTTACTAAACTGGGTGCAGGCCCGCGAATTCGAGCGCGGTGGTTTCGGGGAAGCCGCAGCGGATGTTCATCGAATGGACGGCTTGGCCGGCCGCGCCCTTCATCAGGTTGTCAATCGCCGCCAACACGACGACGCGGTTGGAGTGCGGATCGCGCTCGAAGCCAACGTCGCAGTAGTTCGAGCCGGTGAGAATTTTCGGTTCGGGGTTGCGGTGGATACCGCCCGCCTCCTTGACGATCCGTATGAACGGCTCACCCTTGTATGCGCCGCGGAAAATCTTCCACAAGTCTTTGTCTTCGAGGGGTTCCTTCAAAAACGCGTGGCTCGTCGTCAAAATGCCGCGCACCGCTTCGACGCTCGTCACGGACATTGCGATCGGCTGCGCGCGGCCATCCACCGTCAGTTCCTGAATCACTTCCGCGCTGTGACGGTGCCCGGTCGGCTTGAAGGAACGGATAACGCCCGACCGCTCCGGGTGATGCGACGCGAGGCCGCTCTCACCACCCGCCCCGGACGATCCGGTCTTGGACTCTATGACGACGGGCATGTGCGGGTCCAGGACGCCTGCTTTCGCGAGCGGATACAGGCCGAGGATTGCCGCTGTCGCGTTGCAGCCAGGCGAGGCAATGTATTGCGCGTCGCGAATTTCGTCGCGGTGCAACTCCGGCATGCCGTAGACGAACGCACCGAGCAGTTCCGGCTTCGTGTGAGCATGGCCATACCACATCGGGTAATCGTCCGGGTTACGAAGGCGAAAATCGGCGGAAAGGTCAATGATGACGTTCGCTTTGTCGAGGAACTGGTCAATCTTACCCATCGTCACACCATGCGGCGTGCACAGGAAGAGGACATCCACGGGTTCCAGCGATTCCATCGGCGTGAAGGTCAGATCGGTGCGCCCGCGTAAGTTCGGGTGCATGTTGCGCACGAATTTCCCCGCCTGCCGCTCGCTCGTCACCTGCTGAATCTGCACATGCGGATGCCCGAGGAGCAAACGGACCAACTCACCGCCCGCGTATCCCGATCCACCAACAATACTCGCTGTTTTCCGTTCCATATGACGCACCTCGTTCGTATGTTAGACAGCGACGCGCCGTCCTGTTTGTAATGCCTCGCGGACGATGCTCGCCCGCCCCGCCAATCGCTCGAACTCAGCGGGTGTGTAGCACAAAATATCCGCAGCGTGCGCCAGCGGCCAGCACGCGTACGCCGCGACGAGCCGTTCCACCCAGCCATGCACCGCGAACTCCGGCGCGACGACGATCAGATCGAAGTCGCTACTCGGATGCGTCGCCGCCCCGCGCGCCCGCGAACCGTACCAAACGAGCGCCGTCACCGCGTACCCATTTGCCCGGAGCGCCGTGATGAACGACTGCACGACCTCCAGATCGGCGGAGTGCAGCTCCGGCCTCACGCGCTCGCCTGTTCGGGCCCCATGCTCGCCAATTGCTCACGTGTCCACGACAGCGTATCGCGCGCGGTAGCCAGTGCGGCGGTCGCTTCTTCCATCGCACGCAACTGGGCGTCGCCATGCGCGGTACCGGGATACCGACCGGCGAGGTAATACGCGTACAACTCGACCAACCGCGAGAGCATGACCGCCGGGATGCCGACCTCCGTGCCAATCCGCCGCAGATCGTGCGTGCGGGCAGGCAGTTCGCCGGTCCGCTCGACGAGCAAACCCTTCAGCCCTTTTTCCACGGACTGCTGCGCGTGCAGGGCCATCGCGTGGTACTGACCGGCATCGAACAGCACCTGCGCGGCGTCAAAGTCCTCCGCAGCGGACGCCAACCACTCCGTTGTTTCTTCGCGCATCGTTCCCCGCCTTTACGTTGTCCCGCGCTCCGCGACGCCGCCCGCACGCACGCCGCTCGCTTGTTGCGCTTTCACGACCACATAGTCGAGGATTTCGCCCGCGATATCAACATCGGTCGTCTCCATCAGGCCGTGAAATTCGGCGCCGACGTTGATCTCGATCACCTTCAACCCCTCGTTCGTCTCGACGAGGTCCACGCCCATGATCTCGCCGCCGACCGACCGTGCCGCCAGGAGCGAAATTTCCTCGATGTCGGACGTGATCGGTGCGTGCGACGAGGTCGCCCCGCGCGCCGTGTTCGTCACCCAGTGCTTCGCGTTGCGGTACGACGCCGCAATCGCGCGATCCCCGACGACGAAGACGCGAATATCGCGCCCCGGCTTCTCGATGTACTCCTGGATGTAGAAGATCGAGTGGTGGAACGAACCGAGCACCGCCTTATGTTCCAGCACCGCCTCGGCCGCCGCGCGGGTATTGACTTTGGCGAGCAACCGCCCCCACGAGCCGGTATTCGGCTTCAGCACCGCCGGGTAGCCCATCTCTTCGATGGCGTCGAGCGCGGACTGCGGCGTGTAGGCGACCATCGTCCTGAGCGTCGGCACCCCCGCCTCGACAAACGCCAGCGTCGTTTGGAACTTGTTGTCGCAAATCTGGCTCGCCGTGAACGAATTGACGGTTGGGATGCCCCATGAAGAAAGCAGCCGCAATGTGTATTCGGCGCGCGAGTGGACGAGCGAACGGTCGAGCACGACATCCACATCAGGGAACGTGCGCCGACTGAGGTCGAAATGCACCTCACGGTCGTAGACGGGCACGACTTCGATGCCCCGCTCCGCCGCGCGGGCCAAGATGTTCTTCTCCTCGACCCGCACCTGTGAGAGCAGAATGCCGAGCTTCATCCGTTCCTCCCGCGCATCTGCGCCGCGAACTCGCCGAGCGCGGCGTCGAGGGCGGCAACCGCACGGCCGTATTCCGCGAGGCTGATATGCTCCTCCGGCGTGTGATCGAGCGAAGAATCGCCAGGCCCGTACGCCGCCATCTGGCATTTCCACGCCGGCCCGACGACATTCATATCCGCCGTCCCCGTCTTGGATTTGAACCGTGGCTTCCCGCCGACGGCGCGCACGCCCGCCAGCAGAGAGCGGACAAGCGGCGTGTTCTTCTCGCAACGATACGCCGGAACCGGCGACTCCAACAACGTCAGATGCCCATGATCGGCGGCACTGCGCAGTTCATGATAGAGTGCGTCGGGCGCGACCGAAACGGGCAGGCGCACATTCATTTCCATCCGCGCCCGCTGCTGAAATCCATCGTTATCGGACGCAAACGCGCGCAGCGTCGGTTCGACCCGCTCGATCACCGATGTTGCATCGCCATTGAGGCTTTCACACACGGCGACCATCGCGTTCCATGCATTGACCGCGATCTGCGGCGCGGGCAACTGCTGACCGGCGCCGTGCGCATTCGGCTGATCCAGTTCGTACCGCAGTTGCATGCTCCCCTTGTAGCCGAGGACGACGCTTTCCCAGTTGCCCGGTTCGCCGATGATGCAGGCGTCGGGCGCGGGCATCGTTTCGGCGAGGAAGTTGGCGCCCGGCGAGTGCGCTTCTTCGCCAATCCCGCCGATCACCGTCACGCGCAGGCCATCGAGCGCGCCGCGCCGGTGGGCGCGCGCCGCCGCCGCCACGAAGGTCGCGAGCGGCCCCTTGGCGTCCACGCTCCCGCGCCCGTAGAGCAGATCGCCGCCCTCGATGCGCACCGGAAACTGGCCGGGCACCGTATCAATGTGGCCGAGCAGCACAAGATGTGCGGGGCCGTTGCCGACTGCCCCGACCGCGTTGCCGATCCCGTCAACATGCGTCAGGAAGTCGCGCCGCGCCATCTCGGCGCAGAGGTACGTCACCGCCTCCCGCTCACCGGGATTGACGCTGGGGACGGCGACAAGGTCGTGCAGGAGGGCGATCTCATCGGCGGTGGGCATCGCGTCGCTCATGGCGCGCCCGCCCCGGCGAGATGCGCGCCCCGCCGCGCGGCGGACAGCACGTAATCTGCGATTGCCCCGGCGATGTCCGCGCCTGTCGCTTCTTCCGTCTCCCGAAATTCGACCGCGTAGTTCACTTCGCCTACCAATGGCCCACGCTCCGGGTGTTCGAGAATGTCCACCGCGAGCACGCCGCCGACGTATCCAGCAATCGCACGCGAAGCGCGCATTGCGACATCGTAGATTGCCGTGGACGCCTCGACCGACGCGACTTTCAGGTGGCGATTCGAGCCGATCCGCCAGCCGCCGCCACTGCGTGCCTCGACGGCGAGCACCTGCCCGCCGACGACGGTCGCACGCAAATCGCGCCCCGGTTTCGGGATGTATTCCTCGATGTAGAAGACCTCGTGATGCGCCGAACCGAGCGTCGCCTTGTGTTCCAGCACCGCTTCCGCCGCGTCGCGATCCTCGATCAGCGAGACGAGTTGCCCACCCGTACCGATAATCGGCTTGAGGACAACCGGGTAGCCGATCTGCTCCATCGCCTCGACCGCCGCTTTGGGCGAGAAGGCGATGCGGACGGCGGGCACCGGCACCTCCGCCTCGTTGAGCACCGCCGTCTGCCGCAGCTTGTTGCTGCACAGATTGATGACGGCGGGCGTGTTCACCGTCGGGATGCCCGCCGCCTGGAAGAGCGTCGTCACGTAGCGGGAACGCGAGAGATGGAGCGAGCGGTCGAGGATCGCATCGAACTGCCCATACGCGTCGGTGTGCGGATCGAAGATCAGCGCGTGATCCGGCACCAATTCGACGGTCGCACCGCGCGCCTCGATCGCGGCCGCAATCCGCTTCTCGTCCGTCCGCATCCGCGTCATCAAGATCGCCACCCGCTGCGACACGCCGCTCACTCCGTTCGCTCAGTAACGAGTGCGGAGTGCTGAGTGAGGCCGATTCCCCTTAGTACTCAGTACTCAGCACTCAGTACTTCCTACTCTCCCCAATCTTCCTCTTCTTCGGGCGCGAGTTGCAGTTCGAGCGGTTCGATCTCGACGACTTCGAGTTCGACGCCGCATTCCGGGCACTGGATGATCTCGCCCTTGGTTAAACCAGAAACCTCCCACTCCGCCCCACATTCCGGGCATTCCGCCGTCATTGTTGCTGTTGCGGTCATCGCTGCTATCCTTTCCACGCACGCTTCATATCAAACGCCCTGTTCCGCCCGTGCCACAAGGGATGTGATCGCACCCGCGAATGCGTCGCGCTGCCGTTCGGCGATCGCGCGCTCTTCCGCGATCCAACGCTTCAGATGCTCCAAACCGAGGTTGCCGCTCGCGCCGAGATGCGTCCGCTCGCGGAGTGCCGCGTCCGCATCCACCGACGGCAGATCGTCCGCGATTTTGGCGATTTGGCGATAGGCATCGCGGAACGGCATCCCCTGCTTGACGAGGGCGTACGCCATGTCGGTCGCGAAGAGTTCGGGCGAGCAGGCGGCGCGAATCGCCTGCTCATTCACCGTCGTGTTGCGGATCGTCAGCGCGCAGATCGCCAGCGCGTCGTTGACCGTGTCGAAGGCGCGGATCATCGGCCCCTTGGTCTCCTGGAAATCAATGTTGTAGCCGGAGGGCAGCCCGGCGATGATCCCGGCGATCTGCTGCTGCAAGGCGAGCACCGTGTGCGTCCGGCCGCGCACGAGTTCCATCAGGTCCGGGTTGCGCTTCTGCGGCATGATGCTGCTGCCGGTTTCGAGCGTCGCGGACATCCGCAGGAAGTTGTACTCGCTCGTCACGAAGAGCAGCATGTCCTGCGCGAACTTCGACAGGTCGAGCATCACCTGCGCCAGCGCCTGCACCGCGAGCAATTCAAACTTGCCGCGCGCATTCTGTGTGTAGAGGACGTTGTTCTGCACCTTCGCGAAACCGAGCAAATCGCTCGTCAACTGCCGGTCAATCGGCAGATTGACGCCGTATGACGCCGCCGAACCGAGCGGGTTCTGATCCGTGATATGGTATGCCGTCTTTAGCAGCGCGAGGTCGTCCATCAGTGATTCGGCGAAGGCGCTCGCCCACAAGCCGACCGAGGAAAGCATTGCGCGCTGCATGTGCGTGTATCCCGGCATCGGCGTCCATTCTTCGCGCTCGGCGAAGGTCGTGAAGGCATCGGCGGCGTCAACGACATTGGCCATCGTCGCGAGGAGTTCGCCCTTGGTGTACAGGCGCGTATCCACCAGCACCTGATCGTTGCGCGAGCGCGCCGTGTGGATCTTCTTCCCGGCGTTACCCGTCGTCTCGGTCAGATGGTTCTCGATCTTCGTGTGGACATCCTCGTCGCCCTCGGCGAGCATGAACGCGCCCGCGTCGTATAGTGCGAGGATGTGCGTCAGTTCTTTCAAGAGCGCGTTCACCTCGTCGCGCGTCAGGATGCCGATGCGGTGCAGCATGATCGCGTGCGCCATCGAACCCCAAACATCGGCGGGCACGAGGCGGTTGTCGAGGACGGCATCGTCGCCAATCTCGTATCGCTCGGCGAGCGCGTCGAGTTGCACATCCTTCTGCCAGAGTTTCGGCCCCGCTGTCGCCACTCAGCTCTCCCCTTCCGATGATGTGCCACTGCGTGCCGCCTTCCAGCGGGTGTCTCGCTTGGCGAGCAGTTCGAATGGCAAGGCACGCACCTGCGCCGCCGGGCCGCACCATCGCTGGTCGAACGAGGACGACTGGATCGAGCGCACCTCCGGGAAGTAGAGCGACGAGGGCGATTGGCGGCTGAGAATCGTCATCGTCCCCTTATACAGTTCGATCTCATACGTCCCATTCACCGGCCCCTGCGACTGCGCGATGAACGCGTCGAGGTCCGCCTTCAACGGCGTGAACCATTCGGCTCCGAAGACGAGGCTGGACCACTGCGCGTCCACGATCTTCTTGAACTGAATTTCGTCGCGCGTCAGCGTCAGTTGCTCCAGATCGCGGTGCAACGCGAGGATAATCGCGGCGGCGGGCGCTTCGTAAATTTCGCGGCTTTTCAGGTCCATGATGCCGTCCTCGATGATGTCAATCCGGCCGAGGCCATTCGCCCCGCCGACATCGTTGAGGATCGGTACGAGTTCGGCGAGCGGCATCCGCTGCCCGTTGATCGCGACGGGCACGCCCGCTTCGAAGGTGAGCGCGAGCGTCGTCGCGACATCGGGCGCGTTGTACGGCGGCGTGTACCAGAGCCAGATGTCGTCCGGGAGTTCCGTTTCGAGCGTGATGCCGCCGGAGGCGATCGAGCGGCACCACATCGTCTTGTCTTCGCCGCCGAGGATCACCTCCTGGATCGGGATGCCGTAGTGCTCGCAGAGCGCCATCTCTTCCAGGCGCGTCAGATTGAGATCGCGCACGGGGATGAGGATGCGCAGATCGGGCGCGAAGAGTTTGAAGGTGTTCTGTGCACGGTACTGATCGTTCCCCTTGCCGCTCGAACCGTCCACGATCGCGTCGCAGCCGAGTTGGGCGGCATACTTCGCGGCGGTCGCGCCGATCAACTGGCGCGTCATGCTCGTCGCGCAGGGGTAGCCGTCGTAGTCCACATTGGCGCGGATCGCCTTCGCCAGCCACTCGGTAAACTCGGCCCGCGCATCGAGAAACCGGAGATCGAGGCCGAGCGCTTCGGCCCGCTCGCGCGCCCGGTGCAGTTCGTCCTCGCCCTGCCCAACATCAACAGTGATCGCGACGATCTCCGCCGCATGATAATGCTCCCGGAGAAGCACGGCGCAGATCGCGGAATCCAGCCCGCCTGTCCAGCAAAGCACGGCTTTCGCGATTGGCTCGGCCGGATTCGCCGCCACCTTCGCCAGCGCGGATTGCACATGCTGTGTCGTGTCAAGTACGACGCCCATTATCTCTGCCCCTCCTCGCGCATTGTGCCGAGGGCCCGTGAACAATCAAAAAAACGCCCCATCGTCCTCCGCATCCCGGAGGGACGAGAGCGTCATTGTAGCGCATCCCGTGGTACCACCCCTCGTTGCCGGAGCATCCGCCCCGACCACTCGTATTGGCGCTATTTTGCCGTGGGCGCCGCCCACCGCCACCTACTTGCATTACTGCTTTCTTCGGTGGGCCGCTCCGAGGCGCGTTCGCCGCTCGCTTGGCCGTTTCCAGGCTCGCACAATTCCCTGGTTCGCTGTCGGCCGCGTGGCGGGTACTCTTCCCCTTCATCGCGGGATATTCAGTTAGTCGTAGAACGTACCACGGCAATCTGCTATCGTCAACAGCGACATATCTCGATGCAGGCCTTGAAAGCGATTCCGATCCAGACAATGGAAGTCGTTCAGCAACATGAGAATACTGAACGCCAACTTGATGTGCGCGGCTTAACTCAGTGGCGCAATCTGTCCGATCTCAAACGCCGCGCGTGTGAAGACCTGGCTGGTATCCACGACGACATTGCCACTCTCGACCACCGCGTGGAAGTAATCGAGCGGGCGATTGGCTGGGCCGCTCAACCGGATACCGGTCTTGCTGTCGAATCGGGCGCCGTGGCATGGGCATTCGATGATGCCACCCTTGCCATCCGGGGGTGGCAGCGCGCAGCCCATGTGTGTGCATTTCCACGAGACAGCAATCACCGCGTTCTCAGTTGCGGGGAGCAGGAACAATCGCCCTTCCGTGTTCCGCACGTACTGCTGGTTCGCGAGCGACACGCGAATGTCATTCACGCTACCAACATTTACCCTCCCACCGACTACCGCACTCTCGCTCCTCCCACCGCACGCAGCGGTCATTGCAGCGATGCCGGTACCGAGTGCCACGGTGAGAGCCGATCTTCGCGACCATAGTCGTATTATCCGGTGCATCACCACATCTTCCTTTCGGACGTCTTTGTCCGATTGCGTCTATTCGATGGTGTCATGCCGACGCCTGAATACCCTCATTCACATTTATTGTACTTGAGAAGGAAGCGCGCCGTGTTACAATAACGCGGATATGTACGTACACCTATGGGGGTGACGCATGGATGCATTCGATATCGCGCTGATCGTCGCGGCGCTCGGTGTGGCGGCGCTAACGTTCACGCAGCCACCGATCACGGTGGTCGCGGACATCGTCGCGGTCTATGCGGCGTCGGTGCTGGCTGGTATCCTGTATCGTCCGGCGACGCAGCTGGCCGTGGTGCGCTTCTTGCCGGACAAAGACAATCTGACGGTGCGACTGACCGTCTTCGCGCTGCTGCTCGTCGGTGGAGCGCTCCTCCTACGCGGGCTGCTACGGCGGATCGCCGGGATGATGGCGGTCGCGCGCTGGGGCGCCGGGCCGCTGATCGGCAACCTCCTTTCGGCGGGGCTGTCGGTCGTGCTCGCGGTCGTCGTCGTGCTGCTGGTTGTCGTGGCGTTCGTGACGGTCGCCCGTATTCCGATGTCGGTCGGGATTGTCGCCTTCGCGCGGGAGCAGACGGCGCACTCGCACCTCGTGCCGCGCCTCGCCCAGCCGATGGCGGTCTATCTCCGGCTGATCGGGGTCTTTTTCCCGAACGGGCTGCCGGATGTTTATCCGAGTGTTGCGGGGCTGGCCCACCCCGCCTGAGTGGGGAAGGTCGTTCCGGTGCCGATTGCGGCGAGCATTCTCGAAACGCTCGAATACCCGAAAGTGCTTGCCCGCCTCGCGCGCGTCTGCGATTACTCGCTGGCGCGCGAGCGGGCGGAAGCGCTCCTGCCCGACACGACCGTGCCGTCCGTTCGCCGGATGCTAACGGAGACGACCGAGGCACGGACGCTGCTCGCCTCGATACCGGAGATCGGCGTTGGTGGCGCGCGAGATGTGCGCGAGCCGGTGCGCCTGGCCGACCTCGGCGTGACGCTCAACCCGGCGCAACTGCTCGACATCCGCGACACCGCCGCTGCCTCACGTACGCTCCGCCGGACAGTCACGCGTTTACCCGAAGCATCCGAGCGCTTCCCGGTCATCCTCGACCACGCCGCCGCACTCAGCGACTTCACAAACCTCGATGCGACGATCACCGCCGCCATCTCGCCGCGCGGCGATGTGCTCGACAGCGCATCGGACGAACTGCGACGTATTCGCATCGGCGTCCGGTCGGCGCAGAGCCGGCTCGTCGAGTACATGAACGGTTTCACGCGCGGCGCGCGGGCGGCGGCGTTGCAGGAGCCGATCGTCACCGAGCGGGCCGGGCGGTACGTCGTGCCGGTGCGCGCCGATCAGCGGGCGCAGGTGCCCGGCATTGTCCACGACACGTCCGCGAGTGGGCAGACGCTCTTTGTCGAGCCGATGGAAGCGGTCGAGTTGAACAACCGCTGGCGGACGCTGCAGATCGAAGAGGAACGCGAGATCGAACGCATTTTGCAGGCGCTCACCGCGTATGTCGCGAAGGAAGCGGACGCCCTCGAACGGGCGATGAGCGGCATCGCGGCGATTGATTTCGCCCTCGCCAAGGCGCGGCTCGCGGCGGAGATGCGGGCGAACGCGCCACGCCTCTGGACCGCGGACGACGCGCCGAGGCAGGTCCCGGAGGGCGCGCACCCGTCGCTCCGCCTCGATCTGATCGAGGCGCGGCACCCGCTGCTGACCGGCACCGTCGTGCCGACCGACCTTTCGCTCGGCGACCGGTTCCGCATCCTCGTCATCACCGGGCCGAATACGGGGGGCAAGACCGTCGCGCTTAAAACCGTCGCGCTGCTCGCGATGATGACGCAATCCGGCCTGCACATACCCGCCGACGAGCGGAGTGTGATGCCCGTCTTCGAGAGCATCTTCGCCGACATCGGCGACGAGCAGAGCATCGAACAGTCGCTCTCCACCTTCAGTAGTCACATGACGCGCGTGATCGCCACGCTGCGGGATGTCACCCCCGACTCGCTCGTCCTGCTCGACGAACTCGGCGCGGGGACAGACCCGGAGGAAGGCTCCGCCCTCGCGCGTGCGCTGATCGCCACGCTCCTCGAACGCGGCCCGCTCGTCATCGCCACGACGCACTACAGCGAACTGAAATCGTACGCCTACGCGACACCGGGCGTTGAAAACGGTAGCGTCGAGTTCGATGTCGAAACGCTCTCGCCCACCTATCACCTGACGGTCGGCGTACCGGGGCGCTCCAACGCGCTCGCCATCGCGCAACGGCTCGGCCTCGACCCTGCCGTTGTGGAGCGGGCGCGGCAGTACGTCGCGCCGGAAGTCGTGCAGGTGGATACGCTGCTGGAAGGGATCAAGGGCGAGCGCGAGGCGGCAGAGCGCGCCCGCTCCCGCGCCAGCCGCGATCGCGCCCAGGCTGAGCAGATGAAGCGCGACGCGGCCAGGGCGCTCTTTGAGGCGGAGAAGGCGAAGCGCGACGCCCGCGCCGAGGGTCTCGCTTCAATCGAGCAAGAATTGGCCGAGCTGCGCGCCGACCTGCGCCGCCTCTCCCGCGAGCGCGACACGGTGAGCGTGACGCGCGATTGGATCAAGCAGGCGGACCAGCGTGCGCTCGAAACGCAGCAGCAACTGAAAGAGGCGAACGCGCGCGAGGCTGCCGCCCCGAAACCGACGCCGCCGCAGATTATCAACCTGCCGCCCGAAGGCCCCGACCGACCGCTCCAGGCGGGTGATCGCGTGCTCGTCTCGGCCTTCGGCGACTCGGAAGGGCTGATTACCGTCCTCTATCCGGCGAGCGGCGAGGCGGATGTGCAGGTCGGCTCGTTCACGATGCGGCAGCCGCTCACCGGATTGAGCCGCTTGTCGAACCGCGAGGCCGTCCGGCGTGCCACGCTGCGCGGTGAGCGACCGCGCCAACCACGCGTCGCCCCGATCACGCTGCCGGCCGCGCCGGCGAACGCTTCACTCGAAGTGGACTTGCGCGGCATGCGCGCCGTGGAAGTGGCGGATGTGCTGGATCGCGCGCTGAACGATTCCGTCCTCGCGGGGATGCCCTATCTCCGCATCATCCACGGCAAGGGCACCGGCGCACTCCGCCAAGTCGTGCGCGAGTACCTGCGCGGCAACCCACTCGCCGCCGGCACGGAGTCCGCGCCCGATCAGCAGGGCGGCGAGGGCGTGACCATTGCCCGACTGACCGGGGACTAACGATGCCATTCCCATTCCGCAAACGCGCCGACGAACCCCACCCCGAGGGGAAAATCATCCCGGTCGCCACGGCGGAGAATCAAATGGCGGCGGATATGCTGATCGGCATCCTAAAAATGCACGAGATACCCTGCATGGCGCGCGCTCGTGGCATGGGTATCGCCTATCTCGGCCCCGCGATGCAGCCGCACGACATCCTTATCCTCGAAGGCGACAAAGAACGCGCTGAAGAAATTCTCAAAGCCTTTTCCGACGACGAGGATGTGAAGATTCTCTGGCGCTGATTCGAGACGGCACGGTTCGCCGAAAAGAGAACAAACCAGCGCAAAAATCGAACAGTACAATTTTGATGCCTTTTTTGCCGCATTCCAATGCGGTAAATTCATGTGCCGGAGTTGACGAACATTTGTTCGCATGAGACAATAGCGGTACGCCGGGAAGGGTTGAGGCCGCACCCACCGGAGACGAAACGGCAAACGTAATCGGAATGGAACACGAAGCGGCTGGAGGGCACCACATCATGGCACGAGGATTGAACCGCGTCACGCTCATCGGCAACCTGGGTAACGATCCCGAACTGCGCTACACGGCGGACGGCGTCGCGATGGCGACCGCGTCGCTGGCGGTCAACGGCTTCCGCCGCTCGGCGGACGGCGAGCGCGAAGAGTCGGTCGAGTGGTTCCGGCTCGTCTTCTTCGACCGGCAGGCGGAAACGATGAGCACCTATGGCGCGAAGGGCAAGTCTGTCTTTATCGAGGGTCGTTTGCAGACGCGCCCATACGCCGATCGCAATGGCGTCATCCGCACGGCAATCGAAGTCGTCGTCGCGCAGTTCCTGCTCCTGGGCACGGCGAACGCGCCCGTCGAGGACGAAGCGGCCGACATCAAGGCGGAACCGGTCGAGACGGGCACCGCAATCGCCGCCCGCTAAACGTACACGCCGGCCCCCTTCCCGAAAAGGAAGGGGGAGGTATGGCAGGAGGATCACAGATGGCACGCAGCAATGCAGCAACCGTAGACGAACAGCCACAGGGGCGCACATTCGACGCCGCCGGGCACATGCGCAAAATCCGTACCCGGCAGGGGATGCAGGATTATCTCGATGTGAAGTGGCGCGTCGCCTGGCTGCGGGCGGAGTTTCCAACCGCGCAGGTCGTCACCGAGCAGATCGAGGGCGATGTCGAGCACGCCCGCTTCAAATGCACGATCACCCTGCCGAACGGCGCGGTGTCGAGCGGCCACGGCAGCGAAACGGTGCAGGACTTCCCGGACTTCTACGAGAAGGCCGAGACCAAGGCGATTGGCCGCGCCTGCGCCGTCCTCGGCTACGGCACGGACGCCGCGACGGACTTCGACGACGGCGAACCGATGGATGGCCGTGGCGCCGCGAAGGATGAACGCGTGACGCGTCGCACCGACGGCCCGGAGGGCGCCGACAATGTCACGCCTATCGGTGCGGTAAGCCGGCCCCGACCGGAAGCGGCAGCCGAAGCCCCAACACCCACACCCGCGCCGAGTAGGCTCCCGGCAACCCGGCGTGGCCCGTCCAATGGCGTGGCCCAGCCGGAAGCGCAGAGTGCGGGCACAGCCGTCGCTACGCCCGCGTCGGACGACCGCTCGAATGTCCACCAGCACGCGCAACTGCGCTCACTCGGCGACCATGGCTTCGATCTTGCGACACGCTTGCAGACGCTCAAGGTCGGTGGCATTGAGGAACTGACCCGTGAGCAGGCGAAGGAGTTGATCATCGAGGGCCGCGCGTCGGTCCGGGGTGGTCACTCACTCAACTAGCACATTCCTTCCCCCTCCCCAACCCCCGTCCGGTACCCAACCGGCGGGGGCCTTTTTTGTTGTTGTCGGGAAGGACCATGCTACACTGCGCGCCGATGATCGTGGAGTAGCAGGCTTTCCAGCCTGTCATCCCATCGAATCGGTAATCGCGCTATTCGAAAGGGAACATTTCGTGAGCGTCGGGGCAAATGACAAACTCAATGTCGCGGTGATCGGGCTTGGCTGGCCCGGTCAGCGCCATCTCGAAGGCTACCGCAAACTGCCGTTCGTCAATGTCGCGGCGATCTGCGACATGAGCGAGAGCCTGCTCGCCAGCACCCACGCGCGCTTCCCCGACATCGAAACCGTCACCGGCGATTACCAATCCCTGCTGGCGCGACCGGACATCGACGCCGTCAGTATCTGCCTGCCGAACTGGCTCCACGCGCCGATCAGCATCGAGGCGATCCAAGCGGGCAAGCACGTTTTGTGCGAAAAGCCGCTCGCGAACACGCTCGCCGAGGGCGAACGGCTCACCGCCGCCGTCCACGGCAGTGACCGCATCTTCATGCTCGCGCTGAACAACCGTTTCCGTGTCGAAATCCAAGCCTTGAAGCGAGCGATTGACGCGGGCACACTGGGCGACATTTATTACGCGAAAACAGGCTGGATGCGCCGCCGCTGGGGGGGCACGGTGCGCGGCTGGTTCATGGAGAAGGAGAAGTCGGGCGGCGGGCCGCTGATTGACCTCGGCGTCCACATGCTCGACCTCGCGCTCTGGCTGATGGGTAGCCCGAAGGCGACGCGCGTCAGCGGCGTCGTCTATGACCGCCTCGCAAAGGAGATGGAACCGCTGCTCGGCCCGCTCGACATCGAGGACCTCGGCGCGGGGATGATCCACCTCGACAATGGTGCCACAATCTACCTCGAAACGTCGTGGGGCGGCTACATCGAACGCGAGCGCGTCTTCACCGAACTGCTCGGTACGCGCGGCGGCGCGAAGTACGAACGCTGGGGCCGCGAAGCGCCGACCGGGCAGCCGGTGCCACCTTTCCAACTCTTCACGACCATCGCGGACGAGCAGATCAACGCCATCCCGACGCACATCATCCTGACGCCCGAGGAGATGCTGCTCGCCTCATTCGAGAACGAGATGCGCCACTTCGCCGAATGCGTGCGCGACAGTGCGCAACCGATCGCGACGGTGGATCAGGGCTTGGAAATCCTGCGTATCCTCGACGCCATCTACCGCTCCGGCGCGGAAGGTCGGGAGATTGTTTTGCAGCCGAGTGCCGTGTAGGGGGTCATTGTGACAATTCAGTCTTGGTTGTCCCGATGGTGGCGGGCTTATGAACCTCAACAACCTAACTGGGTAAAGGCTTGGTGAGGCAAGTTTGCAACCTGCCAGGCTCACAGGTTGAAAACCTGTGCCCCCATTACCGGTTGTTAATGTTCATCAGCCTGTCGAAGTGAAGAGTGGCAGGCTAAAGCCCGCCGCACCAATATGACTGCTCGTGCTCCTTATGATCCCCGGGATGCCATACCGGCTGCTTCCAGCGCGGGCAATCCTTGCGCCGCTGCTGCTTCGATCTCCGTCAAGGCGGTGTTCAGCGCGGCGCGCCAGTCGGGCAGGTGGCGGGCGTTGAGGCGGATCGTATTCGGGGTGAAGCGGATTTCGCGGCCGAACTGGCGGAGCAGGCGCGATTGATTGAGCCGCACCGTCGGGACGGGGCGCAGGACGATCTCATGCTCGATCTGGTTGATAACCTCGACGCCGACATTTCGCGCGCGGATTTTCCAGCGCACGAGGTCGAGCAGGCCGGCGACGGGCGGCGGGACAGGGCCGAAGCGGTCGGCGAGTTCGCGCGCCATCTCGTCCACGCCGACGAGCGTGTCGAGGTCGGCGATGCGCCGGTAGAGCGTGATGCGCAGCGGGTCGTCAGGCACATACGAGGGCGGCAGGAACGCCGTCACCGGCAGATCGAGCGAGACGGGTCGTTCTTCGGGCGTCACTTCGCCAGTGCGCGCCTCCTCGACCGCCGCGTGCAGGAGGCGCGTGTAGAGATCGAAGCCGACCGAGGCGATATGCCCGCTCTGCTCCGCGCCGAGGATGTTGCCCGCACCGCGAATCTCCAGGTCGCGCATCGCCAGTTGGAAACCCGCGCCGAGGTCGGTCGCCTCCTGAATCGCTTCGAGCCGCTGCTGCGCCTCGGTGGTTATCGGCTTCGTCGCATCGTAGAGAAAGTACGCGTACGCGCGGTTGGACGAGCGCCCGACGCGGCCACGCAATTGGTAAAGTTGCGTCAGGCCGTAGTTGGCCGCATCGTCCACGATCAGTGTGTTCGCGTTCGGGATGTCGAGGCCCGATTCGATGATCGTGGTGCAGAGTAGCACGTCGAATTCACGCTGGACAAACTTCAGCATCACCTCTTCGAGTTTGCCGTCCTCCATCTGACCGTGACCGATGCCGATGCGCGCCTCCGGGACGAGATCGGTGAGCATCTTGTAGTAGTGCGGGATGCTTTGGACGCGGTTGTGGACGAAAAAGACCTGCCCATCGCGATCCAACTCCCGCAGGATCACCTCGCGCACGAGGCTCTCGGTGTACGGCGTGACGAAGGTGCGGACGGGCAATCGCTCCTCCGGCGGCGTCTGGATCAGCGACAGATCGCGGACGCCGATCAGCGAGAGGTGCAGGGTGCGCGGGATCGGCGTCGCGGTGAGCGTCAGCACGTCCACCTCGGCGCGCATCTGCTTGAATCGCTCCTTGTGTCGCACGCCGAAGCGCTGCTCCTCGTCCACGACGATCAGGCCGAGCCGCTTGAAACGGATGTCCTTCTGCAACAAGCGGTGGGTGCCGATCACGATGTCTATCTGGCCGTCCGCGAGCGCCTTCGCCGTCGTCTCGTTCTCGCGCACCGTCCGCAGCCGCGAAAGCATCTCGATCCGCACCGGGAAGGCCGCCAGGCGCTCGTGGAATGTCCGGTAGTGCTGCAAGGCGAGTACCGTCGTTGGGACGAGCACGGCGACTTGCTGGCCGGCATTGACGACCTTGAACGCCGCCCGGAGCGCGACTTCCGTCTTGCCGAAGCCGACATCGCCGCACAGCAGACGGTCCATCGGCTCGCTTTCTTCGAGGTCGCGCCGCACCTCGTTGATCGCGCGCTGCTGATCGGCCGTTTCTTCATACGGGAACGAATCGGCGAGCGCATTGTCCCACGGCGTGTCTTCACCATAACTTGGCCGCTCGGCGGTCTCGCGGACCGCGTAGAGCTTCACGAGATCGTCCGCAAGGTCGAGGACCGCCTTCTTGACGCGGCTTTTCATCCGCGCCCACTCACCCCCGCCGAGTTTGTGCACCGTCGGATCGTTGCCGCCCGCCTGATACGGCGCGACGCGGTCGGTCTGGTCCACGGGCACATAGAGGCGATCCGCACCGGCATACTCGATCAGCAGGTACTCGCGCGCCGCGCCGCTCGTCGTCAACGTGATCAGGCCGCGATAGACACCGACGCCGTGCTCGATATGGACGACGTATTGCCCCTCCTCCAACCCCTCGATAAAGGCGTGGGCGGCGGTCTGCGAGCGGCGCGTCGGTCGTCGCACGACCGTC
The DNA here is from genome assembly GCA_038231255.1 of Thermomicrobiales bacterium. Classification (GTDB taxonomy): domain Bacteria; phylum Chloroflexota; class Chloroflexia; order Thermomicrobiales; family JALYUS01; genus JALYUS01. The sequence continues at coordinate 10,750 of JBBRLR010000023.1, read as the reverse complement.
TGCACGCCGAACAACTCTCGGTCGGTAAGTAAGAGCGTGCCGAGCGGCGCGCTGTGCCAGCCGACGGGAAGCGCAGCATGCACGAGTTCGATGCCCCCCTTCGGCGGCGGCACGAGATGAGCGAGCGGCGCATCGCCCGTGGCGCGGGGCCGGTTCGTCCGCGCCATCGGGTACAAGTCGGCTTCGAGCAGCAGTTCGCGCATCCGCTGATCCTGATTGGTCGCGATCACCACCCTCTCGCCAGCCACCGACGCGCGGCGGATCGCCTCAAGCGCTTGGTCGAGCCGCCCGCCGAACGCCGGAGCGGGATCGAAGCCGAGTCCGCCGCGCGCCACTTGCTCGTCTTCCGCTCCGGGCGTCTCATCCCACGAGCCGATATTCAGATGCGTCCGCGCGTCAATCCGTCCCTGCACCGCTTCCCACGGCAGGTACGGAACACGGATAGCCGGCGGCAGTTCGCCGCCCTGCACGAACTGGGCGCGCAATTCCTCCGCCTGCGCCGCCAGTTGCGTCCCCGCAAGGCGCACCGCGCCCGGCTCGTCCACGATCACCAGCGCATCGTCCGCGAGGGCGTCAAGTAAGGTCGCCATCTCGGGCAGGAAATACGGCGTCAACGGCCCGTCGCCGAGTGGTGGCACATCGCCGCGTTCCAGCGCCGCCCGGTGCCGCTGCCATTCCGCGATGATCTCCGGTCGGAGGCCGTCGAGTTCCACATCGGCGAGGGCGACGGAGGCGGTGTCGGCCCGCCACGGTGGCAACTCGACCGGCGGGATGATCGCTACGCGGTCAACGCGCCCGGACGAACGCTGCGTCGCCGGATCGAACTGGCGGATGCTCTCGATCTCGTCGCCGAACAGTTCGATGCGGACAGGGCTGTCCACCGTCGGCGGGAAAATATCAATGATGCCGCCGCGCCGCGAGAGTTGGCCGGGGTGCTCGACCAGCGGCTCCGTCGTATAGCCCCAGGCGATCCATTCCGCGAGCCGCTCCCGCTCATTGAACCGCCCGCCGACGCGCAGGAGCGTCGTATGACGCCGCAGTTCCTCCACCGGCATGACCGGGCGCATCAATCCACCCGCCGACGCGACGACAAGGGGGCACACGCCCTCGTCGCGCGCCGTCGCGAGGCGGTGCAGGATATTCAGCCGGGGCGCAGCGGTGGCGGGGTCGCGCGGTAGCACCTCATAGGGCAGCGCGTCGGGCGTCTGCCATTGATGAAGCGCGACGGTGTCCGGCGGCAAGTACGCGCCGATTGCCTCGACGATCTCCTGCGCACGGTCGGGCCGCGAGGTGACGAGCAGGACGGGGCGTCCGACGTACGCCGCGATCGCCGCCTCCACATACGGGCGCGCCGCGACCGCCAACCCCGGTAACGGAATCGCCCGCCGCTCGCCGCGGTCAATCGCCGCGACCATTTCGGCGAACCACGGTTGATCGCGGAGGAGAGGCAGGAGATCGGCAAGCGCCATACGGGGACATTCCTTCCATAAGGTCGCCCACAAAAAAGGGCGAGTAATCGAAAGGGCGAACGCAAAAACCTCCGATGAGCGTTTGCACGCCAACCGGATCGCCACAACGAAGTATAGCACGGTTGTTCGGTCAGTCGCCGTCGCGTATGCTGTAGCCCGCACTGCACATTGGATGCCGCAGCGACTAAGGAGTTGTTATGCCCAGCGCACACGGACGACGGATCGGCACGGCGGAAGCCCGTCCCGGCGAACTCACCTATGGTCATCTCGACGTGCTGGATCACCCGAACGGCGTCCCCGAACGGCTGCCGGTGCTGATCGCGCAGGGCCGGGAGGACGGCCCAACGCTCTGGCTGACGGCAAATATCCACGGTGCCGAGTATGCCGGCATCCCGGCGATCCACCGAACGATGGTCGCCGCCCTGCCACCCCGATTGCGAGGCACAGTCGTCGCGATGCCGTCGCTCAACCCGGCCGGACTCAGGACCGCCTCGCGGACGGCGTATTACGACCGCACCGACCCCAACCGCACCTTCCCGACCCGCAAGACGCGCCCGGACGCGGAATCCCCCGAGCCGCCGAGCGTCTTCGAAACGATCGCACAGACGATCTGGTCGCACGTCAAGCCGAGTGCGGACATCCTGCTCGACCTGCACAACGCGAGCATCCTTTCCGTACCGTTTATTATCCGTGATCGCGTCCTGTATGACGATGAGAGCGACAAACCGCGCGCCGAAACGCTTGCCGCCCGATTGGACGACCTCGCGCATGCATTCGGGCTGTCGGTTGTCAACGAGGCGACGCCGGAGAAATACGTCAAGCGCGAGCTACATCGTTCGGTCGCGGGTGCAGCGGTGAACGAGGCAGGCATCCCGGCGCTGACGCTCGAACTCGGCATGGGCATCGGCGTGGATTGGCCGGCGGTCGCGGCGGCGGTGCAGGGCATCGAGAACACATTAGTCTGGGCGGGTATGGTGGACGGCGAAATCCGCCCGCCGACGGGCGTCAGGATCGTCGCGCCCGGCTTCCCGACGCGGGAGGATGATTCGATCCGCGCACGGGCGACCGGGATCGTCGAGCCATTGCTGCTGCCGGGTGATGCCTTCGCGGCGGGCGATCTGCTGGCGCGCATAGTGGACTTGTGGGGCCGACCGATCCCCGAAAGCGAGATGCGCGCCGGTGCGGACGGATGGCTCGTCGGCTGGAACAACAACCTGCTCAAGTATCCGGGCGAGCGCGTCGCCCTGCTCGCTGTTCGCGACGACGCGCCGCTGATCGCGCCGTGGCCCGACGGAAAATGATCGCGGATTGATCGTAGCGTAGGCTTCAGGAACTTACGGCGTCTCCCGTTCCACCTCGACATGCGCGGTTTCTTTCCGCACGGTTTCGGTTACCGTCACTTCATTGCTCCGCAGTTCGCGGCGGACGAGCACTTCCTTCACGACATTGGGGAGCACGGTAATCACGACTTCCTGCTCGCGCAGTGCGATATTCAATTCGCGCACGGCGGTCGGCGGTGCGGTCGTCGGCAATGGGAGCGTATTCGGGTGCATCGTCTGCAACGAATAGGCGTCGTTCGCGGGCGCGTTGCCGAACATCGCGCGCACCGCCTCGGATGTCACGGTGAGATGGGCGACATTCGATGCGGCATCGTAGCCGCCGATCGCTTGCAGGGGCACGTATACATCGCCGCCACCCAGCATCGAGTCCCCGGCACGTAAATACGCCGTCCCGATGGATAGGACAGTGCCGACCGTGACGCCATCACTCGCGACGAGTGACGCACCCGACGGTATCTGCCACCACTGCTCGCCACCCGGCCCAAATTGTACGAGCGGCGTTTGATTTTCCTGCATCTGTGTCTCCTTCATCGTAAGGCTTCTGTAGTCGAGGCGATTTTCCCGGTGGTGGCGGGCTTTAGCCTGCGACGCAGAGGCAGGCTAAAGCCCGCCACCACCGGATTTCTCTCGTGATCTGCGTAAAGCCTCCATCTATCGCTACGACGCGCTCATCGAGCGCACGAACGCATCCAGTTGTTCCGTCGTCGGCATGCCGGTCGTGGCGCCGAAAATCGTCGTCGAATAACTCGCCGCCGCGACCGCCCGCCGTGCGGCCTCGTCTATCTCCGCCCCGCCGACGAGCGCGGCAGCGAGCGCGCCCGTGAAGCAGTCACCCGCACCCGTTGTGTCCACGACCTGCACGCGCGGCGCGGGAATGAGCGTCGTTTCCGTGGCCGTCGCGACGATCACACCCGCCGCGCCGAGCGTGACGATCACTGTCTGTGGGCCGCGCGCCCGGAGCCGTGCCGCGACATCCGCGCCATTCTCCTCCGTAACCACGCTCGCCCACTCGGCAAGATCACCCGCCTCCACCTCGTTTGCGACGAGGATGTCCACATGGTGGAGCAGGCTCCGCGCCTCCGGCGTGTAGGGAGCGGTGTTGAGGAGCGTCGTCAGGCCCGCCATGCGCGCGCGGGCGAGGCCGGCGGCCGTTGTTTCGAGCGGCAGTTCGAGCTGCGCGACGAGCAGGCCGCCCGCCGCCATCGCCAGCATCGTCCCGGAGATATGATCCTCCGTCACACGCCAGTTTGCACCGGCGGCGACGATGATCGTGTTTTCGCCCTGCTCATTGACGGTGATCAGTGCGACGCCCGTCGGGCTGTCCACGATGCGAACGATGCCGGCAACATCCACGCCCGCCTCGATCAGTTCCTCAATCCGGCGCGCGCCGAAGTCGTCCGTTCCGACCGCGCCGACGAACTGTACCGGCGCGCCGAGCCGTGCAGCGGCGGTCGCCTGATTCGCCCCCTTGCCGCCGCCAATCACCGCGAAATCGGAGCCGTGCATCGTTTCGCCGGGGCGCGGGAAATGCGCCGCGCGGACGACGAGGTCGGTATTGATGCTACCGAGTACCACAACGGGGTGCAGGGCTGGCGTTGGTGAGGTCATGCGTGCCGCTCTCCTGGGTTGTCGGCCGATCCTGCTGAATCGGCCGCTTCGGATCGGTCGCTTCGCGGACGAGATCACCGATCGCGGGCCAATCGCCGATGTAGACCCACGCACCATAGCGCGTAATCGTCGGCCTGACCATCGGTGGCCCAATCGAAAAGCGCTGAACGCCGGTCGCATTGATGCGACGGCTCATACGCGCCAGCGACAGTTGACCCTCCCACGGGATGCTCGTCTGCACCGATGCGCCGAGTGATTTGACGATCTCCGGCAGACGGCGCGCGGCGTCGAGGTCGCCTGTTCGGTCGAGCACGGCCTGCATCACCTGCATCTGCCGGTCGCGCCGCTGATCGTCACTGCCGGAATGGCGCGTGCGCGCATATTCGAGCGCCTGCTCGCCGTCCATGTGGTAGCAGGCCGGATCGAAGTGGATATGCTTGTAGCCGTAGTCGTCCGTCGGATATTCTGGGTCGTCAATCGTCTCCGTCACATTGATGTCAACGCCGCCGACCGCGTCCACCGCGCCGCGAAAGCCAGTAAAATCCACCTGGAGATAGTGCTCGATCGGCACCTTGAACTGCCGGGAGACGGTTTGAACCGCCAATGCAGGCCCGGCAACCGGATCATTTGGGTGCGCCAACTGTCCGTAGACATACGCGGCGTTGACGCGATCCTCCCCGTGACCGGGAATCGGGACAACGAGGTCGCGCGGGATACTGAGCATACTCGCGACGCCATCCCACAAGTCCACCGTGACAATAATCATCGTGTCCGAGCGGGTCGGCTCGTCATCGCGGCGGTCGAGGCCGAGCAGCAGGATATGAATATACTGCTGCCCCTTCCACACCGCTTCATGGCCGTCGGGTTCATTGACCGCCGCTTTCACGCCATCACGCAAAACTTGCCCGGCGTTCGGCGCCGCGATGGCGGTGGCTGTTGGGGCGGGCGAAGCCGTCGGCGCCGTAGGAGCGGTCGGCGTCGGTCTATCCACCGTCGCAACCGTCGTTGGCGATACGGTCGGCGCCGCAGTTGCGACCGCGACTGCAGTAGGAAGCGGCACGACAATCGTCCGCTCAACCGACGCGACCTCATGCGCGACGCGCCACGAGAACGCCATGGCGGCACCACCCGCGATCAGGCCAAGGCACAAAAGGCCGCCAATGCCCCACTTCAGCCAGCGCATGCGCGCGACATTCCCTTCTTACCGTTGGCGGCGACCGCGCGGCTGGATCGGTGGCGCATCTTCCGCCGTTTTGCGGTCTTTGCGCCGGTTGCCCGGCAGCGCGCTTTGTACGACGAGTTTGCGCAATTTCATCCATGCCGTGCGCGTCTCAGCAGCATCGGCTTCGCTTGGGATGCGACCGGCGTAATGCTCCTCGGCGTAGCGCTGCGCGATCAACATCGCGGAATCCTTGCTACCGGGTAGCCGTCGCGCCACCGCTGTCGCGGTCTCGAAGGGCGTCGTCGTGCGATTCCAGCGTCCGAGGCCGGCGAGACCTGTCGCGCGGGTCATGCGGGCGTACCACTGCGTTGCGCCGCCCATACCCCGGAAGGTGCGGAGCCAGAGAAAGGCGACCGCGAGCGCGAACAACCCGAACAGGAGCGGAATCAGGAAGAAAAGCGGGCTAATTTGGCGGTGCTGGCTCGCGGGAATGTAGGCGCCGCCACCGCCGAATCCGCCGTTCAGTTCGTCATCGAGTTGGCGCAAGCGATCCTCGCCGCGGGCATCGAGACGATCCTGCCCGCCCGCGAGATCACCGGCGGCCTGCGCGTCGGGATCGGTCGCGTTCACGGGCGGTGGCAGCACCTGCGGTCCGTGCACAATCGGCGGGATGCCGGGCCGTGGCGTCGGGTCGAAGGTGATCCAGCCGTACTGCGGGAAATAGACTTCCACCCAGGCGTGCGCCTGGTTTTCCAGCGAGACGAATCGCCCGTCCTCCGCGCGCCCACCGGGGAGGTAGCCGACGACCTCACGCGCCGGGACGCCGTTGAGCCGCAGAAGCGTGAGCATCGCTGTCGAAAAATACTCGCCGTAGCCCTGCTTCGACTGAAACAGGAAGTAGTCGGTCACATCGCGGTCGAAGGGCGGCAGGCTGATCTTTTCCTGATACAGGTAGTTTTCGCGCAGGTATTTTTCGACCGCCACCGCGTAGTCGTACTGGTTCGTCGTACCCTTCGCAAGACTTTGTGCGAGGTCGGCAGTGCGCTGCGTGATGCCGTCCGGCAACTGCGTGTACCGCTCCGTCCACTTCGGCAGTTGCGCCGGCGCGGTGCGCAGCATCTCGTCGGTCGCCTCGCTGACGCGGACAGATTCGGTCACATCTTTGCCGACCGGGACGGGCGTGGTGGAAATCACCTCGTCAATATCGGAGAAGTTCGGCGCCTGCCCGCGATACAAAATTGCCGTCACCTTACCGTTTTCGACGACGACCTGCGTTTGAATCAGCGTCGCGGCGAGGCGATTCTGCTCCTCGGTGATCGCATCGAAGCGGCGATCCAGCGGCGCAAGGGCAGACTGGGCCGTTGTCGTCACACCCGGTGTGGCCGTCGGTGGGGGGCTCGGCGCGCCGACAACGGCGGGCGGCACGGCGCTCGGTGCGGGCGAGGGCGTCGGCTGGAGGACGGGCGCCTGCACGATCGTCACGCGGAGGATGCGCGGCGGCTGCGCACCCTGCGCGGCGCTCTGCTGCTGCGTACGAGCAACGAGTTGCGCCAACTGCTCAGGTGTGAAAGTCGTCGGCGTCGTCGCGGGTACGTAGACGACGAGCGTGCCGTCGCGTTGCAGCGTCGCCTGCCCCTGCGCGCCGGGCCGCAACGTCGGCGGTGTGTCGGTCGGGATCGTCAGCCCTTGTAAACTGGAAACCTTCTTGATGAGGTCGGCGAGCGGCGCGGGCACGGGGTTCGCGGCGTCGGGCGGAATCGTCGTCCCGGCCAGGTTGAAGCTCTGCCAGCCGAGGCTAATCAGTGTTTGTGTGTTGATCTGTTCGAGTTGCGCGCCCGTGACGGGCAGGATATTGCCGCGTGGGCGGAAGAGTTGCGTCGCGCAGCTGGCGCTCTTCGCGGTCTGGTCAGCGGCGACAGGGAGCGGCACGGCCTTGCCCGTGTCGAGCGAGACACGCGGGTCGTACGTGCTGCCGTCCGGCTGCTGCGCCTTGAAATCGTCCGGTACTTTCTTTTTAAAGCCGTGGCCGGTGTAGAAATCGTACGTGTTCATCTTAACGTACTGCGCGGGAATGTTGTCGCATTTCAGCGCCAGCGCCGGATCGTCCGGGAGGTTCAGGCCACCGCCGAGTTGGAACGTGTCGCCGAAGGCGGCGAAGCCGGGAAAGGTGTTCCGCGTCCGCCCGCGCCCCTCGATGCTCGGGAAGAAGCGCTCCCAGCGCCCTTCGAGGTTGTCCCACGGGACGGATGCCTGCTCCCACGCGGTGTGGATCGGCCCGCCATGGACCGAAAACGGCACGAGATAGGCGACGAAGAGCAGGAGCAGCGACAACCCCGTCGCGACGGACATGAATCGCCAGCCGAGCGAATCCGGGAATTTGATGTGCGCCGTGCGCCATTCCGCCTGCTGCTGGAAGGCATAGAAGCGGATCGCGAGTGGAATGACGATGAGTAGGAAGAGGAACAGGTAGACGCCGCTGTCCACGCGGTCGTAGCCGAGATTGACGAGCAGGATTAACCCAGCCACGCCGAGCGTCGGTGAGAGCCAGTGCGAGCGGAAAATCCACCACATCGAGAAATAGGCGAAGAAGTACATCAAGGCGGCGCAGACGAGGATGAATAGGAAGAGGTCATCCTCCGCCGAGCCATTCCACGCGGCGCGAATGTAGTTGCCGAGACGGTGCGCGAGTTCGACCGACTTGCCGCGCCCGCCACCGAAACGGTCATCAATCACCGCCAGTGTGCGCAACCAGATGATGGCGATGCCGACACCGATGCCGATCAGGTGCGCCCAGTAGTTCTTCAGCGGCGTGATACGGGCGAGGACGAACCCGGCGAGTAGCCCGACCCAGGTCACGGACGGCAGGATGCGCAGTTCCGGCGCCCATTCGGCGCGCAGGATCGCTGACTGCACGAGCAGCACCATCAGGGCGACCAGGGCACACGTCCCCCACCCTTCCGGCAACCGGAACGGGCGGAGCAGCGCCTCCCGGCTCGGTTTATGAATCCTCGACTGCCAATCGGTGAACGCTCGTGCCATGATGCGAACCCCCGCGCCGCGAGGAGCAGCGCCGTATGTCGGAGAGAACGAAAAACTACGGGGCGGCCGGTTGCTGGACAGGGACGCCGCCGCGCACTTCCTCGGGCGGCGGGGGGGGAATCTGCGGTTCGGGCGTCGGGCGGATCGTCGGCGGCGCGGCATCCGACAAACCGAGCGGGTGCGTGAGCGCCCGGCCGATCTCCTCGCCTCGCCGTACCATGTAGACCGGGACATTCGCCGCCGTCAGGCTGGTGACGACGCGATAGGTGCCGCGCGGCGCACCGAACGACTCGGCATCCACGATCACGGCGACCGCCTTGACGCCGCGATAGACGAGTGGCATCAGCCCCGCCACCCATCCTTCGTCGGCAGACGGCGTGACGACGACCAGCGCACTGTTGCGCCCGAAGCGCACCGCCTCGGCGGTCAGCACTTCCTGCAAGTCTGTCATACCGTCGGCATGGACGACCGAGAGCGCTTCGAGCATTTTCAACGTCTGCCGCTCGCCGCGATCGGTATTGACGATTTCGCTGTGGATGCCACGCGCGATCATGCCGACATTGCGCCCTTGCTCGACGAAATGTTGCATGATCGAGGCGGCAATCGTGATCGCCGTTTCTTCGGTCGAGATCGCCCATTCGTCCACCGGCTCGGGCACACCGGGTTGCGGCGGCGGCGCGACAGCATGGACGGACTTGTGCAGGTCAACGAGCACCCAAACATCGGTCGTCGGATCGAGTTCGAACTCCTTGACCATCAACCTGCCCGTCCGCGCAGTCGTGCTCCACGCGATCCGGTTGAAGGAGTCGCCCGCGAAATACTCGCGGACGCCCGAAGCGTTCGGCGTCACGTAGTGCGTGCGCCGTTGCGTCGCCGCGCCGCCCGGCAAGTCGCCGACCGAGACGACGAACGATGAGACATCCACCGTCGCCGGGTAAACGACAAGGCTGGACGTTTCGGGGATCAGCCGCTGCGACGGAAAAAGGCCGAACGGATCGCCGCCCCGCAGCGTGAGCGGCCCGATGGTGAACTTGCCGCGCTGCGTGCAGCGCGTGCGGACACGCCAATGATACGGCTGCCCGGCGGGCAGGTGCGCGACCTGGCTGGTGGCGGAGGCGTGCCCCGGTAAGGTCGAGTGGTCGCGCACTTCCAGCCAGAGCTTCGCCAGTTTGCCGCGATTCTCGATGGTCAGGCGCTCGTCCATCGTTTGGCCGACTTGCGCGCGGTCCGTCCGCGTTTCGCGCGTCAGGGCGAGGGCGCGCAAACTGACGCGGCTCCACACGAACGCGACGATCAGCACCCCGACGACCACGAAAAAGAGCGTGTCGAGCACGCCCCAGCCGCTCACCTGAGCCGCGATCAGAATGACGACAGCCAGCGCGCCGACTTTGGCCGCATTCACGGGCGCGCCCCGCGTGGTCGGCCCTCGACCCGCTGGTTGAATGGCGTCGCGCCCGGCACGGGCACCCGCTGCAACAACTCCCGGACGATGCCCCGCCCGTCAATATTGCGCATCCGCGCCGCCGGGCTGACGATTAACCGGTGCGCGAGCACGGGTTCGGCCAAGGCCTTCACGTCGTCCGGCAGCACATAGTCGCGCCCGGCGAGCGCCGCCCACGCGCGTGCCGCCGACAGGAGGCCGAGTGCGCCGCGCGGGCTTGCGCCGAGATAGATTTCATCGTGCCGCCGCGTCGCCTCGACCATCGAGACCATATATTCGAGGATCAACGGGTCCACGCGCACATTTTCGAGGATGAACTGCTGCGCCTCGATCAACTCGCTCACATCCACGACCTGCTCGATCCGCGAGAGCGGATGGCCGGACATCTGGTTCTGCAACACGGCGATCTCTTCCATGTGCGTCGGGTAGCCGAGGGAGAGGCGCAGCAAAAAGCGGTCGAGTTGCGCTTCCGGTAGCGGGAAGGTGCCCTCGTATTCAATCGGGTTCTGGGTCGCAAGGACGACAAACGGGATTGGCAGGTCGTGCGTCTCGCCGTCCACGGTGATCTGCCGCTCTTCCATCGCTTCGAGGAGCGCGGACTGCGTCTTCGGCGTGGCACGGTTAATTTCGTCCGCCAGTACGATCTGCGCGACGACCGGGCCGGGTCGGTACTCGAAAACGCGCGTTCCCT
>JBBRLR010000022.1:0-54015 GCA_038231255.1 Thermomicrobiales bacterium | reverse complement strand
CTCGACCGCGCGGCCCGAGGTGGCGAGGACGTTGCGCTGCACGAGCCGGTCCATCCCCGCGATGCCGATGGCGGAAAGGAGCGCGCCGATCGTCGTCGGGATGAGCGCGACAAGCAGCGCGATCAGCGACGTGACGTTGACCGCCTGGCCCGAATAGATCACGAAGGGTTGGAGCGTGACGACGACGATCAGGAAGATCAGCGTCAGGCCGGAGATGAGGATGTTGAGGGCAATCTCGTTCGGCGTCTTCTGCCGCGCCGCGCCCTCCACGAGGGCGATCATCCGGTCGAGAAAAGTTTCGCCGGGGTTCGCCGTGATCTCCAGCAGGAGGGCGTCGGAGATGATCTGCGTGCCGCCTGTGACCGAGGAGCGGACATCGGTGCCCGGCTCCTTGAGGACGGGCGCGGACTCGCCGGTGATCGCCGCCTCCGAGACGTATGCCACGCCCTCGATCACTGCGCCGTCGCCGGGGATGATGTCGCCCGCCTCGACGCGCACGCGATCGCCGCGCCTGAGCTGGCTCGCCGGGACAACCTCGATCTCGCCGCTCACGGCGACGCGCCTGGCGGTCGTGTCGCGGCGGGTGCGCCGCAACGAGTCCGCCTGCGCCTTGCCGCGCCCCTCGGCCATCGCCTCGGCGAAGTTGGCGAACAGGACGGTGAACCAGAGCCAGACCGAGATGGCGAAGACGAACGAGAGCGTCGCGACGCCCCCCGCGATCAGCCCTTTGATGAAGACGACCGTCGTGATCACCGCGCCGACTTCGACGACGAACATCACCGGGTTGCGCGCCTGGAGGCGCGGATCGAGCTTAGTGAACGAGCCGACGAACGCCCCCTTGATAATCTCCGGCGTCCACGCGCTCGTCGCGGGCTGCCGCTTCTCCGGCGTCTCCGGCGCGCTTGGTTCGAGTGTTGCAACCGACATTGGTATCCCCCTCTCCTTTCCGTTAGAACAGCTTGCCGGCGCGCAGCAGCAGTTGCTCGACAATCGGGCCGAGCGCGAGCGCGGGGATGAACGAGAGCGCGCCGACGAGCAGCACCGAGCCGTCGAGCAGGCCGACGAAGAGCGGCCCGGTGGTCGGCAGCGTGCCCGCGCTTTCCGGCACGCGCTTCTTGGCGACCAGCGACCCGGCAATGGCGAGCACCGGCAGGATGGCGAGGTAGCGCCCGATCCAGATGCCGACGCCAAGCATCGTGTTCCAGTAGTTCGTGTTCGCACTCAACCCCGCGAAGGCGGAGCCGTTATTGCCGATCGCCTCGGCCCACGCGTAGAGCATTTCCGAGAGGCCGTGCGGCCCGGCGTTGGTGAGCGATTCGGTCCCCGCAGTGATGACCGACGAGATGCCCGCGCCGATCAGCAGCCCGAAGGCGGCGAAGAGGATGTACAGCGTCGCCATCTTCATCTCGTACGCCTGGATCTTCTTGCCGAGAAATTCTGGCGTCCGCCCGACCATCAGGCCGCCGATGAAGACGGCGATAATCGCGTAGATCAGCATGCCGTTCAGGCCGACGCCGACACCGCCGAAGATCACTTCGCCGAGCATGATGTTGAACATCGGCACCATGCCGCCGAGCGGCGAGTAGGAGTCGTGCATCGAGTTCACGGAGCCGTTCGACGTGACGGTGGTCGTCACCGCCCAGATCGCCGACGGCGCGATGCCGAAGCGGACCTCCTTGCCTTCCATGTTCCCCTGCGCCTGCGAGACGCCCGTGTCCGCGAGCGTCGGGGCCTTCGCCTGCTCGGCGGGATACACGACCAGAATGCCGGCGACGTAGATGATCGCCATCGCGACGAAGACGATCAGCCCCTGGCGAAACTTGCGCACGTACCGCCCGAAGAGTAAGGGGAAAGCCGCCGAAAGGCTGATGATCGCCCAGGTCTCGACGAGATTGGAGAAAGGCGTCGGGTTCTCGAAGGGGTGCGCGGAGTTGGTGTTGAAGAAGCCGCCGCCGTTCGTGCCCAGCTGCTTGATCGCCACCTGGAAGGCCGCCGGGCCGCGCGCGAGCACTTGCTGCGTGCCGTCGAGCGCGCTCGTCACGGTCGGATAGCCGGCAATCGTCTGCACGACGCCCTGCGACATGAGGACCACGGAGACGAGGACGGCGATTGGGAGCAGGATGTAGAGCGTACCGCGCGTCAGGTCCACCCAGTAGTTGCCGATCGTGCTGACATTGCGCCGCCGCCAGGCACGACAGAAGGCGACTGCGATCGCCATGCCCCCGGCAGCAGAGATGAAGTTCTGCACGGTCAGCCCGGCCATCTGCGAGAAGTACGAGAGCGTCGTCTCGCCGCCGTACGCCTGCCAGTTCGTGTTGGTCACGAAGGACATCGTCGTATTGAAGGCGAGGGGCGCGTTCATCCCCATGAAGTGCTGGGGGTTGAGCGGCAGATGCCCCTGCACCTGCAACAACACGAAGAGGAACAGGAAGCCGACGATATTGCTTGCGAGGAAAGCGAAGGCATAGGTCGTCCAGCGCATCTCCTTTTGCGGATCGGTGCCGATGGCGCGATAGAATAGCCGCTCCGGCCTGCCGAAGACCTTGCCGAGCAAGGTCGGCTGCCCGGTGTAGACCCGATAGTAGTAATCGCCGAGCGGCTTCGCCGTCGCGAAAATGAGCGCAACCGTGATGATAATCTGGAGCCAGCCGTTGAACGTCATCGCACCCCCCTAGAAGGCTTCCGGCCGGATCAGCGCGTAGAACAAATAGCCCGCGAGCAACACCGCAATCACGAGCAGGACAATATCGGGCACACCCATCTCTCTACATCCTTTCTGCGGCGACAACGAATCCGTAGGCGAGTGCGCCGAGGACGATCATCACCAGGATAATCAGGGCTTCACGAAGCATCTTTTTCTCCTTCCACGCATGACGAATGATCCAACGAAGGTACGCATCCGAACGGTCAGGGCAGCGCCCCGCGCGTGCTGTGATAGGGGACGCTCACGACGACCGTGTTCGGGCGGAAGAGCAGTTGCGCCTTCAGCCGGAGCGCGGTTTGCGAGTGAAGAATCTGTTCCCACCAATGCCCCGGCACGTATTCCGGCACGAGTACCATCAGCACCGCCTGCGGGCGTTTCCGCTGCACGAGGTTGATGTAGGAGAGGAGAGGAGCGATCAGCGACCGGTACGGCGATTCGAGGATGACGAGGTTAACGCCCGTGCCCCACCGCTCCCAATCGCGTTGCAGCCCCGCCCCCTCCTCGACATCGTCCGTCACGTGCACCGCGATCACCTGCGACGAGAGGCGGCGGGCATAGGCGAGCGCGTGGAGCGTCGCCTTATTGATCGCCGCGACGGGGACGATGACGATCTGCTCGCTGCGTTCGTTGAGCAGCGGGTCGGTGTCACCCTCCATCGGTGCGAGTTCCCGCTCCACGGCGGTGTAATGCCGGGAGATAGAAAGGAAGAGCAGCACCAGCAGCGGGATGATGAGGACCGTGATCCAGGCGCCATCGCGGAACTTCGAGATGGCGATGACGAGCGAGGTGACGCCGGTGGTGACCGCGCCCGCGCCGTTGATCAGCATGCTCCGCCGATGGTTGCCGGGCGTACGCCGCCAGTGTTGCACCATCCCCGCCTGCGAGAAGGTGAAGGCGAGAAACGCGCCGATGGCGAAGAGCGGGATCAGTTGGTTCGTCTGGCCGTGGAAGGCGACGAGCAGCGCGCCCGACGCAACAGTCAACGCGACGATGCCCGTCGTGAAGGCGAGGCGGTCGCCGCGAAACTGGAACTGATGCGGCAAAAAGCCGTCCCGCGCGAGGATCGAGCCGAGGCGGGGAAAGTCCGCGAAACTCGTGTTCGTCGCGAGCAGAAGGATGAGGATCGTCGCCGACTGGATCAGGTAATACGGGACGCCTCGGCCGCCAAAGACCTGCGCCGCGACCTGCGAAACGACCGACTCGCCGTCGCGCGGCACAATGCCGTACTGGCGCGCCAGGAACGAAACGCCGATGAACATCACGCCGAGGAGCGACGCGACCCAGGTGAGCGTGATCGCGGCATTCTTCGTTTCGGGCTTCTTAAAGGCGGGGATGCCATTCGAGATCGCCTCGACACCAGTCAGGGCCGTGCATCCATTCGCGAAGGCGCGCAGGACGAGGAAAAGACCGACCGATTGCGTCGCCGCGACCGCCTCGCGCGGCGTCCCCGTCGCGGCGGCATCGCCGGTCAGGACGCGGAACAGGCCGACGCCGATCAGGGCGAGGATGCTCACAATGAAGAAGTAGGTCGGCAGCGCGAAGATATTCCCCGATTCCCGCAGGCCGCGCAGGTTGCCGAGCATGACGATGACGAGCGATGCGAGGCAGAGCGGCATGGTATATGACGCGAGCGACGGGAAGGCGGAGGTGAGCGCGAGCACGCCTGCCGAGACGCTGACCGCGACGTTGAGGATGTAGTCCACCATCAGCGAGCCCGCCGCGATCAGGCCGGGGATCGTGCCGAGATTCTCGCGCGCCACGATGTACGACCCGCCGCCGCTCGGATAGGCGGGGATCGTCTGGCGGTAGGAGACCGAGGCGAGGGCGAGTAAGGCGAGGATGGCGAGCGAGATCGGCATGACATAGCGGAATGCCGCCCCGCCCCCGAAGACGAGGATGACGAGCAATGCCTCGGTACCATACGCGACCGAGGCGAGCGCGTCCGAGGCGAGGATGGCGAGCGCCTTCGTCTTCGTCAGCCGTTCGTGCGCCGCACCGGCGGTCGGGATCGGGCGGCCAATCAGGAGGCGCTTGATGCCCGTCGCGGCGCGACTGAATCCCGTCGTTGGCAGGCCGGCAGCTTCGCCCATCACATAATGGTCCGGCGTCACCTCGGTGAAGGCGCGGGATTGCGGTCGCAGGACGCGCACATAGCGGTTTCCCGGCAGCGCGCCGCGTCGCTCCTCGTGCCAGTTGATTTCGGGCATTGCACCGCGCGCGGAGGTATCATTGCGCTCCGTGCGCACCTTGGTCATCACGTCCATCCTCCAGGGGAGTACTCATCAGCATCTATTGCGGGTAGGAAACCCGTCACGAAAACGGTCAGCTCTTTACGATGCGTGTTTCCCCTCGGTCGTCCGCGCGCGATCCTCAGCACGCGACCCAGCGAGCGCAGGATTCACCGCAATGACCTGGAGTGTCGAAAAAGGAGCGACCGCAATCGGTTCGGCCATCGACGCGGCCACTACCTTCGTTGTCATCGCCCCAACGAACCGCACGTTCCACGGCGCATCGCGTAGCACTGCCGCGATGATCCCGAAGCGTAGGGAGAGAGCGCTACGAAGACCTTTCGGCGCATCGAGCAGAACGAGATCCGCACGATAATGTGCCGCCCCGGTGCGGATCGCGGTCGGACGGTTGCGCGCCTGCACGCGCACGAACCGTAGGGCGACAGTGCGGGGCAAGGTGCGTTCCGCCACGTCCCGCGCATGGAAGAGCTGCCGTTCGGCCCGGCAGACCTGCTTCCAGATCGTGCCGGCTTCGGCATCCACCGGCAACCCGCTGGGGACGATCACGGCAGCCATCATCGTGACGCGATCACCGGGGCGCGCGATCCGGGACGCTTCGCTGAGGGCGTTTTCGGCACTTGACGCATCGAAATATGGGATGAAAATGTGCATGTTGCCGTCACTCCTGTTCCATAGCAGCATTGGATACACCGACCGTCGCGATCAGTTCAACTAATGAATCCATCGGGAACGGCTTCATCAGAACAGCGTCGGGCCGGAACTCCGCGATCCGTTTCGTGGAGGGTGGCACCGCCGAATACACGATCACGGCGACGTGATGGTGGACCGCCCGGAGCCAGCGCAGCACTTCCCAGCCCGTGCCGTCCGGCAGATTCACATCGAGTAGCACGACATCCGGCAGCCGCGTTGTCATCTCCGTGATAGCGTCGCCCACTGAGTCGACCGCGATCAGGCGATGGCCGCGCTGCACGAGATTGCGCGCGATGATCGTCCGCAGCGGCGTCTCGTCCTCAACGAGTAGGACGGTACGGCCCGTGGCGCGCGTATGTTCGTGCGTTCGCATTTCTCCCCCGACCACCACCATGCTCCGTCCTTCCCAGACCGAGATCGTCACACATGTGTGCGACGCGCCCCGATGGGCGTCCTCCGTCATTGATAGGATAGGAGTAAGGGCGTTAGGGAAAGATAAAGGTTCCGGCGGCAGGTATAAGAGTTTCGTAAAGGGAAAGGGGGAGCAAGCGCTCGTTACTCGTCGGCGATGAAACGGTAGCCGACGCCGGGTTCGGTGATGAGGATATGCGGGCGGGCGGGGTCGGCTTCCAGTTTGCGGCGGAGTTGGTTGATGTAGACGCGCAGATACTGCGCCTCGTCGCCGTACTCCGGCCCCCAGACGCGCTGCAGGAGCATCCGCTGCGTCAGCACCTTGCCCGCCGCGCGCGCCAGTTCGACCAGCAGTTGCCACTCGGTCGGCGTCACATGCACCGCCGCGCCATCGCGCGTGACGATTCGCCGCTCAAGATCAATCGCGACCGCACCAGCACGGATCACCGGGTCGCTCGTGGCCTGTTCGGGGCGGTGGCGGAGGGCGACGCGGATGCGGGCGAGCAGTTCGTTCATGCTGAAGGGTTTGGTGAGGTAATCGTCCGCGCCGAGGTCGAGGGCGGTCACTTTGTCCCGGTCCTCGCCGCGCGCCGAAAGGACGATGATCGCCGGCGTGGGCGCGGACGCGGGCGTCCTCTGGGCAGCATGGGCAGACGTGGACCACGCGCGCACCTCCCGCACGACATCGAAGCCGCTCTTGCCCGGCATAATGAGGTCGAGGATGAGGATGTCCGGCGGCTGGAGCGCCAGCAGGTCGAGCGCTTCCTCGCCGTCGCCGGCGGTCTGCACATCGTAGCCGTGCCCTTTGAGCGCGGCGCGCAGGGCGCGGAGAATTTGCGGCTCGTCATCCACGACGAGGACGCGGATTGGCGGCGTGCTCATGCCGTCACCACCCCGACGGGGCGCGTCGGCCCGGCACGGAGGGGCACGGGCGTGAGCGGCAGCGTGAAGGTGAAGGTCGAGCCTTGCCCGACAACCGACGCGACCGCGATCGTGCCGCCGTGCGCCTCGATGAAGCCCTTGCAGATGGCGAGGCCGATCCCCGTGCCGCCGATCCGCCGCGCCCGTCCCTCGCGCTTGACGCGGTAAAAGGTATCAAAAACGTGCGGCACGTCGGTCGGCGGAATGCCAAACCCGTGGTCCGTCACGCGCACCCGGATGTTCTCGCCCTCGCAATCCGCGACGACGGCGATCTCCGTACCGGGATCGCTGTACTTCGCGGCATTCTCGATCAGGTTGGCGAGCACCTGCGTGATCTCGACGAAATCGCAGGCGACGGGCGGCAGATCGGGCGCGACCCGCACGCAGCGTGGGTGTGTCTGGAGAAGCGGCGCGAGGCGATCCGTGACGCTGGCAATCAGGTCCCCGATCTCGTTCCATTCTTTCTCCGGCTTGAGTGCGCCGCCCTGAATGCGCGTCAGATCGAGCAGATTGGCGACGAGTCGGGCGAGGCGATCCGTCTCCTCGTCAATCGCCGTCAGGAACTCGCGCCGCGTCGCGGCGTCCCAGGCAATCTCTTCTTGCAGCAGGCTGGTCGCAGAGGCCTTGATCGAGGCGAGCGGCGTGCGCAAATCGTGCGAGACGGCGGCGAGCAGGGCGGACTTCAGGCGATCCGCCTCCTCCAACGCGGCGGCGCGCGTCGCCTCCTCGATCAGCCGGGCGCGGTCAATGGCGAGCGCGGCCTGATTGGCGAACGTCGTCAACAGGCGGCGTTCGTCGGCGGAATAGTCGGCGGCACGCACGGCCGCGACGCCCATCACGCCGACCGCCCCGTGCGCCGTGCGCACCGGCACGTACAGGACGCGACGCCCACGCGGCGGCATTGTGGCGCCCCCACGCTCCGGGCTGTGCGGGCGATAAACGCGATGCGGGCTGCCGACCCCCGCCGCGATGCCTGTCGTGAAGACGTGCGCCGCGATGGCGGTGTGCTCGCGATCCCGCACGTACGCACCGGCGGCAGCCTCCGGATAGGCGAGACGGACGCGGAGCGTGCCCGCGTGATCGGGGAGCAGGACGGCGGCGGACTCCAGCCCGAAAATGCGCGTCACCTGCTCGACAACGGTGGCGAGGACGGTGTCGAGCGTGAGATCGGCGATCAGTTCCGTGCTCAAGCGCGAGAGCGTTTCCGACTCTATCGCCCGCCGCCGCGCTTCCCGCTCCCGTTCCTGCAAACGGCTAACCAGATCGCTCGTCACCCCGGCGACGATCAGGAAGACGAAGAGCGCGACGATGTCCTGCGGCGCGCCGACGGTGAACGAGTAAAAGGGCGGCAGGAAGAAGAAGTTAAACGTCAGGAAGCCGACGACCGAGGTGAAGATGCCCGGCCCCAGCCCGCCGAGCGTTGCGGTCGCCAGGACGATGACGAGGTAACTGAGCGCGGGAGTGACGACACTGAGGTGCGCCCGGTTCGGTTCCGCGACGACCGTAACGAGCGCAATGCCGAGCGCGCCAAGCAGATAGCCGCGCCAAATGCGCCACTCCACCCGATCGAGTATCCCCACCGCCTGCGGCATCGCGCCCTCCCGGCATCATGTCATTTCCCATCCATCATGATACCGCGCTGTGGAAGGTAAAGGGCACGACGGAATACCGCAACGGGATGAGCATGCCGAAAAACCATCTACACTTTACAATAGCGCCATGCAGAAGCAATGCGGGGAGCACGGACGGTAGTGGAAGGGTTCGGGGCGTGGGGCAGCGCGGATGGCGGCGATACACACGGGCGCGAGAATATCGCCTCCGTTGGTTTCTGCTGCTCGCCTTACTCTGTGCCGCGTGCAATGGCACGAACGCTCCGACCACGACGCCCCGACCGCTGACCGTCAATCTCCCCCTCGCCACCGCCGCGCCGCCGACCACTAGTGTGTCGAGCGAGGGTGTGCATGCGACGGGTGCGGACGGCTGGCACGCGGCGGGGATCACCGGTACGGGCGTTCGGGTCGGGATCATTGATACAGGTTTTCTCAACTACGCCCCGTTGCTCGGTGGCGCGAAGGCGACAGTTCGTTCCTTCCGCGAGGACGGAGAGATCGCCGATTCGCCCGCGACTGCCGATACGATGCACGGGACGGCGTGCGCCGAAATCGTCCACGAGATGGCGCCGGACGCCGAATTGTTTCTCGCCGCGACGGACACGACGGGCAGTTTCCTCGCCGCGATGCAGTGGCTGGTGAATGATGCCCACGTTGCGATTATCACGACCTCACTCGGCTTCTACGGTGACTATCCGACCGACGGTTCGAGCGTGCTGGCGCAAGCGGTGGACAAAGCAAAGACGGCGGGCGTTTTTGTCGTCAAATCCGCCGGAAACTTCGCCGACAAGCACTACGGCGCGACCTTCGCCGACACCGATGGCGACGGCTTCCACGATTTTCCCGGCGGCAAAACGAAAAACGGCATGACCGTGAAGATGACGGGCGACCCGTTCGAGATCTTCCTCAACTGGGACGACTGGCAGCAGCCGCACGTCAACTATGACCTGTATCTGTACAACAGCGCGGGGCAGGAGGCGGCGCGGAGCGACACCGATCAGGCGCGCACCGGCAAGCGGCCCGTCGAGCATCTCATGGGCACGCTGCCGACCGGGGCGTACATGTTGAAGATCAAAAAGGTGAACCCGCGCGATCCTGATCTGCCGATGAACCTGATTATCCGGGGCGGCGTGGCGGAGCAAACGACGCCGGAGGGCAGCATCACCGTGCCGGGGGACGCGCGGGGTGCGGTCGCGGTCGCCGCGATCAATGTGCAGAGTGAGGGCGTCGAAACCTTTTCATCGCACGGCCCGACGCTGGATGGCCGCGCCAAGCCGGACCTCGGCGCACCGGATCGCGTGACGAGTGGCGCGTACGCGTCGGTCGGGGTGACGAACTTCCTCGGCACAAGTGCGGCGGCCCCCCATGTCGGTGGGGCGGCGGCGCTCTACAAGCAGGCCGTGCCGGACGCGACGCCGGACGCGATCCTCGCCTTTCTCGCCCAGCACGCGAGCGCGCCGCAGGGTAAGGAGCGGGGCACGAACATCACCGGCAGCGGACGGCTCGACCTCGGCGCCCCCCCTGGTGGATCGAACCGGGTGGCGCAACCCGCCCCGTCACCCGCCCCCGACGTGCCGCGACCCGGCCCACGCTTCACCGACGATTTCGCTTCGCCCACAAGCGGCTTGCCGCCGCAGGGCTATGTTGGTGGTGGCTATCGCGTGGCGGCGGACGCCAGCGTGCTCACCGTACTCGCCTACCCGACGCCGTTCCCCATCGGGGATGCGGTCTACGCGGTGCAGGCGCGCAAGACGGGTGGCGCGGACGACACGATGATGGGCCTCGTCGTGCGGCGCGTGGACGAGCGGAACGCACTGTATTTCATCGTTGCCAACGACGGCGCGTTCAATGTCCTGGCGAAGGTGAATGGCAGCACGCGCTCGCTCACCGGCGGCTGGCAGCCGAGCGCGGCGATCGCACCGGGCGAAACGAACGCGCTGCGCGTCGAGGCGACGGGCGGCGTGTACGCCTTTTTCGTCAACGGCCAACTGATGACCCGTGTCACGGTGCCGGAGAGCGGCATGCCCGGCGCATTCGGCCTGCTCGCGGAAGGCGGCAGACAGGCGAGCGGCGAAATCACCTTCACCAATTACGCCGTCACCACACCCTGACGATCACTCCCAGTAGATGATACAGGTAGCCATTCATTTACTCCTTCCAAATACAATGCAACAAAAATGCGGCCCGTGAGCCGTTCTTGTCAGCCGACGCGGGCGCGAGGAAAAGGAATGACTTGCGACGGCAGCTTCTCCTCCGCCTTGCGGGCGGCGACATCCAACGCGGAGTTGCCGAAATAGTCCTCGCCCTTGATCGCAACCACCCGGTGCAGCGCGGCGACAACCAGCAAATCGAACTGCCCGCCCGCGCAGCGATCAATCTCGGCCAGTGCCTGCGCCAGCGAGCGCGCATCCGAGTACGAGCGGTCGGAAAGGATCGAGTCCAGCGTGTCGGCGACGGCGATAATCCGCCCGCCGATGCTGATCTCCTCGCCCTCCTTGCGATGCGGGTAGCCGTAGCCATCGTACCGCTCGTGGTGATCGCCGACGATCCGCGCGACCTCGCCGAGCAATTCCACCTCGGCGAGAATCCGCTTGCCGGTAATCGGGTGTTCCTTGACGATCGCGAACTCCTCGTCGGTCAGGCGTCCGGGCTTGTGCAGGATACGCTCCGGGATCGCCACCTTGCCGACATCGTGCAGCAGGCCGGCGGAATGCACGGCGGAGAGTTCCTCTTCCGACAGGCCGAGTTCCGCCCCGAGCAGCACGCCGTAATCGGCGACGTTGCGCGAGTGGCCCCAGACGAAGTTGTCGCGCGCATCGATGATGTTCGAGACCGTCACAATGAGTTGCGCGAGTGTCTTCGTCTTCTCCTCGTGCGCGATCTCCAGACTCGCCTTCGCCGCCTCGAGCGTCTCGATCGCCTCGTGGCTTTTCCGGGCGGAGAAGCCGAGCGTGAACCGCATCAGGATTACCGGCACCGCGAACATCGCCGCGCCGACAAGCCCGAGTTCGTGGTGCACCGCGCCGACGAACGCGCCCGTCATCCCGAGGAGGATCGTGATCGGCGCGTACCACGCGAGCTCGCGGACGACAATCGGCAGCGGGCGTCGGCTGTGCAGGCTGATCATCACCGCGACGATCCCGGAGTTGGCGACCACGAAGACGCACACGCTGGCCAATGACGCGGCGAGATAGCGGGCGCTGAAGCCCGCCTCCGACGGTCGGAGCAGGAGGTAGCAGCCTGCCGCTCCGCCCGCCGCGACCGCCGGATTTGTGAGATTGAAGAGTACCTTGTCGAGCCGCCGCTGGCGCCGCGCGATGATGTGGACCAAGGCCCCCGCGACGTTGACGAGCGGGGCGGCGAAAGGCTGCACCGTCACCATCGCCATGACGACGGCGTCGGTCAGCGTGACGGTCATCTTCTCGCGGTTCGCGTTGTAGAGCTGGACCGGGAAGAATTCGCTCGCCACGGCGAGGGCGAGGAAGGGTAGGAGCAGCAACCATGACCCGGTGCGCCACATCGTGAAGACGCTGAGCGCCGCGATGCACACGCCGAGGATGATCGTCGCCCAGAGCACGAATGCGCTGACCGGGGGGTTGCCGACCTTCGCCTGCGCGACTCGCCCTACCGCCCCGCGCGCGCGCCGTCCCGCCTCCGTGAGCGCGCCGACCTGCGGTCGCGGAGGCCGCACGGTCTGCTGCGGGATCGCGGCGATGGCGAAGGCGGCGTTGCGCGTCTTCTTCGCCTCGTACATCGCCCGGTCGGCCCGCGCCAGCAGCGACGCGCCGTCGTGGCCATCCTCGGGGCAGGTGGCGACGCCGATACTGACCGTGCAGTGCACGACCGTGCCGTCGTCGAGGCTGAAGGGGTAGGCCTCGACAGCACCGCGCAGGCACTCCGCGCGATAACTCGCCGAGTCCAGATCGGTATTGGGGAGCAGTGCGATGAACTCCTCCCCACCGAAACGCGCAACGATGTCGTCCTTCCGCAGCGTCGCCGCTATCAGCAACGCGCACTCGCGCAGGACTCGGTCGCCTGCGGCATGACCGTGGACATCGTTGACGCGCTTGAAGCGGTCGAGGTCAATGAACAGCACCGCCAGCGGCTGGCCCGTACGCCCGCTGCGATCAAGGGCACGGGCCAGCGCCTGCTCGAAATGACGCGCGTTGGGGATGCCCGTTTTCGAATCAACCTGTGCCAGTCCGACCAGGCGCACGGTCCGCGTGATCCCGATGGCAAGCGCCAGCGCCGCGACGGTACCCACTACGGTCGCGAGTACAACGCAGACCGACCACGCGCGCGGGAGATCCCACACAGGTGGGACCACGAGCACGCCTAACGCAGCGGCGGCGGCGATAGCGGCGATTGTGAAAGCGCGTGTCGGTAGCGCGTACCGCTCCATCCGTCCCCGATCCTCTCCCGCGTACTGCCTCTGCGACGACGGCGTTTAATCAATATTCGGGGAGACGTCCCAGTAGGCGTCCCAGTAAGCAGTATCCCAGTACGCGTCCCAGTACGCGGTGTCCCAGTATGCGGTGTCCCAGTACGCTGTCCCCGACACCGCAGCGCCCGCATTCGTGAGGACACCGGCGGCCGGGACGTTCCCTCGGTTGGCCGACGGGATCGCCGTGTGCGCGTCTGCCGCCATGACCATCGCCGCGTTGATATCCACGATTTTCGCGCCGCTCCCCGCGCCGCTGTAGTCGCGAGCGGCGCTGACGAGCAGGTGCTTGACCTGGTCGGGCGTTAGGCCGGGATATTTTTCCAGCAGGAGGGCCACCACCCCCGCCACCTGCGGCGCCGACATCGAGGTGCCGCTCAGTCGAATGTGCGCCCCGTCGGCGGATATGCGCGATGGGAATTGCTGGGCGAGCTTGCAGCCGGGCGCGGCGAGGGCCGAGTAGATTTTGCGCCCCGGCGCCACAATGTCCGGCTTTTGGGCGCCGTCCTGGGTCGTACCGCGACTACTGAAGGAGGCGAGGGTGTCGTCGGCGTAGCCTGCGGTCGCGTTGTCGTCCAGCGCGCCGACCGTGATGCAGTAGGGGTCGTTGGCCGGCGGGTACCACATCGCGTCGGCGGCCGATCCGCGGTTCCCGGCGGCGACAATGACGACGATCCCGCTCCGCCACAGCAACTCTGTCGCCAGGCAAACGGGGCTGGTCTTGTAGCTCTGCGCGATGCCCGACGAGACGGAAAGGTTGACGACGCGGATGCCGCCGCCGGCGGAGCGGTTCGCATAGACCCACAACAGGCCCCGGATCAGGTCGGCGTCGAACGCCGCCCCGGTGTCGTCGCTGATCTTGACACTGACGACATTGGCATTCGGGGCGACGCCGATATAGGCGCCCTTGCTGTCGCGCCCCTTGATAATGCCGACGACGTGGGTGCCATGGCCGTACCCGTCCGCCGCGCCGCTGACGAGCTGATTCACGTTAACGCTCGTCAGATTGGTGGCGATCTCCGGTGAGGCGCTCGCGCCGCTGTCGAGAACGGCGACGGTGACGCCCTTGCCGGTCGCCTTGGTGTCGGCGGTCGCGCTGTTCCAAACCGTTGTCGCGCCAATGACCGTCGGGTAGATCGTCACTAGATTAGCGGTGGACACAATCGGGCCGGGGGGAGCCGCATGCTTCAGGATGGGGCCGTCAGGGCTGACATACAGGACGTCCTTGTGCTTGCCCAGCTTCAGGACATCCCTCTGCTTGATCTCCACATGGTCGCAGGCGATCGACGCGAAGTCCTCCAGGTAGGTCCCGCCGCTATCATTGGCGATGGCCTTGCCGTCCACCCCTTTGGCGGTCTTCTGGACGATGACGCGCACGACCTTGTCCGGCTCGGCGACTGCCCCGTATTGGAGGGCGGGATGGACCGGCAGCGCCGGATCAAGGATCGCCGCGACCTGGTGCTTGGCGGGCTTGCCGCTCGCCGCTCCGACTCTAAGAACAGGGGCGAAGGAGGCCGCACCGAGAACGGCGCCTGAAACTTGCAGGAAACGTCGTCGTCGCATCTGTCTGAAACCTCCACGCTCAATCCGAATGATGAAAGTCTATACTAAAATCAATAACGGTAGTGTAGACTATTTGTGACGGTTCACACGAAGATGACAAAAGTGCCAGAAAACACGACCGTACCGTTCAGAAATGCGCGCGGTATGGGCGGCTCTCGCACGCGATTGCGGCCAAGGTCCGGTAGAGGCTGATGAAAACGTCAGGGAATGAGCCATCTGCGCCACACGCATGTTTCGGCAGCGCGGGGCACGGGTCTCCGAATCGGTGTTGTCGCCTGAACGCGTTGCTCAATGTGTGTCGCTCGTTTACACTCACCCTCGCTGTCGGCGAAGCGGCAGGCGGCACGCGACGGCACGCAGGAGAGAGGGCAGCAATGGCGGTGCAACTCTACGTCGGAACCGAGCGAGGTTTGTTCACGCTGCGCGAGGGCCGACGCACCTGGCAGCAGACCCACACGACGCTCGAACGCAGGCGGATCGTCGCCGTGGACTACAATCGCTCCAGCCCGAATCTCCTGTATATCGCGGCCGACAACGAGGGCATCTACAGCTCCAGCGACGCCGGCGATTCGGCGATCTTCCGGGTCGGCGGGGACGCGCACTGCGTCCATGTTCGCCGCGACGCGCCCAAGACGATCTACGCCGGCATGGACCGCGCGATGGTTTGGGCGAGCGGCGATGGCGGCGTCCAGTGGGAACGGCTCGACACCTTCCGCGAACTCTGGGGCGACCCGGAAGAGGCCGCGCGTCATCCCCGACCGCGCGGCCTCGTGCGCGCCGTGATCGGCGTGCCGGAAGCGCAATACGGCATCCTCGCCGGGCTCGACCCCGAAGGGCTGGCCTTCAGCCTGGATGACGGCCATATCTGGAACTTCGTCGAGGGCAGCCCGCCCGGTATCCGCGCGCTCGCCATCAACCCCGCCAACCGCGCCGCCATCTACGCCGCGACGGGCAACGGCATCTGGCGGAGCATCAACGGCGGCAACGACTGGCTCGAAAGCAACATTGATCTCCCGGCGGGCACGGTCACCTGGGTCAGCGCGACAGCGGACGACCTCTTCACCTGCGTGGATGGCACGCTCTGCCGCGCACCGCAAGGCGTCCCGATCTGGCGACCCGTCGCGACGCCGCTGACCGCCCGCATGACCCCCATCGCGATGGACGATAGCGACCGCCGCCCCGGCGCCGCGCTCTACTACGGCACGCACGAGGGTAGCATCGTCCGCAGCACGGACGGCGGCACAGCCTGGGCCGAGATTGCGCACGGCCTCCCACCCATTTACTGCCTCGCCGTCACGCAAGAGTAAGGAACGAGTGCTGAATACTCATACTCTTCCACGAACGTCGTGTCGTAATCGCCGACGATTCCGTAGAGTCGCACACGTCATCGCTATCGTGAAGAGTATCGCCTCATGATGCTCCACATCGTATTGGCAATCGTGCAGTCAAGCCTCGCTACTCCCCCACGCGGCATAACGTTGAGATGACGGATACACGCATGCTTCGTGCCGTTCTCAGCCGGACGAAGATTGCGATCCCGTGGGGGTCAGCCGCTTCATTTCAAAATGTATATATACCTTCCAACCCATAGCCGCCGAGGGCTAAGGAAAGCTCGCCCCCGTGGTGGATCTCGTGTTCGAGGACATGCCAGATGATCCATTGTCGCGTGTGTTCGGAGAACCTTTGCCGCTCCTCTTCGGGAACTGCGATACGGTCCCCGAGATCGGCGGGAGTCCAGCGAGCAAGTGCATCCTCGATCATTTGCCAGGTGGCTTCGAGCTTGACGACGAGTTCGGCCGCCGAGCCGACGGGTCGGTCCTCCTGACCCCACCCCCAGCTCGCGATAGGGGCGAGAGCGGGATCCCCTTCGCCCATCCACGTCTGGAACCAAAAGACCCGGTTGGCAACGATATGCTGCACCACCATGCCGATTGACCAGTGATGGGGTGCGGTGGGCAACGCCAGCTGTTCGAGGGAGAGGGGCGCGATGATTCTGACCAGGCTTCGCTGGTAGCCAACCCACCCGGCATAGAACGTGATGAGCGGGAGAGCTTGTTCCGTCATAGCCGTCTGCTCCTTGCTTCTCATACTGTGCCACCGACCGGCAAGCACAACCGATCGCACTGGGTGGTGAGGCACACCTATTAATGCAAGATTACCGCACGAATGTTCTGTTCACGCAAGCTTTTCACGCAAGCTTTTGGAGTGTTTGACAGTCATCAGCAGCTCTCCCCACCTTTTGATTGCGGGAGAGCCACCAAACCGGGGTAACTCCAACTTGCGATAAAAGGAGCATCAGGAGGCGACCTGCCGCACGTATGTACGTACGCTCATGGGGCCGTCACGTCTATGGTCACGTTCTTTTTCACCAAGCGCACTTTCACGCCCTCGGTCCGTTACGTCAAATGGCCGCCATAGGTGGGTGATTTGGCAGCGGCGCTGAAGGCGGCGAGAGAAGCGGACGAGGAGTTAACGCGCCAGTCCGTCTCCTTGTTCGCGTCAAACCAGATGATCGCGTGCAGGCGGGGGAAGCGTTTCGGCACGTCGCTGAGCAGACCCAGCGTGATCCACGCCGCTTTATCCCCACCGAGTTCGCTGGAGCCCATCTCGCCGATCAGCATCGGCTTCCTCGTCATCTGAGCGATCGCATCGTAGGATGGACCGAAGAGGTCGGCAAACGTCGTCCACCGCGACCACGACTGGCTCGTGCCGAAGTTGTAGCCATCGAGGCCGACCCAATCTACCGCCGCGTCGCCGGGATAGATCTGCGTGAAGGGTGTGCTCCCGTTATACATGACGTTCGGCGACCAGACCCAGCGGACGTTGGTTGCGCCCTCCTGCAGGAAGATGGCGCGCACATGCTTCCACATCGCGCTGTACTGCGCGGCGCTGTTGCCGTTCGCGTTCGCCGCCCACGGATACCAGTCGCCGTTCATCTCGTGCGCGAACTTGAGGTAGAGCGGCCTGCGCCAGCCCGCCGCCGCCCGCGCCCACTGGCGGACAAAGTCGTCGTGCGCGCCGGAAGTGATCGCGCCGAGGCGATACGCGGGCTGATTGACACCGGCGGCGGGATCCCACGGCTCCCAGGTAATCATCGGCATGGCGCCCCGATTGGCGACGGCGTCCATTTTGACCGGATCGAAGGCGCTATTGCCCGCCGTCGCCCAGTCCTGATACCACATAACGATCGCAGGTGTGACGCCGACCATGCTCGTGTACGCGTCTATCTGCGACGGATCGCCGGGCGCATTGGCGATAAACGCCCCGAGCGCCACGGCCGTCGTCGTCTTCGTCAGCGCCGAGACGGTCGTCGCTTGCACCATCATCGCGAGCAGCCCGAGCAGAAGTGGCACACAACGCAACGGTATTCTCAATCGCGGACGCAATCGTTCCCCCAATCCCACCGCGCCGAGAGCGGCCCTCACAATATCCCTAACGTGTTCACACCATAATCGGGCGCACCGACAAGCCAGGAACGCCCTACTTCCACACATCACAACGACGTAACCGAGCGAGAAGTGATGCCAACAGCACAAATCATTGTACTTCTGTACACGAAACACCGAACGTGAATCGAGTACTACAGCGACACTTTAGCGTTCGTACTGCGTTTCTGGTCAGATTCGGCAGGTATGATGCTGTCGGCCCAGCGCAGCGTGATGCGACTGGAGAACACTTTATCCGTTGTCGTAGTACTTCCTAGGAGTTACGCAGTTGGCGAGAGAAAACCCGGTGGGCACCCGTACCACCATGAAAAACGTCTCAACTGCCTACGTCCCAACTTCTCTGCAATCCGCAAGGCCCGCAGGTGTACTACCGCACTTGATCACTCTTACTGAAGGGCAGCAACACTACCTGTAACGACTACTCGCGTATCAAGAATCGACCAGCGCATCGTCAGCGTGAACCGCTCGGCGACGGATCGGCCACGACATCAACATTGACGGTGGTCGCAACTGCGACCGTACGATAGAGCGGTCAGCCGTCCTTGTAGCGCCCGACCAGCCATGCGGCCTGCTCTTCGCTCACGCCGACGAGCCGGAAACGGAGGTCAATGCGCGCGAACGATGTCGGCGATTGGCGGTCCCGCACTCCCTCGATGGTCACTTCCATCCGCGTGAGTGGGATGCCCGCGTCTTGTGCGGCCCGCTCGACCAGCGTGACGCCGCACGACGAGACCCCGGCGAGGAAGGCGTCGCCCGAAGTGATCTCCTCCCCAATCGTCGGGCTGTCAATGATAAAGTGATGGTTGCGCACGGTGTTCATGCTGCGGCCGACCGTGCCGCTGCTGTAAGAGCGTACTGTGTTGACGAGATACTGCTCGCTCATGCTCCACCCCCTGTAGCATCCACCGCATCCCGGCCCCCGCAACGGCCGACGATGCGCTATCGTACCGTATCGCACGACGACCTTGCACGATGGGGTTTTTGCAGGCATGGAGTGTTAGGATGGCGCGGATGACCCGCTCGTGAAACTCGACCGCCACGAGGCGCTGAGGAGGAAGCAATGAACTACTTTCGCATCTATGCAGGACCGGACGGCGAAAGCCACTTCGAGGATGTCCCCGTCGCGCTGGACGCGGGGCGGGGCGGCTCGGAGTATTCCGACCTCTACCCGGCGACGGGCGTTATCTTCCGCCGCAGCCCGGCCGATCAGTTGCTGGACTGGCACCCCGCGCCGCGCCGCCAATTCGTGGTCACGCTTTCCGGCGAGGCGGAAGTGGAGGCAAGTGACGGCGAAGTCCGCCACATCGGGCCGGGCACGATCATGCTCGCCGAGGACATCACCGGCAAAGGACACATCACGCGCGGCTTCGGCGCCCAGGAGCGCCTTTCCCTCTTTATTCCCCTGCCCGACTGAAACCGGCGGCATCGGAGTCGACCAGGAGCGAAACGATGCGATTGATTGACCTTTCGCGCGAGATC
The DNA here is from genome assembly GCA_038231255.1 of Thermomicrobiales bacterium. Lineage (GTDB taxonomy): Bacteria > Chloroflexota > Chloroflexia > Thermomicrobiales > JALYUS01 > JALYUS01. Next base: position 34,501 of record JBBRLR010000022.1, on the reverse strand, counting down.
TATCATCGAGAGCCGACCGGCGCGGGTGGCGTGCCACCGCAAGTCTGGGTTTGGCGCTCCCACGAGGAGACGAAGCCGCTTTACACCAACGGCTACTCGTTCACGAACCGCCTGCTGACTTTTCCCGACCATACCTCCACGCACGTTGACGCTCCCCGCCATTTCGACGCGCGCCCTGACGCGCCCGACATCGCGACCGTTCCGCTCGATTGGTTCTATGGCCCCGCGCTCTGCCTCGATGTATCGGCAACGCGCTGCGCCGGATGGATTGACGCGGACGACCTCGCCGCCGCCTGCGACCGTCATGCCCTCGCCATCGCCGCACACGACATCGTCCTGCTCGCCTCGGGCCATCATCGCCGCACGTACCCGCGCCCGGAGTTCTTCACCGCCTATCCAGGCATGACGCCCGATGCGGTACGCTGGCTACACGCGCGCGGGGTACGCAACTTCGGCGTCGAAACGCCCAACCCCGGCCACCCCGACGACCGGACGTTTGAAGTCCATCTCCTCTGCCAGCAACTCGACATGATCCACATGGAGGGGCTGGCGAACCTCGAAGCGGTCGCGGGCCAACGCTTCACCTTTATTGGCTTCCCCCTCAAAATCCGCGACGGCAGCGGCTCCCCGATCCGCGCGGTCGCCTGTATCGAAGAGGGGTGCGGGGTTAGAGATTCGGAGTAGATCATCGGACTCCGAACTCCGACCCCCGCACCCCGAACCGCCCGAAAGGAGATGATCGTGGTTTCGTCCGTTGCTTCCCCAACTGAACTCGCGGCGCTTGCCGACCTGTTCCTCGTCCGCCGGGACATTGCGTTCCTCAACCACGGCAGTTACGGCGCCTGTCCGCGCCCGGTCTTCGAGACGTATCAATCCTGGCAACGCGAGTTGGAACAGCAGCCCGTCGAGTTCATCAGCCGCCGGATGCGCGGCCTGCTCGCCGAGGCGCGCGGCGCACTGGGCGACTACGTCGGGACGGCCGCCGACAACCTCGTCTTCGTCCCCAACGCCACCTGGGGCGAGAATGCCGTCGCCCGCTCCCTCGCCCTCCAACCCGGCGACGAGGTGCTTGCGACCGACCTCGAATACGGCGCGGTAGATCGCACCTGGCGCTACTACTGCGCCCAACGCGGCGCCCGTTACATCGTCCAGCCGATTGCCTTGCCGGTGACGACCGCCGAGGCATTCGTCGAGCAACTCTGGGCGGGCGTCACCGAGCGGACGCGCGTCATCGCGATCAGCCACATCACCTCCGGCACCGCGCTGATCCTGCCCGTCGCCGAGGTCTGCCGACGCGCCCGTGCCGCCGGCATCCTGACGGTGATTGACGGGGCGCACGCGCCGGGGCAGGTTGATCTGGACATGGACGCGCTCGGCGCGGACTTCTACACCGGCAACTGCCACAAATGGCTCTGCGCGCCGAAGGGGTCTGGCTTCCTCTTCGCCCGACTGGAGCGGCAGGAGATGCTCGCGCCCTTTATCATCAGTTGGGGCTACGAGGCGGATCAACCCGGCCCGTCGCTCTTTCTCGACCACTACGAGCGATCGGGAACGCACGACCCCTCCGCCTACCTCAGCGTCCCGGCGGCGATTGCCTTCCAGCGGGAGCACGACTGGCCACGCGTGCGCGCCGCCTGCCACCTGCTGGTGCGCGACGCGCGCGTACGGATCGCGGCCCTGACCGGTCTGCCGCACCTCGCGCCCGATTCGTCGGCGTGGTGGGAGCAGATGTGCACCATTCCCCTACCACCCATGGATGCGCCGCGCTTGAAGGGGCGTTTGTGGGACGACTATCAGGTGGAGATTCCGGTCATCTCCCACTGTGGTCAGACCTTCGTGCGCGTCTCCATCCAGGCATACAACCGGCAGGAAGACGTTGACCGCCTCGTCGAAGCCCTGACGGTGCTCCTGCCCGATGCCTTATAGGGCAGGAGCGTCAGTCGGGCATATGATAGCGAGCAGGTGGATAAACGGGAGGAGCAGAGATATGGCGGAGATGAGTCCGAGTCAGGCGGTCGTCGCGGGGCTGAAAGCGCAGGGGGTGGACACGGTCTTTGGGCTGGATGGCGACCATGTCATCTACCTTTTCGACGCGCTGACGGACGCGCCGGAGATTCGCCCGATCACGGTCAAGCATGAGAACAACGCCGCCATCGCCGCCGAGGTCTACGGTCGGCTGACGGGGAGGCCGGGCGTCTGTATCACGACCGCCGGGCCGGGCGCGACGAACGCGCTTTCCGGTGTGGCGGGCGCGTACGCGCAAGGCGCACCGCTGGTCCACATCTCCGGCGGCGTGCCGGACGGCGCGTTCAAGGAGGCATTCCACGGCGTGGATCGGACGGACTTTTTGCAGGAAGCCTTCACGCCGGTGACGAAGTGGTCGGTGCGCGTCGAGGACGCGGCGGACATCCCCGCCGTGCTCACCCGCGCCTTCGCGCTCGCTACAGCGGGGCGACCGGGGCCGGTACATATCGAAATCCCCCTCAGCACGCTCCAGTCGGGCGCAATCAACGTCGGCGCCGACGCGTTCGCACCCACACCACGCGACACAATACCCACCATCGGGGTTGACGACGCCATTGGGCGGATCAAGGGGGCGCAGTCGGTCACCATCGTCGTCGGCAAGAATGCGTGGTGGCCAACAGTGAGCGGGCAAGTCGTCCGGCTCGCGGAGCGGCTCGGCGCGCCCGTCGCCCACAGTTGGGATGCCCATGCCGCGATGCCGACCGTCCATCCGCTCTCCATCGGCGTCTATCGGGGGGCTGACGGCAGCCATCCGGCGGCGTACCGGGAGGTCGCGGAGGCCGATCTCGTCCTCGGCATCGGCGTGCGCGCGGGCACCGAGACCGCCGCGCAACTCGCCGAACAGATCGGGGATCGGTTGCTGCTCATTGATGCCACCGATGAGCCGGACGGCACGCTGACCATCGCCGCGCCCTCGATTGCCGCGCTGACCGAGGCGGTCAGCGCGCTGGCGGAGGAATGCCGCCAGCGCCCGGAAAACGCTGCAACCCTCGCCCGATGCGCCCGTGCGCGGGAGTCGCAACAGCGCGGCATTGACATCGAGTTGGCGCGGTACCGGGATCGTCGCCCGTGGCACATCGGCGTCGCACTCGACGCGCTGGCGACGCGCATGACGCCGGACATCCTCGTCGTCAGCGATGTCAGCCAGGTGAAACTGTGGACGCCGATTCAGGTACCCGCTTTCAATCCCGAATCGCATCTCCAACCCGGCTCGTGGGGGGCGATGGGCTACGCGGTGCCGGGCGTGCTGGCGGCGGGTTTGCTGCGGCCCGGCAAGAAGGTCGTCGGCGTGACGGGCGACGCCTCATTCCAGATGGCGTGCAGCGACTTCGGCACGATCTGCAATCTCGGCCTGCCCGTTGTGATCGCCGTCCATGCGGACGAGCAGATCGGCATGATCCATCATGCCCTGCGCACGACCTTCGGGCGAACGCACGCGACGGAGATCGGCCATGTGGATTTCGTGCGCTACGCCGAGGCGTTCGGGGCGCGCGGCATCCGCGTCACCGAGCCGTCCGAGATTGGCGCCGCGTGGGACGAAGCGCTCGCCGCCGACGCCCCCGTGCTGCTCGAACTCCGCGCCGGGCATGACTTCCCCTTCCCCTGGCCCGTCCAGCGCCTCGTCGAGCAGGCGGGAACGTAAGGAGGGGAATAGCGCAGAGGACGCAGAGAGCGCAGTGGGCACAGAGAAGAGAAAAAAGGATTGGCCTCTGTGTTCTCTGCGTCCTCTGCGCTATTCCCCCTACTGATCGTCAGGCTGTGACGCGGAGGGTGGCGGGGGTAAGCAGACGGTGCATGGCGCGCTCGGCCTCGGCGTAGGCGTCGTGGATGCCGTCCACGCGCACGCGCGCGCCGTCCAGCAGGCCCGCCGCACTCCGCTGTTCGAGGGCGTCGCACAAACCGGCGAGGGCCATCGCGCCGAACAAGGCGCTCGTGGACTTCAGCGTGTGAGCGGCGGCCTGCAACGCACCCGCATCCTGCGCGCCGAGGGCGTCGCGCATCGCTTTCAGCAAGTGAGGCGCGTCGTCGAGGTAACAGGCGATCAGTCCGCCCAGACCATCCTCGCCATCGTCGCCGACCATCGCGCGGATATCGTCGAGCGTCGCCATATCGAGGAGCGTGTCGAGCGAGTCGCCGCCGACCGTTGCCTCCGGCAGCCGCACGCCCGCGCCGCTCTCCGCAACGAGCGGGCGTGCCCGCTTCAGGGCTTCCACGAGCACAGAAATCTGCACCGGCTTGGTCACGTAGTCGTCCATCCCCGCGTTCAGGCATTTCTCGCGGTCGCCCTGCATCGCGTCGGCGGTCATCGCGATGATGAACGGGCGGGCGGAGCGCGGCCAGCGTTGGCAGATGCGCCGGGTCGCCTCCAGGCCGTCCATCTCCGGCATCTGCACATCCATCAGGATGACATCGTATGGCTGGCGGTCGAGCGCCTGGATCGCCTCCAAACCATTCCCCGCGACATCGGGGCGGTAGCCCATCTTAGCGAGCAATTGGACGGCGAGGCGCTGATTGACCATGTTGTCCTCGGCGATCAGGATGCGCAGCGGCATCCGCTCGGCGAGATGCAGATCGAGGCGCTGCGTGCCGACGACCGGGGTTGCCTTGCGGGGCTGCGCGTCGAAGATGCCCATCAGCATATCATGCAGTTGCGATTGCTTGATCGGCTTGGACAGGAAGGCGGCAAAGTGGGCCTGATCGCCCTGCTCGCGGCGACCCATCGAGGTGAGCATGACGAGCGGGAGCGCATCGGCATCACGATGGGCACGGATCGCCGCCGCGAGCGCGACGCCGTCCAGATCGGGCATCTGCATGTCGAGGATCGCGACATCGAAGGGGTCGCCGCGTCGGATCCACTCCAGCGCCTCCGCGCCACGCTCCGCACTCCGCGCCCGCATCCCCCAGTTCTGCGCTTGCAGGGTGAGGATGCGGCGATTCGTTTCGTTGTCGTCCACGATCAGGATACGGCGACCGGCGAGCGACGGCTGCGCACTCCGCTGCCAAACGCGCGCAGCCGTCGGCATCGAGGCGGCGGTGATCGTGAAAAAGAAGGTCGAACCCTGGCCCGGCGCGCTTTCGACCCACATCGAGCCGTGCATCAACTCTGCCAGGCGCTTCGAGATCGCCAAACCGAGGCCGGTGCCGCCGTACACCCGCGTCGTCGAGGCGTCCACCTGACTGAAGGACTTGAACAGGCGGTCCATCCGCTCCGTCGGGATGCCGATGCCGGTGTCCCGGACGGCGAACTGCACCGCGTGCCGCCGGTCCGCCGCCAGATGTGAGGAGACCGAAACGACGACCTCGCCCGTCGCGGTGAACTTGATCGCGTTGCCGACCAGATTGACCAGCACCTGCCGCAGCCGCGTCACGTCGCCGACGAGCGTCCCCGGCACGCCATCGTCAATTACGTATGCAAGGTCGAGATTTTTCTCGGCGGCGCGGGTGGCGAGCAGGTCGAGCGCGTCTTCGAGGCAGTCGCGCAGATCGAAGGGCTGCTCCTCCAGATCGAGGCTACCCGATTCGATCTTCGAGAAGTCGAGAATGTCATTGATAATCGTCAGGAGCGCATCGCCGCTGGTGCGGATCGTCTCGGCGTATTCCTGCTGCTCGGCGGTCAGCGGCGTATCGAGCAGCAGGCCGGTCATGCCGATCACGCCGTTCATCGGCGTGCGGATTTCGTGGCTCATGTTGGCGAGGAACTGGCTCTTGGCGCGGTTAGCGGCGTCCGCCGCTTCCTTCGCGGCGCGCAGTTCCGCCTCGTACCGCTTCTCCTCGGTGATATTGCGGATAATATTGAGGCCGGCGGTCCGCCCATCGTACTGGATCACGGATGCGCTGATGAAAACGTCAACCAGTGAGCCGTCCTCGCGACGATGCACGGTCTCGAACATGCGGAGATCCTCGAACACCTTCCGGACGCGTTGAGCGGTGGCAACGGGATCGAGGGAGAGCGCGACGAGATTCATGCCAACGAATTGATCGCGAGGATATCCGTACATCTCACACGCTTTCGGGTTCGCCGCGAGGATCTGCATGGAAGGGGAATCGTAGATGAGGATCGCGTCGTTGGCACTCTCGAAAAGGGCACGGTAGCCCGACTCGGAGGTGCGCAAGGCCTCTTCGGTCCGCCGTCGCTCCGTTACGTCGTTGGCAAGGACGAGACGCGCCGACCGACCGCCGAACAAGATACTATTGGAGATCGTCTCGATCTGAATCAGCGCGCCGTCTTTTATTCGATGCGTCCATTCGCTGACGGCGCGCTTGTCCGCCCGCTCCGGCAATTGCTCCAGGAGGCGCACGAAATCATCCGGCGGGCGGATATCTGCGAGCGTCATCTGCAAGAACTCGTCGCGACCGTAGCCATAATGCGCGACCGTCGCATCGTTGACGGCGAGAAAGGCGAGCGTTTCGCGGTCGTAGACCCACATCGGGTTCGGGTTACCCTCGAACAGGAGTCGGTACTGCTCCGCCGCCTCCTGCAGGGCGCCTGCGGCGTTGCGGCGCTCGGTGATGTCCGTCATCGTGCCGATCAGGCGGACGCACGCGCCCGCCGCGTCATACTGCGGAATGAGCCGGGTGATCACTGTCACCTCGCGGTCGTGGGCGACGACCCGCTCTTCGTAACTGACCGATGTGTGCGCCGCAACCGCCTCGCGGCACTTCCGAAGGAGGAGTGCGCCCTGCGCGGCGGGCAGGCAGTCGTCGAGTCGCTTGCCGGTTACCCATTCCAGGGCGAAGCCGGTCAGTTTCGTATATGCGCTGTCTAGATACGCGTAGCGGAAAGTGTCGCCGTCCGGTTCGAGTAAGAATAGCGCGTCGGCGATCGGCTCCACCCCGATCCGGAATTGATTGGTGTCTAGCATCGTCGTTGCCGCCTTCCTGGCGTCGGTTCGTGACAGAAGTGTAATCGTCCTTCCGTCATACATTACACTATAGTCAACGTATAAACGGTCAACGATGTTACGGGTGAGGGTGGAAACCGGGGAAAACGCAAAGACGCAAAGAAGAAAGGGGACTCCGGTGAATCCCTTTTTCTTTCGCTTTCTTTGCATCGTTTCGGTCCAAGTGGTTGCGCTGACAACGGCATGGATCTGCGGTGCCGGAGGATTAGCAGGGGGCCGAGTCAACGCAACGGCGTGTTGCCCACCGTGTGTGGCGGCGTACTTGCTTTTCGCTTTTCCTCGCATAAACAATGAAGGCCATCGCCAATACTCTGGCGACAGCCCGGCGCGATTATGGAGCGCGTGACGAACTAGAAACCGCCACCGCCGAGCAGTTTGCCGGACCAGCCGATTACCCACGGCGCGACGCCCGCGAGGATCGTCACCAAGGTGACGGCGGCCAGGGTCACGAGCAGCAACGGCGATGTCTGGACCGTCACCATTGCCCCATCCGGCTCCCCTTCCCTTCGCGAAAGGGGTACCATGGCGAGGAAGACGCGCACGTAGGCGGCGACGGTCGCGACGCTGGCAAGCGCGGCGACGAAGACGACCCACGCATTGACGCCATTCAAGGCGGCGGTGAGCAGCGCCAGTTTCCCCGCGAACCCTGCCGTCGGCGGGATGCCGCCGAGCGAAAGCAGCGCGACAATTAGGGCGGCGGCGATGCCGCGATGCCGCGCCATCAGACCGCCGAGTGCAGGCAGGGTGCGGCCGTCACTCCCGGCGCGATGCGCGATGCTGAGCACCGTGACCAGCGCGCCCGTCGCCGCCGCGTAGGCGACGAGATTGAGAAAGGCGGCCCGCGCCCCCGCGCCGCTCCCCGTCGCCAGTGCGAGCACGACGAGGCCGATCTGCGCGATGCCGGAGTAGGCGATCAGCCGCCCCATCTCCCGCTGCAGGAGCACGCCGACGCTGCCGACGAGCACCGTGACCAGCGCGACCGCCGCGACAATCGGCCCCCAGTACGGTTGCAAACCCGGCGCCGCGCCATACAGCAGCCGGACAAATGCCGCGATCACCGCGACCTTCGTGCCGACCGCGAGGATGACGAGCACCGGCGTCGGCGCGCCGGAATAGGCGTCCGGCGCCCATTGATGGAAGGGGGCGAGCGCGAGTTTGAAGCCGAGACCGGTCAGGACGAGCGCCAGCCCGACCAGCAGGAGCGGCAGCGTGTCGCCGCCTTTCTGGGCCGCGACCGCCGCGATGGCGCTGAACTTCGTCGAGCCGACCGCGCCGTAGACGAGCGCCGTGCCGTATGCCTGGATCGCCAGCGCGACGACGCCGAGCAGGAAGTAGCGCAGCGCCGATTCCCGCCCGCGCGGGAAGCCCGCCAGCAGGTAGAGCGGCAGCGCGAGCAGTTCGATGCCGATCAGCAATACCAGGAGGTCGGAGGCGACCGCGAGGACGAGCATCCCGCCCGCCGCGAAAATCAGCAGCCCCTCGTAATCGCCGCTTTCCCACCGCTCCGTCGTCCCGTACGGAAGCGAAAGGAGCATCGTCACGAGCACGGTCGCCATGCCGAGCAGCCCGAAGGCGACGGCGAGTGCATCCACCGTCACCGTACCGCCGAAGACCGTCCGCGCATCCTGCCAACCCCAAAGGATCAGCCCGCACGCGGCGAGCAGCCCGAGCGTCGTCAACACCGCCGCGACGCCCCGCTGCCGAGGCGCGAGCGCCGACAATGTCAGCAGCGCCACCGCCGTCACCGCCAGCGCGATCAACGGCGAAAGCATCATGTACGGAACGGTCATGGACCTAACCCCCCAGCCCCCTTCCCGCGAGGAAGGGGGAGCGAACCTTCTTGAGATCGGGATGTTCCCGTAACATCCCGATCTTGCGGTGAGTCACCCCTTCCTCGCGGGAAGGGGCCGGGGGTTAGGTCGTTCACGCTCCCCGCACCAGCAGATAAAGCGCGAGGATGAACGCGCCCGTCGCCAGCCCGCCGACATAGCGATGCAGGTTCGCATGACGGAGGGGCACGAGGAACGGGATGTTTGCGGCTCCGCCGCCTCTTTCGCCCCCCTCCTGTGTCGGGAGGGGAGACGGGGGGGTGGGGCTGCCCTGCGCGTAATCTGCCAATGTCATGATTGGGCGGACGACGATTGCATTGACGATGACATCCAGCCCCATGCCGCCGAGCAGCCACCGTTGCACGCCCGCGCCACCCACGAGCAACGCGCGGCGCCGCTGCGGGTTCGCGACGAGTGCCCAGGTGATCGCCGCCGAAAGCAGCGCGACGAGCGTGCTGATGATCGCGCTCTGTGCCTTGATATTTACGATCGCCCCGCCGAGGCGCGGCACGAGGAAACGCTGCACCGGAAGATACCCGGCGACGACCGCGAACACCGTGAGGATCCACTGCGGCACGGTCATGATCGGGCCGGGCGGGTGGAGATGCGCCGCGTTTGGTGGGCCGAGGAAGGTGCGGACAAAGGCGCGCGTCGCATAGGCCGCCGTCAGCGCGGAAATCGCCAGCGCGGCGAGGTACGACACGATGCCGTGCTCGCGCGCGACATCCACAATCGCGTCCTTGGAAAAGAAGCCGGACAATCCCGGCGTCCCGGCAAGTGCGAGCGCGGCAATACCGAAAGCAATCGTCGTCTGCGGCAGGCGGCGGGCCAGCCCGCCCATGCCGTCCAACAGTTCCTCGCCGTCCAGCGCATGGATCACCGACCCGGCGGCGAGGAAAAGCACCGCCTTGAAGGCCGCGTGCGTCGCGAGATGGAAGGCGGCGACCGCCGTCGCATCCATGCCGATCGCGAAGACCATCAGGCCGAGTTGCGAGACCGTCGAATACGCGAGCACACGCTTCAAGTTCGGCTGGACGAGCGCGCACAAACCGCCGTAGAGCGCGGTCAGTGCGCCGATGGCGGCGACCAGCCCGTTCAGGTTGCTCCGGTCAATCACCGGAAAAAGGCGAATCAGCAGGTAGATACCGGCCGCGACCATCGTCGCCGCATGGATCAGCGCGGAGACGGGCGTCGGGCCGGCCATCGCGTCCGGCAGCCAACCGGAAAGCGGCAGTTGCGCCGACTTCGCGCCCGCCGCCAGCAGCAGCCCGACCACCGCGACAATCGCCCACGACGTCGGCAGATTGGCGACATTCGCGTTGATTGTCGCCATGTCCAGCGTGCCGAGTTTGTGGATAAAAACGGCCATCGCGACGATCAGGCCAATGTCCCCGACCATGTTGAAAAGGAACGCCTTGCGCCCGGCGGCGACCGTTCCCGTGCGGTCGTACCAGAAAGCGATCAGGAGGGCGGAGGCGATACCGACGCCGATCCAGCCGACCGCAAGCAGCGGCACCGAATCGGCGAAGGTCAGGAGGAGCATCGCCGCAACAAAGCCGTTCAGTTCAGCGAAGAAGCGGGCGTAGCCGGGATCGCCCTCCATGTAGCCAACCGCGTAGACATGGATCAGCCCGCCGACGCCCGTGACGATCAGCGCCAGGAGCGCCGAGAGCGGATCGAGCAGCAGCCGCGCCCGGAGCGTGAAGTCGCCCAGTTCGAGCCATTTCCAGCCGCTGGAAACGCGCACACGATCCGCCGCCGCGAGGCCGAGCAGATCGCTGAAGGCGAGCAGGATCAGTGCGAAACTGATGAAAACGCTGGCACAGGCAATCACACCAATCGCCCGCGCACCGAGCCGCGCCCCGGCCATCGCCAGCAGAATGCAACTGACGACCGGCGCCGCCACCGCGACCCAGAGGAGGTTCACCACGTCATCACACCCCGCAATGCAAGTATTGGCGGTTCACATCATTGCATCCCATCACGGGGGCGGAGCATAGCATACGTTCGTGCATTTTCAAACAATCGTGTTCGGTCGGTGGATCGAGAACGCGAGTGAGACGGCGAGAAACAGACCGTAGCGGAGAAGAGGCTGGGTAAGCGAGCCAAAATCATCCCGCATTGACTGCCCAAAGAGCGAATACGGCTCCCACATGCTGAAAGCACGATTGCGCACGACGCGTGCGGGTTGCCCCGCGCGATGCATCGGCGTATCCTGACCAACGTTCAACCGATGCAGCCGGAGCGCGAGGGACTATGCCAACCGGGGACGACGCGGGGACGCAAACCGTACATGCCGTGATTGTCGGGACGGGCGCGATGGCGCCGGGGATCGCGGCGGAGTACGCGCGCCTCGGCCCGGTGCAGATCGCCGGGCGCGACCCTGCGAAGATCGCCGCCGCGCTCGATACCGCCCGCCGTGCCCTCGCCACGCTCGCGCGTGAGCGATTGCTCGACCCCGCCGAAGCGGATACCGCGCACGCCCGCCTTTCCGGCACGATGATTGACGCCGCCGACTACGCCCGCGCGACGGTCGTCGTCGAATCCATCGCCGAGGATTTGGCGGCGAAGCGGTCGCTCTTCGCGCTGCTGGACGCCCGCACCGCCCCGACGACGCTCCTCTGCTCGAACACCTCAAGCCTGCGGATCACCGCCATCGCGGCGGAGATGCGCCACCCGGAGCGCGTGATCGGCACACACTACTGGAATCCGCCGCATCTCCTGCCGCTCGTCGAGGTGATCCCCGGCGAAAAAACGGCGCCGGAGACGGTCGCGGCGGTGCGCGCACTGCTTGGCCGGATGGAGAAGGAGCCGGTGCAAGTACTGCGCGAGGTGCCGGGTTTCATCTGGAACCGGCTGCAACTCGGGCTGCTGCGCGAATGCCTGTGGCTGGTCAGCAACGGCGTCGCGACGCCGGAGGATATTGACGCAATCCTCGAACGCGGTTTGGGTCGGCGCTGGTCGCTGAGCGGGCCGTTCGCGACCGTCCGCCTCGGCGGGCCGCACGTCTTCGCGCGCATCGCGGAGGAACTCTTTCCCGCGTTCGCGGCGGAGCCGATCTTCCCGGAAGGCTGGCAGGAAATCTTGACAACGAGCCGGACGGACATTGATAGTGCGACGGCACGCGCGACGCGGGAACGCGCCCTCGCCGCCCTGCGCCGCAACGACCGGGAACCGGCCGGGGATTTGAACCACGAAGACACGAAGAGCACGAAGGAGGGATAAGAAGAAGAGAAGTGAAAGAAGAGACACCGATGAGCCATTGTTCTTTGTCCGCTCTTTTTCCCTTCGTGCTCTTCGTGTCTTCGTGGTTAATGTGTTTCACCTAAGGAGGGGTAGGATGGCAATGACGGCAAAAGCGATGGAGTTGGGGAACGACAGGCGATCGCTGAGCATCTCGGCGATCAAGGAGCAGATGGGGGCGCCGCCCTGGGCGCACGAGATCGTGCAGACGAACGGGACGCGCTGCGTCGTGATCTGCCAGGCGCCCGGCCACCCGAACGACACGCACTACCACAAGCAGGACGAGTGGTGGTTCATCGCCGAGGGCGAACAGACGTGGGAGTTCGAGGACGGCGTCAAGGTCGAGGTCAAGCAGGGCGATTTCATCTTCGCCCCGAAGGACATCTGGCACCACATCTCGGTTGTGGGGGACAAGCCGGCGATCCGCGTCGCGATGAGCGCGATCGGCGAGTTCCACCGCTACGACAAGCCCGGCACCGCGCCGGTGGAGAAGAAGAATGCTTAATCAACCCCCGGACGACCGCGCCATCGAGATCGCCTTGTCCCGCTGGAAGAAGGCGAACGGCGGCATGGGCACACTCGGCATTGGCAACTACACTTCAGGCACCGCGAACCTCGTCCAGCAGGCGTTGATGAATGTCGGCGCGGAAACCGTCGCCACGCCGATGATCGGCGAGGACGGCAAGGTGGACGCGCGGCTGAAGGATGTGGACGTGCTCGTGTCGGGCGGTACGCCGCTGAACGGCCCGGTCTACGACCAACTCTCCTGCCGGATGATCCTGCGGCCGTACGTTGGCTACAACGACATCAATGTGCCGGAGGCGAGCGAGCGCGGCATCCTCGTCTGTAATGTGCCGGACGCCTACTCGGAAGAGGTCGCGATGCAGGCGATTGCCTTTCTGATGGCGGCGAACCGGCAAGTCTACGCCTTCGACAAGATCACGCGCACGGGCGGCTGGCGCTCCCACATGGGGGATGGCCGGATCATCGTCCACAACTCCAGAGCGCAAACCGTCGGCGTGATCGGTTTCGGGCGGATCGGGCGCATCTTCGGGCAGCGCGCCAAGGCGCTCGGCTTCAAGGTGATCGCGACGGACCCGTACGTCAAGCAGGAGGATGTCGCGGAGTTGGGCATCCCGCTCGTGCCGCTGGAGCAGGTACTCAAAGAGTCGGATTACATCTCGATCCACGCCCTCTTGTGGGACGAGACGCGACACCTGATGAACGCCGACCGGCTGGAGCAGATGAAGCAGGGCGCGTGGATCATCAACACGGCGCGCGGCCCGATCATCGAGGAGCCGGCCCTGGTGGACGCCTTGCGGGCCAGTCACCTCGCGGGCGCAGGCTTGGACGTCTTCGAGGTCGAGCCGATCACCGACGACAATCCGCTGCTGAAGATGGACAATGTGATGATCGCGCCGCACATCGCCGTCTACTCCGAGGAGGGGCAAATCCGCGCCTCCAAGCGGGCGGCGCAGATCGCGACGGCGGCGCTCAACGGGCAACTGCCCGACCCGATCCCGGCGATTGACAAGGGTCTGTATACCGCCCTCGTCGGTGGCGGCATCCCCGTCGCGAACATTACGACGATCCCCGTCCCGTAGCAGCACGGCTGCGATGTGTATGCAAAGGGGGCGGGCGCTTGCTGAAAGCGCCCACCCCCTTTTTGCCTCGCCCCGTTGCGGATCAGACCGTGAATGAGCCGAGCATCGCGTTCACGTCGTCCAGATACTTGTTCCAATTGGACGCCAGCGTGCGATAAGTGAGTACCCACGCATCGGTCCCGCTGGTGAAGAAGACGTGCGCGACCCGCTGAGTCTTACCATCAACATCCGTCGCCGTGTAGTCGAGGACGGGGCACTTGTCGCTGGTGAAGCACTTCAGGTAGTAGCGGTCAACCTCGCTGTAATCCTGGAGTTGCTTGCCTTCGATGTTCTTGGCGTAGAGCGTCGCGTAGTCCACGTTGGTCGTGCCGTTCGTCACATCGTCGCGTCCGACGGTGAAAAGGGCCGCGCCACCGTCCACGGTGAAGACCGCCGAGAACCCATCAGGCGGCGGCTGGGACGACCAGCCGTCCGCCAGTTGCGCCTTGAACTGCCCGTTCGGGTCGGTGAAGACTGTCGCCGCCCCGACGGGCGCAGCGGTCGTCGCCACCAGACTGAGCGCCATGAGTGCCACGAGCCACACCAATCGCATCCGCCGCACCATGTTCATCCTCCCACACCATCCTTTTTTCTACCGGGGTAACCCGCGCCGCCCCGCATCCGATACCATAACGAGCGATTGACTTGTCAGGTTCCCGCGCACTCTTTGAGAGCTTAGAATCTTCCCGCTATCTCAATAAACACAGTATATCATGAGGAAATAAGGGCATCGCGGGGAGTATATCAATGAAAAAGCCGGGGCGCTGCACGCGCTCCGGCCGATCTGTGTGTCGCGGCTCAGACGAAGGTGAAGGAGTAGACCATCGCGTCTACCTGGTCCACGTAGTCCTGGTGGTCCACAACGCGGGTCAGGAACGAGAGAACATACGCATCCGAGCCCTTCGCGAGGAAGACTTGCTGCGCGCGCAGCGTGGTGCCGTCCTTCGTGAAGAGATAGTCGAGCCGCGGCGACTGGGAATCGCCGGAGTTGACGTAATCCCGGCGGAGTTCCTTGTAATCCGGCAGGCTCGTCAGTTGGTTGACACTCGCCGTCGCGTAATCAACGCTCGACGTGCCGCTCGGAATCTGCTCGTAGGTGATGTTGAAGACGGCGGCGCAATCGTCAATGCACCACTGGCCGATTAGCCCGGCGGGGGTGTCAACCTTGTTCCAGCCATCCAGAATGCCGACCGCGACCTTGTCGTTGGAAAATACCGATGCCGATGCCGCCCCGACGGGCGCGGCGGTCGTCGCGATCAGACCGAGAACGATAAGCCCCAGAATCCACACCAACCGAATGCGTCGCACTATACTCATCCTCCCACACCATCCTTTTCCTACCCGTTGAAGCGGCCCGTGCCGCTCCGCATCCGATACCATAACGAGTGACCGGCTTGTCAGGTTCTCGCGCACTCTTTCTCTGGCATGCAGGTTCCCTGCTATCTCTACGGAAAGAGTATACCATGAGGAAATAGGGGCATTGCGTGTGATATGCTTAAAGAAAAGCCGGGGCGCACGCAACGCCCCGGCCAATCTCTGTGTGTCGCGTCCTAGGTGAACTGCCAAGAGTCGAAGACATCTTTCGCGCTGGCGACGAACGCATCTTCGTTGTCAGGCGTCGTCACGAAGATCAGATCGTACTCCTTGCCCTGATAGAGCGTGACGAAGATCGCCGTCTCCACCTGCAGACCGCTTTTGTTGTTCGACACGTACTCGATCAGCGTCGCCGGGTTGCCCGCGAGGATCGTGTTCTGCCCGTTGCTCGGCCCGACCTGGTAGCCGTTGGACGCCGTGGCATCTGTAGTAATGGCAGTGACCGCGTCATCGAGCGAGTTGAGGCTCGAGGCATCCTTCGTGACGACGCTGAAAACGCCGCCGGAGGCCGGGTCCTGGAAGATGATCTGCGTCGCGTCATTGCTCGCGACCGTGTAGGCATCCGGCACCGAAAAAGCGCAGCTCTTGTCCGCACAGCTGTAGTTCTGATCTGCCGCGACCGAACCCGCCGTCCCGACAAGCAGACCGAGAAGGACCAATGCCACAAACCCCACTACCCGAAACCGCCGTACCGTGTGCATGTCCCGTACCATCCCCTTCTGTACCCCGAAGCGGCCCACGCCGCCCCATTCGCTATCACAACGATTGAACGAGCGAAGGAGTTCCGTTGTGACGATCCTGCCGATAATTGCTTGGTCGCCGTGCATCTCATTGGCGGAAGGGCAGGGATTGAACGCAGAGGATACAAAGAACGCAGAGAAAGGGGGTTCTTTCGCTCCTCTGTGTCCTCTGCGCGCTCTGCGTCCTCTGCGTTCAATCCCCTGTCTTCCCGGCATCTTGGGGGTTCAAAATCCACGTTTAGCCGAGGCGGAGGGGGCGATGGCCCTGACCCGGATCGTTGCCTTGCCCGCCGTTCGGGTTGAGGATGATCGGCACGCCGAGCGGGATGGCGGCGTTGAACGACTCGATCGAGAGGCGCGCCGCGATCTGCCGCGACACATCACGGAAGGCCTGCGACAAGGGCGAGGCGGCATTCTTGATGACGAGCGGCACGCCCGCGTCGCCCGATTCCGACATCTCCGGGTCGAGCGGGATTTCGCCGAGGAGCGGCACGCCGTAGCGCGTCGCGGCCCGTTGCCCGCCGCCCTTGCCGAAGATGTAGACCTTCTCGCCCGTCGCGGGGTTCGGGTAGTACGACATGTTCTCGATGATGCCGAGGATCGGCACGTCGAGCTGCTTGAACATATTGATGCCCTTTTGCGCGTCCGACAACGCGACTTGCGCGGGCTGCGTGACGATCACTGAGCCGGAGAGCGGCAATGCCTGCGTCAGCGTCAGTTGCGCGTCGCCCGTGCCCGGCGGCAGGTCAATGACGAGATAATCCAATTCGCCCCACGCCACCTGCCGGAGAAACTGCGTCAGCAGCCCGGCGACCATCGGGCCGCGCCAGATGATCGGCTTGTCGTCCTGCCGGTTGATAAAGCCGACGGACATCAGCGTCATGTTGTGCGCGTGGATCGGGTTGAGGCGATTGTCCGCCGTCGGCACGGGCGCTTCGTTCGTGCCGAGCATGATCGGGATGCTCGGCCCGTAGATGTCGGCGTCCAGCAGGCCAACCCGCGCCCCTTCGAGCATCAGCGAGGCGGCGATGTTGACGGCGACGGTGCTCTTGCCGACGCCACCCTTGCCGGAGGCGACGGCGATCGTGTTGCGAATGCCGGGGATCGGCTCCTTGCCCGGCTTACCGCCGAACATCGAGCGCACCTGCGCCGTCATCTGCAACTCGACGTGCGCGATGCCCGGCACCTGCATCAAGGCGGCGCGGACATCCGACTCGATCTTGCCCCTAAGCGGGCAGGCGGGCGTCGTCAACTCGACGGTCACGCCGACGGTTCCCCCCTCGATCACGACATCCTTGATCATGTTGAGCGTGACGAGGTCCTTGTGCAGTTCGGGGTCGTCCACCGTCCGCAGCGCCGCCATCACGGCATCCCGGCTCACCGATTGTGTACTGGTCATTGCAATGATCCTCCCGCAATCCCGCTGTGCGATGTCTTCGCTGTATGGGACATTCCCTCTTGGTATCTGGCGTCTTGCCGCGCGCGAAACGTGCGTGCGGCGCGATCACCATAGAGTGTACTCCATTGCCGCCGCATCGGCTCTGCTGCGGCTGAAGGCTCAGCGCCGATCGTGCATCCAACAATCGGTGCGTACACGGGCCAACGCTTCGGAGGGGCGATTCGCGAATCGCCCCTCCGAAGCGTTGGGCGTCTTCATTTTCAGCAATGCCTCCCCTTTTCCGAGAAACGGATGCTGATACACTGGCGGTATTGGGGAAGAGCATCAATGCATGACGCGGCGAAAGGACACATTAGGATATGTCCGTGAATACATCCTGGACGAACTGGTCGGGTGGCGTGACCTGTACGCCCGCCTGCCTGGCGATGCCGACGAGCGAGGATGCGCTGCTGGCGATCTTCCGGGAAGCGGAGCGGGCGGGCTGGGAGATGCGGGCGGCGGGCACCGGACATTCGTTCGTGCCGCTCTGCACGAGCACGGGCACGCTGCTCTCGCTGGACGGCATGCAGGGCGTGATAAAGGCCGATCCCGCTGCTATGCAGGCGACGATCTGGGCAGGGACGAAGATTCATCAGATCGGTGCGCCGCTGCTTGCCGCCGGCATGGCGATGGAGAACATGGGCGATATTGATCGCCAGTCGCTCGCGGGCGCGATCAGCACAGGCACGCACGGGACGGGGCCGACGCTCGGCAACATCAGCACGCAGGTCGTCGGCCTGCGCCTGCTGACGGCCACCGGCGACTATCTCGACTGCGCGGCGGATCGCGAGCCGGAGATTTTCGCCGCCGCGCGCGTCTCGCTCGGCATGCTCGGCATCATCACGCGGATCACCCTGCGCACCCTGCCCGCCTACCGCCTGCACGAGCACACCTGGGTCGCTTCGTTCGATGAATGCATGGACAATCTGGACATGCTGATCGCCGCCACGCGCCACTTCGAGTTCTTCTGGAGCCCCGGCGACGACGCCTACGCGATGAAGGCCCTGCACCCGACGGACGCGGAACAGTGGGAGGCGCCGGAGCCGGAAACAGCACCGGCGGTGACGGGACGGCTGGCGCGCTACGTCCACCCCGACCGCGTTGATTGGAGCCACAGGATTCTGCCCTCCGAGCGCAATCTTCGGTTCAACGAGATGGAGTTCGCGGTACCGGCGGCGCATGGCCCCGACTGCCTGCGCGAAATCCGCCAACTGATGCGCGATAAGCATCCGGACGTGACGTGGCCCGTCGAGTATCGCACCCTGCGTGCGGATGACATCCCACTCAGCCCCGCCTATGGCCGCGAAACGGTGACGATCTCGATCCATCAGGACGCGGCGCTCCCCCACCGCCCATTTTTCGCCGATGCCGAAGCGATCTTCCGCAACCATCGCGGGCGGCCGCACTGGGGCAAAATGCACTGGCACACGGCGCGCGATCTGCGCGACCTCTACCCGCTGTGGGATCAATTTCAGGCCATCCGCGCGCGGATGGACCCGACCGGACGCTTCCTCAATGCCTATCTGCACGAGATGCTGCGGGATTGAGGAAACCGGGGATGAATCGTAAAGACGCAAAGAGCGCAAAGAAGATAAAGAGGAACGTGGTAGCAGGAACCCAGGAGGTAGCGGAATGACGGAAGCGATGGACGAGGCGAATATGACCGGTGTCGAACCGTCGGCGCTGCAGGCGCTCGAATGGCGGCCGATTGGACCGTTCCGGGGCGGGCGGGTGATCGCCGTCGCCGGGCACCCAACCGAGTTCGCGACCTTTTATATGGGTTCGACGGGCGGCGGTGTCTGGAAAACCGAGGATGGCGGCACCTACTGGGAAAATATCTCGGACGGCTTCTTCAAGCGCGCGTCGGTCGGGGCGCTCGCCATCGCCGAGTCGGACCCGAATGTCATCTACGTCGGGATGGGCGAATCCACGATCCGCAGCAATGTCTCGCACGGCGACGGCGTCTACAAGTCCACCGATGGCGGGCGGACGTGGAAGCAGTGCGGGCTGACGGCAACGCGCAATATCGGCAAGGTGCGCGTCCACCCGACGAACCCGGATCTCGTCTACGTCGGCGCGTTCGGGCACGCGCATGGGGCGAACCCGGAGCGCGGCGTGTATCGCTCCAAAGATGGCGGCGCGACATGGGAGCAGGTGCTGTTCCGCAGCGCCGAGGCGGGCGTCGTTGACCTCGCGCTCGACCCGACGAACCCGCGCATCATCTACGCCGCCTTCTGGGAGGGCGTCCACCGCGCGCACGAACTGATCAGCGGCGGGCCGGGCAGCGGCCTGTTCCGCTCGACGGACGGCGGCGACCGTTGGGAGGAGATCAGCCACAAGCCAGGGTTGCCGCAGGGAATGCTCGGCCGGATGGGCATCGTCGCCTCCGCCGCCAAACCGGGGCGCGTCTGGGCGATCATCGAGGCGAAGGACGGCTGCGTCGCGCGCTCCGACGACTACGGTGAGACGTGGCAGCGCGTCAATGAGGGCGGCGAGGTGCGGCAGCGACCGTGGTACTACATGCACGTCTTCGCCGATCCGCAGGATGCGGAGACCGTCTGGATCATGAATTTGAATGCGTGGAAATCCACCGACGGCGGCAGGAACTTCGTGCAAGTGCCGGGGACGCATGGCGATTATCACGACCTCTGGATTGACCCGCGGAACACGCAGCGGATTATTCAGGGGAACGATGGCGGCGCGACCGTCTCGTTCAACGGCGGCGAGTCGTGGTCCACGATCTACAACCAGCCGACGATGGAGTTCTATCACGTCAGCGTGGACAATCAGACGCCGTACCGCCTCTACGGCGCGCAGCAGGACAACTCGACGATCAGCGTGCCGAGCCGCTCGCGACTCGCCGCGATCACACAGGTGGACACCTACGAGGTCGGCGGCGGCGAGAGCGGCTACATCGCCGTTCGGCCCGACGACCCGAACATCATCTTCGCGGGCAACTTCGCCGGGATGATTACCCGCTACGATCACCGCACCGGCCAGCGGCAGAATATCCACGCCTGGCCCGAGGAAACGGCGGGCTGGGGCGCGAAGGATGTGAAGTACCGCTTCCAGTGGACGTTCCCCATCGTCATCTCCCCCCACGACGCGAACACGCTCTCCATCACCTCGCAGTTCGTCCACCGCTCGACGGACGGGGGGCAGAGTTGGGAAGTGATTTCGCCCGACCTGACCCGCAACGACCTGACCAAGCAGGAGCCGTCCGGCGGGCCGATCACGATAGACAGCAACGGCATGGACTGGTACTGCACGATCTTCGCTTTCGCCGAGTCCCCCATCGAGCGCGGCATTCTCTGGGCCGGCTCCGACGACGGGCTGATCCATGTTTCCCGCGATGACGGCAAAACATGGGAGAACGTCACGCCGCCCGACATGCCGACGTGGTCGCTCGTCAGCATCATCGAGGCGTCGCCGCACGACGCCGCGACCGCCTACATCGCGGTGGATCGCCACCGACACGACGACTTCGCGCCCTACCTGTACAAGACGAGCGACTCCGGCGCGACGTGGACAAAGATCGTCGCGGGGATTCCCGACGACGAGTTTACCCGTGTCATCCGCGAGGACCCGAACCGGCGTGGCCTCCTCTACGCGGGCACCGAGGCCGGGGTGTATGTCTCCTTCGATGACGGCGCGCACTGGCAGTCGTTCCGACTCAATCTGCCCGTCGTGCCGATCCACGATCTGGTCGTCAAGGATCAGGACCTGGTCGTGGCGACGCACGGACGCGCCTTCTGGATCATGGATAATCTGACACCGCTTTACGCGATGACGCGCGAAGTAGTGGCGGAAACCGCGCACCTCTTCGCGCCCCGACCGGCAATCCGCTACCGGACATTGCGCGGCTTCGAGGGTGGCGCGGGGCCGGGCAAGACCTACCAGCCCGTCGGCACGACGACCTACACCTTCCGCGAGATCACACGCCCCACCGGCGAGAAGCGGCAAAAATTGCTCGACGCCGGGCAGAATCCCCCGGATGGCGCGGTCATCTATTACCATCTACGTGAGAAACCGGCGGGCGAACTGACACTCACCTTCCTCGATAGGGAAGGCAAAGAGATCAAGACGTACCGAAGCAAGCCCGACGACGAGCAGACAGCGCAAAACGAGAAAAAGAAGAACAACCGTGGCGCGGCGGAGGAAAAGCCCGCGCCGAAAGAAGCGGGACTGAACCGCTTCGTCTGGAATATGCGCTACCCGGACGCGCGCAATGTCGAGAACGCGATCTATCGTTCCAGCGGCGTGGCGGGGCCGCTCGCGCCCCCCGGCGCGTATCAGGTGCGTCTCACCGTCGGGGATGTCTCCTCCGTCCAGTCGTTCGCAATCCGCAAGGACCCGCGCGTCGCGGCGAGCGACGACGACCTGCGCGACCAGTTCGCACTCGCCCTGCAAATCCGGGACAAACTCTCGGAAACGAACGACGCGATCATGCAGATTCGCGAACTGCGCTCCCAGGTAGATGATTGGGAGCAACGGGCGAGCAGACAGCATCCCGCCCAGAGGGCACCCGGAGGCAACGTGCAGGGCGTAGGGGCGGCGCTCGAACCACCCTCTCAGTCCTCAGCACTCTCTGACGCGGCACAGCAGTTGAAGGAAGCTTTGTCCGGCGTCGAGGAAGAATTGGTTCAGACGCGCTGGAAGTCCTCGCGGGACGCGCTGACGGCGCCCTCCAAACTCAATGTCAAACTCGGCACGCTGCTCGGCATCGTGACGGGCGCGGACGCCGCGCCGACCAAACAATCGCGCGAAGTCTTCGCCTCAGTTTCGGATCGGCTCGACCGGCAACTGGAGCGGCTGGACGCCCTTTTCGGCCGAGAAGTGCCCCGCTTCAATACGCTGGTGCGCGAGCAGGATTTGGCCGCGCTTACTGTCACCGACGGCGACGCAGGATCATGACGCGGAAGGCGGGCGGATACATCACACTCGATGCATCCATGCCCGTACATCGGCATCAAGCGCCCGGCGCAGGTTGCTTTTTGGCATTGATGGTCACGGCGCGTTGACTAGTGCGTATGGATCATCTATCTTACATAGAGCGTCTGTACTCACATGCATTGATGGATTCGAGAGGAACGCCGCCATGTACCGATCACGAGCAATGCGCCGATGGTTTGCTCCCCTTGCCGTGCTGATCTGCGGCGTCGTACCCCTTGCATCGTCAGTCAGGGCAGCGTCCGCGTTCGCTCTCCCCGCGTTCCAGCAGACATGGCAGGCGGGTGAGGCGCTCGCCCCCAACTTCTGGGGCCCGCTCGCCACGGCGCACGACGGTCAGAATGAGCCGTACAAGGAAGGTTCGCTCGACTTCTCCGAGAGCGGCCCGACCAACCCCGGACAGGGGATGCGCCTGGTCCAGTACTTCGACAAGGCGCGCATGGAGCTGACGCACCCCGCGTCCGGCATCGTCACCAACGGCCTGCTCGCCACGGAGATGATCACGGGCAAGGTTCAGCTCGGCGATGCCACGTTCCAGCCGGTGCCCTCGCCCGCGATCGGGATCGCGGGCGACCCGGATAATCCCGGCCCGACGTACGCCGGACTCGCGAGCAACGGCACATCCCTCTTCGCCACCACCCCCGCCAAGCCCGGCACCTTCGTCACGCTGATCGCCGCTGCGGACGGCTCGGTCACGGACGGCGGCGGCTTCGCTGGCATCTCGATGTCCCCAGCGATCACCGGCTACGACGCGACGACGCAGCACAACGTTCTCGGCGTCTTCATGGACTACCGCACCCGTGTCGGCCTCCCGACCATCGGCCTCGCGATCGGCGAGCCGTTCCGGGCCAATGTCAAGGTGGCGGGCAATGCAGTGACAGTGTTCGTGCAGGTCTTCGAGCGGCGGGTGCTGACTTACACCGCAACAAACCCCGAACCATTCAAGGTGGAGATGGGCAACATCGGCCAGCACTACTACCGATGGCGGTACGGCGTCGGCAGCGGTGCGTCTCCTCCGGCGCCCGCGCCTGCCACGGCGGTGACCGGCACCGTCACATACCTGCAGCGGAGCGCTCTCCCACCGGATGCCATCGTGGCGGTTTCCCTTGCGGACGTTTCGCGCGCGGATACCCCCACCGTGGTCATCGCGAGCCAGACCATCCCGACGAACGGCAGCCAGGTGCCGTTCCCGTTCGCCCTGGCGTACGACCCGGCGAAGATTGATGCGACCCATTCCTACGCCGTCTCGGCACGGATCACGTCCGGCGGTCAGTTGCTCTTCATCTCCACCTCCGCCTATCGAGTGATTACGCGAGGTAATCCCCTGACCGTCGAGATCGTCGTCCAGCCCGCCTCGTAAATCCGGCGGGGCGAAACGGCAGGCACGGAAGGTAAGAGATGCGAAGAAAGCGGCTCCGACAGATGCGCGACACCCGATGGGCGCGGATCGTGGCGTGGATCGTGTTCGCCGTCCTTTGTGTGCCGGTCGCCGTGGCGTACGCCTTTGCCGTCTACGATGTCGGCAGCGGCGGCGGGGTCGGTCGGGCCACCAAGACGCTCCGGATGGCTGCTCTCATCCTGCCGGTCCTCGCCGCGCTGTCCTGCGTCGCGTGGCGCGGCCTGAGAGTGCGACGTGCGCGGTTGTCCATCGCGCCGGTTGCATGGGTGCGGATCATCGCGGCAACACTCGGAATGGTCCTCGTTTTGGCGGTGGCGCTCTTCACGGTTTCCATTGACCGGGGTCAACCGGCCGCGCCCGGCCCCTTCTACGACGCCCCCTCGCCGCTCCCGACGGGGGCTGCGGGGACAGTAATCCGGTCCGAATCGCTGCCCGGCGCCCCCGCCGGGGCGAAAGCGTGGAGGCTTCTCTACCTCTCAACACGCCTCGACGGCACACCGACGGCTGTCAGCGCGATCCTGATTGTCCCGGACGCGGGCGCGCCCGCCGGCGGCAGGCCGGTCGTCGCCTGGCAGCATGGGGCGGTCGGTGTCGGCCAGAACTGCGCACCGTCGCTCCGCGCCAACTGGGCGGGATTCATTGACGGGCTTGCCCTGTTCGTGCAGCAGGGGTACGTGGTCGTTTCGACCGACTACGAGGGTCTGGGGGCGAGCGGGAGCCACGGCTTACTCGTTGGCGAGACGGCGGCAAAGAACGTCCTGGATAGCGTCCGTGCCGCGCACAACTTCGCCGAGGCGGGGGCGGGGACGCGATTCGCGGTCTGGGGCGAGTCTCAGGGTGGCCACGCATCGCTCTTCACGGGGGAGTTCGCGGCGTCCTACGCGCCCGAGATGACGCTGGTGGGGGTGGCGGCGGTCGTCCCGCCGACCGACCTGAGCGCCCTGTTCGATCGCAACCTCGGGACGACGTTCGGCAATGTGCTGGCGTCCTTCGCGTTCGCGACCTGGGCCGGGACCTACCCCGACGCGACGCTAAACCAGATCATCACGCCCCTGGCCCGACCTATCGTGCGCAATCTCGCCTCGTACTGCTTCCTGGAGGAACGCGAAACCCTCTCAATCCTCCCCGGCTCGCTGCTGACGCGCGTCACATTCCTCAGTCGCCCCCCGAAGGAAACGGAGCCATGGAAGCGCCTGCTCGCCGAGAACTCGCCGGGCCAGCGTCGCATATCGGCACCCCTCCTGATCGCGCAAGGAGCGGTGGACCCGCTGGTCCGCCCGGACATCACGCACGCCTACGCGGCCCGGATTTGTGCCGCCGGGGATACGGTGGAGTATCGCAGCTACCCCGGAGTGGGGCATGTCGGCTCCGGCAAAGCGACCGCACCGGATGTCGTCGCCTGGATGAACGACCGCTTCGCGGGCAAACCTCCTGCCAGGACTTGCACCGGGGTTTGAACGAGTAACGAGCCACTTCCTCTGCTATGCTGCGTGGAGCGCCGACATTGCCCGAACCGATGGCCCAATGGTCGGGACATCCGCCGAGTGACGGCAGCGGGCGCGATCATGAGGGAGGAATAGCATGACGAGCACAACCGGCAATCCGCGCTACGAGGTGGTCGAGGGGTGGGAGCAACTGCCCGAGGGCTTTCACCACGCCGATGTGGTCGGCGTGGCGACCGATTCGCACGACCGGGTTTTCCTGTATACCCGGCGGGAATCGCGCGTCATCGTTTACAACCGGGATGGCTCATTCGTCGCTTCCTGGGGTGAGGAGTTCTTCACGCCACGTACGCACGGCCTGACCATCGCGCCGGACGATTCGGTCTACTGCGTGGACGAGGGCAAGGAAGCGATCTTCAAGTTCACGCCCGAAGGCGAACTCTTGCAGACGATCGGCATGGTGGGCGTCGCTTCCGATACCGGCTACGACGGGCGCTCGCTGGCGAGCATCACGCACGGCGGCCCGCCCTTCAACCGACCGACCAATATCGCCATTGCGCCGAGTGGCGACCTCTACGTCAGCGACGGCTACGGCAATGCGCGCGTCCACCGCTTCGGCGCGGATGGGCGACTGATCCAGTCTTGGGGCGAGCCGGGGACCGGGCCGGGTCAATTCAACCTCGTGCATGGCGTCGCCGTGGACGCCGAAGGGCGGGTGCTGATCGCGGATCGGGAAAACGACCGCATCCAGTTCTTCAGCCCGGACGGCGAGTACCTCAGCGAGTGGCACGATGTGCAGCGTCCGACGAATATCGCGATTGACCACGACGGGACGATCTACGTCGCCGAACTCCTGCATCGCCCCGGCGACCACTCCCCGCGCCTCGGGGCGATCGAGGACGAGCGACCGGGCCGGGTCAGTGTCTACGACGCGACGGGCAAGGTGCTGGCGCGCTGGGGCGGGATGGATCGCTGCGCGCCGGGCAACTTCGTCGGTCCGCACGACATCTGCGTGGACTCGCACGGCGATGTGTATGTGGGCGAAGTAACGTACACGATGGGCGTCCGCCCCGGCCTCGTGCCCGACGACTGCCATACGTTCCAGAAGTTCTCCCGCGTCGGTTGAGCGCGAAATGGCGCTTTCCCCAGTGGCAGCAGGCCGGAAAACCTGCTGCCACTGGGGAAAGCGCCCCAACCCCACGAGCCTGAGATGTTTCCCGCTAATCGAGTTCTTCGGGGACGAGCATCGCCGCGCGGGGCAGTGGTTCGTGGCGCGGGAGGGACGGCGCGATGTGCAGCAGCCGCGCGGGCAACGTCGGCAGCCACCAGTTCCAGCGGCCCATCAAGGAGACAAGCGCGGGGACGAGCAGCGCGCGGATCACCGTCGCGTCGAGGAGGATGCCCGCCGCCAAACCCGTCGCCAGCATCTTGATCTCCGTCACGGGGGCAGAGGCCATCGAGACGAAGGCGAGCGTGAGGATCAACGCCGCGCAGGTGACGAGCCGTCCCGTCCGCCCAATCCCCTCGATCACCGCCTCGTCCGTCGAGCCGGTGCGGTCGTACTCTTCGCGCATCCGGGCCATGATGAAGACCTCATAGTCCATCGAAAGGCCAAACAGGAAGGCGAAGACCATCAGCGGCACCCACGCCGTGATTGATCCCGTCGCGGTTACGCCGCCAATTAGCCCGGAGCCGTAGCCGTGTTGCCAGACGAGCGCCAGGATGCCCCACGCACCGCCGACCGAAAGGACGTTGAGCACGACCGCCTTGAGAGGCAGCACGAGCGAGCGGAAGGCCCGCGCGAGCAGCAGAAAGGTGGCGAGGGCGATCAGCGCGAGCATCAGCGGGAAGTTGCCGTAGACGGCGGAAACGAAATCGGCGTTCGCCGCCGCATCGCCGCCAATGCGCGCCTGCGATGAGCCGGTATGCACGGTCTGCTTGACACGATCGAGCGTTGCGCGGCCCACTGAGGCGTTGCCGTCCGCCGTCGGGATGACGGTGATCAGCGCCGTGCCGTCGCGCCGCCACGCGGGATCGTTGGGGGCAATCGCCGCACGCACGCCGCCGATCTGGCCGAGGCGCGCCGCCACCGCGTCGGCATCCGACGGTTGCGTGAGGGCGTAGATCGGTGTGAGCGCGCCCGCGCCGATCCCCGCCTGCGTGAGCGCGACGAGGCCATCGCGCGCGTCGCCGGATTGGGCGAGGGCGTCCGCCCGTGGGTCGCCGGGATTGAGTGTGAGGGCGGCGATCAGCAGCGCGCCGAGGATGAGCAGGGCCGCACCTGCCGCGACCCAACGCCGCCGGATGACGATGCGCGCCCACGCGGTCCACGCGTGGCTGACATGCGCTTCGCGGCGGTTGCGCGGCCAGTCCAGCCACGGCCCGACGGTGGCGAGAACGACGGGAAGCAGCGTGATCGCCACCGCGACGCTGACGAGCGGAATCAGCATCCCGCCGAAACCGACGCTGCGCAGGAAGGGGATCGGCAGGACAACGAGCGCGAGCAGCCCGACCGCAACCGTCGTACCGCTGTGGACGACCGCCGCACCGGCGGTCTCCATCGCGCGCTGCACGGCGTCCGCATTGCCGTGGCCCGCGGCCCGCTCCTCGCGCCAGCGCACGACGACGAGCAGCGCGTAGTCAATCGCGACGCCGAGGCCGATCAGGCCGATCAGGAACTGGACGATGAAAGATATGTCGGTGACCGTCGTGACGCCCCAGACGAGCAGGAACGCGCCCATGATCGCCGGGACGGCCATCAGGAGCGGGACGAGGGCGAGAAAGGAGCCGAAAACGAAGGCGAGGATGATCAGCGCGCCCAATCCGCCTACGATGGACTCGGTGAGGACGCTGCCGCCGCCGCTGCTGGCGCTCGCGCTGCTGAGGGCCGTCGTGCCAGTGACATGGAACGGCGCGCCACCGACACGCAGATTCCGCACCGCCGCCTGCACCTGCGCCAGTCCCGCCGTCCCGTCCGCGAAGCCGACGGGGCTGGTCGGGGTGTCAACGAGCGCGAAGGTCGTTCGGCCATCCTCCGAGACGAAGGCGCGGTCGCCGGTGGCGGGGTAGGAGACGATGCGCGCGCCCGGCACCGCCGCACCAACCATCGCGAGCGCGCCCGTCAGTTGGTCGGCGATACCGGGAGAATCCACCGTCGTGCCGTCCGGGAGCGTGACGACGAGCACGACCGGCGGCGTGCCGATGCCGTAGGTACGCAGGATCGTGTCATTGACGACAGACGACTCCTGACCGGGCGAGGAGAACTGCTTGGAGAGCGCGCCGCTCGCTTGCGAAACGGTGAGGATGCCAACCACCGTCACGGCGAGCCAGAAGAGCGCAACGATCAGTTTGTGCCGCAATATCCAACGGGTGAAGCCTGACATGAGAACCCTCCTGCGATACGAAGCCGAATCAGCCCTGTTATCACTGTAGGGGTGGAATACCCACGCCGGTAAGTGAAGACCATCCGGTCTTCGACATGACATTCGTCACATGTGTCGGCGATCAAGCGATGCTACAATGCGAGGGAAAGGGAGCATCAATGGCGACGACCGACGATTTCCAGATCGTTGACACCGCACTGCCGATCCGACCGTGGCGGCCGTCGGCGCACGCCGATCGCGGCACTCCGGTAGCCGAGCAGGATGCATTCACAGGCCGCGATGCGCGCGCCCTCTTATGGCTGCCGATCTTTCCGCTGATCTTTCTCGTCTACCCGATTACCTGGCTGATCCAGACGCCCCTTTCGCCGCTGCACCGGGGCATCGCCGTTGCGGCGCTCTGCGTCTTTGTCGCGATCCATCTCTGGACGACCTTCCGCGTCGTCGCCTCCTACCCGCATACCGCCATACCGCGCCCCCCCTGGCTGCTGCTCGCGATTCAGTTGGCGCTGGCGTGCGG
Source organism: Thermomicrobiales bacterium (assembly GCA_038231255.1). Classification (GTDB taxonomy): domain Bacteria; phylum Chloroflexota; class Chloroflexia; order Thermomicrobiales; family JALYUS01; genus JALYUS01. Next base: position 5,617 of record JBBRLR010000022.1, on the reverse strand, counting down.
TTTTGGGTTTGCGTACGGCCTCGCGTGGTTCGGACTGTTCATCAAAACCAGCGGCAATATCGGCATCGCGCTGCCACTTCGGACCGCCTTGAAGGGGATCGCCGTGGTCCTCGCGCTCACAACCATTACCGGATTGGCGGGTGGTTGGGGCTGGAGCGGGACGGCAGCGATGGTGGCAATTGATCTGTCAGTTGGATGTGTCACGCTCAGCGTCGGCAGAATGCTCGATACGAACCAGAAATTGCGGGCGGCACAGGCGGAAAATGCCCGCCTCGCGGTGGCCGAGGCGGTGGCGGAGGAGCGGCTCCGTTTCGCGCGCGACCTCCATGATTTGCTCGGCCACAGCCTTTCCCTGATCGTCCTCAAGAGCGAGTTGGCGGGCCGATTGCAGCGCGTGGACGCGGAACGCGCTACGGGGGAGATACGCGATGTAGAGAGCGTCGCACGGGAGGCGCTGCGCGAGGTGCGCGATGCCGTCGCCGGGTATCGCCAGCCAACGCTCGCCACCGAACTGCCGGGCGCGCGGATCATGCTATCGGCGGCGGGCATCGTCAGCGACATCGAGAACACGGCGGACGATCTGCCGCCCGACGCCGATGCCATCTTGGCGTGGACGGTGCGCGAAGGGGTGACGAATGTCATCCGGCACAGCCACGCCCGCCGCTGCGCAATTCGCATGACGCAGACGAACGGTGAAACCAGTGTCGAAATAACCGATGATGGTGAAGGCGCCGCGCAGGCACTGACGATCAGCGCGAACAACGGCGGGAATGGCCTCGCGGGCCTCGCGGAGCGCGCCACCGCCCACGGCGGGTGTTTCCATGCCGGCCGCCGCCCAACTGGCGGCTTCCGGCTCTTCGTCTCGCTACCGAGTGCTGAATGCTGAGTGCATCAATCACCGGCAGTGGGTTCGAGGGAACGGGAAACGTGCAATGACTACTCAGCACTCAGCACTCGGCACTCGGCACTCTCCAATCCGCGTGCTGCTGGCGGAGGATCAGGCGATGGTCCGGGGGGCGCTGGCGGCGCTACTCGCGCTGGAAGGCGACATCGAGATCGTCGCCGAGGCCGCGCGCGGTGATGAGATCGTGCCGCTCGCGCTCGCCACGCGGCCCGATGTGGCGCTGCTTGACATCGAGATGCCGGGCGGCGACGGGCTGACAGCGGCGGCGGCGCTGCACGAGCAATTGCCGACCTGCCGCGTGCTGATCCTGACGACCTTCGGGCGGCCCGGCTACCTGCGCCGCGCGATGGAAAGCAGCGTCGTCGGCTTTCTCGTCAAGGATGCCCCCGCCGCCCAACTAGCGACAGCGATCCGGCGTACGGTCGCGGGCGAACGCGTCGTTGACCCGGCCCTCGCCGCCGCCGCGCTGAGCGAGGGCAACAACCCGCTGACGGCGCGCGAACGCGAAGTGCTCCGCGTCGCCGCCACCGGCTTGAGCATCGCCGAAATCGCCCGCTCCATCAGCCTTTCGGATGGCACCGTGCGCAACTACCTTTCCTCAGCCATCCAGAAGTTGGAGGCGCACAACAGTACGGAAGCGGCGCGCATTGCGGAGCGGAAGGGGTGGCTCTGAGAACGATCAAATCCCTTTTATGGGGCGATCTCCGGGGCACAGAAGATGTAGATGAGCTCCTTGATGTGGGCGAGGGCGTCGGACAGGCGGACGCTCTCGTTCGCGCCGTGGGCGCGGCTCTCGCCGCCGCGACCGAGGCCGACGGTGGCGATCTGATCGGTGCCGATCGTTGCCGCGACATTCGCCATGTCGGTCGAGCCGCCACTGCCGGTGCGGTGGAACTCGGCGTCGGTGTAGCCGTGCAGGCGCTTCATGATCGCGACGAGTTTGTTGGCGAGCGGATGGTCGGCGCTCTGGTAGTAGGCGGGGTACGCCTTCATGAAGGCGACCTCGACCGCTTTCGCCCGGCTCCGCTCCCGGCCGCGCTCAACGGCCTCGCGAATCTCGCGCTCGACATCCTCGTACCGCTCCTCGGGGATGAAACGGCGGTTGACGACGAGCGTGCATGTGGCCGGGACGATATTCGATTTGACGCCGGCGTGGATGATGTCGAGGTTGAACATCGGGCGCAGGTGATCGGGGGCATTCGGGGCGGGGGCGAGGGGTAGGGCGGAGTGTCGCGCCTCCACCACGCGCTTGAGGGCGAGCAGTTCGACCATGATCGGCACGGCTTCCTCGATGGCGTTGATGCCGTTGTAGTTTGCCCCGGAATGGCACGAGACGCCCGTGACGGTAATGGTGATGTCCACCGCGCCATTGGAGCCGAGGCGCAGCACCGGGTCCTGCGACCCTTCCATGCAAAGGACCGGAGCCTGGACGTAGCCGAGTTTAGCGAGGTGCCAGATGCCGGGATAAACGCCGATCTCCTCGTCGGTGCAGATGCAGGCGGTGAGGTCCCAGACCGGTTCCAACCCCAGATCGCGGATCACGTCGAGGGCGGTGAGGAGCGAGGCAATCGTCCCCTTCATGTCCGCGACGCCCCGCCCGTAGATGCGCCCATCGTGCAATTCGGCGCCGAAGGGGTCGTAGTCCCAATGCTCCTCGACGGGCACGGTATCCATGTGGGCGTAGATCGTCAGCGGCGGTTTACCTGTTTTGCGCGTGGCGACGAGATTGACGCGCTCCCCTTCGAGAGGAAGCGGGATCGCCGCGATCAGTTCGGTCGGGATGACGACGCGCTCCGTCGTCAGGCCCGCCGCCTCGAACTGCGGCGCGATCAGGTCCACCAGCGTGTCGTAATTCCGGCCGGGCGGGATGGAGTTGTCAATGCGGATAATCGCCCGTAGGCGCGCCAGAAAATCCTCCTGTCGCGCGTCCACCGTCGCGAAAATGGCGTCCCAATCCAGCGATTGCCCCGTCGTCGCCTGTGCCATCGCGTACCCCCATCATTGACTGTGCGAAGATCGGCAACCCGATACGTGCAAGTATACGGCAGGGGCCGGGGGTTAGGTTTACCGTGCAACCAGCAGGGCGCGCGCAGTTTCGACGGCCTGGTGGGCGTCTTCGGCGAGAAAGATGCCGGGAACGTGAGCGCGCAGTTCGGGGCGGTTGTTGAAAACATTGCCGCCGTAGGCGAAGAGTGGGCGCGATTCCTCGCCCGCCTGGATCGCCTCGCCGATCCGTGCAATCTGCTCGGCGGATTCGACGCTAGCGGCGGACATGCAGACCATGTCGGGCTGTACCCGCGCAACGGTCTGCATCAGGTCGCCGATCGGCACATCCGGGCCGAGGTAGAGGACGTGCCAGCCCTGCCGCATCATGAAGAGACAAAGAAGGAGCGCGCCGATCTCGTGCTGCTCGTGTGGCGCGCAGCCGACGATCACCGTCCAGGGTGCGTACGCATTGTCGTACATGCTGATGAGGCCGGCGATTTTGCGCTTAATGAATTGCGACGCGAAGTGCTCCGTCGTCACCGCGATTTCGCCCCGGTGCCACAACTCGCCAATCTCGACCAGCGCGGGCCGCACGACGCGGGCAACCGCCTCCTCTACGCCGAACAGGACGAACGCCTCGCTGAGGATCGCGTCCGCCACCGGTTGGTCGTAGCGGAGAAAGGCCGCGAGCAGGTCCCGCACGACCACCGCAGGCGTGCGCGGCCCCGCACCGACGGGGCCGGGGGGCGCGAGCGCCTGTTCCGTTCCCAGTGCGTCGAGGAGTGAGACGGCCTGCGAGATCGTCATCCCTTCTTCCGTACGCTGACGGAGCCAGCCAATCACGGCAATGTCCTGCTCGGAATAGGCCCGCTGGCCACCGGGCGTCCGCGCGGGGTGCGGGACGCCGTAGCGCCGCTCCCATGCACGCACCGTGTCGGCAGGGACGCCGGTCCGCTGCACGACGGCCTTGATGTTGTAGATCGGGTCGGTCGCATTCGCCGGGAGGCGGCTGCGATCAGCGGGGGGGATGCCAGGATGATCTGGGTGGGTCATAGCGCTACGATGCCTCACTGGTGACGCGACACGGGATGTGATGGAGGCCATACCGCAAAGGACGCAGGGTTGATCTGGTGCGAGTGTAGGGTTTATGCACAGGATTTGTCAAACATTGGCAGTGCGATGTGCCCGCTTGCGAAAAGGCAGTTGTGCGCGGCAAAAACAAGGACAAAGCGCGACCCGTGAGCCGCGCTCTATCTTTCCGCAAGCAATAGGAAAATTACTTGACGGTGAAGCCTTTGATCATGCCGAGATGTGCGTGCGAGTCGCCGTTCGGCTTGGACTGGTCCGGGACGTTGCAGATCGCTACGTAGTTGCCCGGCATGAGATCGAACACCGCGATGCCGGTGTTGCCCTTCGTCAGGGCATTCATGCCACCCATCGGGATCAGGGGCGGTGGGCCGGCAGGCAGCGCGGTCGCGGCGTAATATGCCTTGACGTCCTCCATGGTCTTGCCGGGCGCGATCTGGCCAATGTTGAACTCGTGGAACTGCGCGCCGGTGTTCATCACCGTGTACATGCTCTTCCCGGCAGGCAGCGTGTCGGGCATCGTGAAGTCGAAGTCGAACATCGTGATCGTGCCGTTCACCGTCGGCGCGGGGGATGCGGCGGCCGGTGCTGCGGTCACTTTCAGAGGCATCAGCATCCCCTTGGCAAGGTGCGGGATGTGATCGTCGCCTGCGATGAAGCAGGCGATCATGTACTGTCCCTCCTTGAGGTTCAGGATCACCTCGGTACCGCCGCCGGGAAGGGTGACGCCCGCCCCGCCCGCCTGCGTCACAAGGCTGAAGACCTCGCCCAGTCCTTGCTCACCCTTCGCGAAGGCCGCGCCGAGTTGATCGGGCGTGACGCCGGTGTTGAGCAGCATGAACTGGGCGTGGTGGATTTCTTTGCCGGTATTCTTCATCTGCACGCGGGTCTGGCCGCCGGGGATGCTGCCGAGCGTCCGGAACCCGTAGTCGAACGCCTCGATCACCATCGTCTGGATGCCGCCGCTTGTCGTGCCCGCTGCTGCGCTGCCGGAGGCGGTCGTCGCACTCACGCTGCTGGCGACCGCGCTCCCGGCGGGCCGGGTTGCCACCGCCACACTGCTCGCGGCGGGTGCCGTCGTCGCGACCGGGGCGATGGTTGCCGCCACATTACTCGCGGCGGTCGTGCTCGCGGGGGAGGAACCGACAGGCCGAGTCGCGGTAGCGGCACTCGCGGCGGCAGTTGTTGGCGCAGCGGTCGTCGGCGCGGCCGCTTTTGGTGTATCGGTCGCGGTGCTGCCGCCGCAGGCCGCGAGGATCGCGCTCCCCGCCGCCGCGCCCGCGACCATCAAGAAACGCCGGCGCCCGAGCTGGGTTCCAACCACTCCTAAAGTCTGCATCAAGACCTTGCTCCTTTCCTCGATCCCAATATCTCCACGCGGCGCACCCGAAGATGGCGCGCACGCATTCGGTATGACGAAGGAGGCTCCACAATGGTTCTGATGAGCGAAAATTATCTTTTACGTATCCTGAAGGGGATTTACTGCTCCGCGAGGGAGCGGACGCTGGCGAGGGTATCAATTTCATCGAGCGGTTTGTCGTCCCGCACGCGGAGGATGCGCGGGAAACGGAGGGCGTAGCCGCCCTTGTGCCGCTTGCTCTCCTGCACGCCATCGAAGGTCACTTCGAGGATGATCTCGGG
>JBBRLR010000021.1:0-54291 GCA_038231255.1 Thermomicrobiales bacterium | reverse complement strand
CGGTCTCGCGCGGCGTTTGTTCGCCCGCTTCGACGAGGCGATCGATACGCTCGTCCTCATGCCCGTGGCCGACGATGATTTCTCGCTCTCCCGCAACGGGCAACTGGTGCATTCGCAGCGTCAGTCAGGCACCGCGCCGCGTGCTGCGGACATCGTTGTGATGCGCGACGCAGAATGATCGTCGGTGCGACCGATCGTTCCGTATGGCATGAGAGTGATCGGGTCCATCGTCTCCGGCCACGTACGTGCTGCGATGAGACTATGCCGGATCGTGGATCGGGTTCGCATTTAACGCGCAGACAACTGCTTCTCCGTTCGGGCGCACTTAGCGGTAGGTTGTGGATTTGGGACGGCGACGCTGAATCGAGGCCAAACAAGCAACATTTCGTGATGCTGCTGGAATGTACGTAGTACGGCAAATGCCTCCTTGCTCCCTCCGATACGATCCACCCGCTGAATCCTACAAACTACCGCTAGCGCTTGCGCACTGCCCAAGTGATCACGCCCGCGTGTCGTTCCACATGGCTGGCGTGGGGGGCGATATGCTCCTCTACCCACGGTTCAAGGTTCGCCGCTGCTCTCTCCGCATCCACTTTGAAATCGTAACTCGTATACGTGATGACGTTGCCATCCTCTGTGCAAATCGCCACGAATTCGTTGAATCCCGGCTGGCGCTCCATTTGCGTCAGATACGCTGCGCGCACCTTTTCGGTCAGGTCGGGAGGAGCGGATTTCAACGATTGCATGCGTATCATCCCGTACCGGGGGGAGGTATCTGGCGAGAACTCGCCGCGCTGTAGGATCACCTCGCCGATGTGTCCTTCCATCCAGACAACCGTGTTTTCCATATTCTCCTCCGCCCAGCCGGAGAGCATCACCGACGCCTTCTCGGCCTGCGCCCGCGTTTCCCAGACGTTGAGGGAGATGAACGTATCGGGGCCGGTCGTCACGACGACATACCCTTCGAGGCCGGGTTGCTTTTGCATTCTGGGCAGTAGCTCGTTGTAGGCTTTCTCCAACGACTCGTCGCGGGTGCCGGGCTTGACCTGATACAGGCCGACGCGCGCGTGCAGGTTCGTACCCGTCTGCCGCGCGGCAGACGGGTCGTCGTGTGCCTGTGAATCTTCCGCGCCCATCATGCGACGGGAACGATCCCAGGCAGTACCTGCCCTGCGGTCACGACCATAGCGGTACGCTGCACCCGCTGCCGCAGCAAATAGGGCGAATTTCAGGATGCGGGGGCGAAACCCTTTCGTCTTCCCGGGCCGTGAGGCGATGGTCTCCTTGCTTGCCATGTTCGTTGTCCCTTTCTTTCATTCACCGCCCCGACCTCTCGATGAGTGTGCGCACGGGTCCGTCCCTAAGGTTCTCCTGCGGCGGAACCCGCGACACCCCGCCGACGTCCTTCTGGTGAGCAGCGTTTTCGTGTCAGGATAGCGGGATCGAAAACTGGGAGGTCACCATGGGACGCATTGTACAGGGCGCGGTCGCGGATGGTTCAGCCATAGCGCCCTTGCGCCGTCGGACGCGACCGGGCGGCGCCCTGATCACCGCCGATCTCCTCGCCCTCCTCGGCGTCATCCTCATCGGCGCGGCGCTCTTTCTCCACGGTTGGGTGCATGCGCGGATCGTCTTCGCCTCGCAGGGGCGGGCGGCGGGCCGCATCCTCCAGGTCGTCGGAGTCGATGTGGACCGAGAACTCGCGCGGATCGCCGATCGGGAGGTCGCCGCGACGATCCCGCCGACGCTGTGGCAATACGGGGGGCACGCTTTCCAATGGGCCTTCGTGCTGTTCGTGGTAGTCGCGGTGTTGCTGCTGGCCGCGCTGGCGTTCCCCCGTGTGCGCGTGGCGGCTCAGGTAGGGGCGCTGTTGGCGTCCGCAGGGGCAGTGGGCCTGATGATCGCGGCGCTGCTGCGCATGCATCAGCAGTCCGACTCGCTCCCGGCGCGGGTCGCGCAGGCGGCGTTGAGCAGCCCGATCGGGAATCGGGTGCTAGACCTGACGACGGGGAAACCGGCACTGGAAGTCGGACTCGGGTGGCCGCTCTACGCGGGCGCGGCCGGAGTCGTCCTGGTGGCGCTCGGCGTGCTGCTCGGACTGGTCTTCACCGTCACACAAGCCTCGCGCGGGGCGCGGCCCTAATCTGAGTGATGCCTTGTTGCATTCGGCGCTATCGGAGTCACCAGCGATGCTCAATCACTACAGGAGGCTGACATGAGGCGGATGTTTGCGATCGCGGGCACACTCGTTTCCTTATTGCTCCTTATCCCCTTTCCGGGCGTTTCTGCTGCGTCGTCATTCGCGTCGCCGCCGTTCCAGGTGGTGTGGCAGCGCGGCGAGGCCGCCTTCCCCAACTTCTGGGGGCCGCTATCACTGGCGAAGGACGGGATGCAGGAGCCGTACAAAGAGGCCCCCGGCGGCCAGCGCCTGGTCCAATATTTCGATAAGGCGCGAATGGAACTGACGAACCCGTCTACGCCGACCGTGGTGACGAACGGCCTGCTCACGGTGGAACTCAAGACGGGAAAGGTCCAGCTCGGCGACAATACCTTCGAGCAGCGCCCCCCCGCGCGGATCAACATCGCGGGCGATCCCGGCTCGGACAGCCTCACCTACGCCGATCTCGCCCAGTTGCCCGAGCGGGATACCGAGCGCTCGCTCCCGGACCTTCAGCCGCCGCGCGCATTCGTCAATGGCCAGATTGTGGCCACCCCGGAACTCCTTGTTCCCGGACTCCCGTCCGGACCAGGTCTCTTGTATGGCCCCTATGTGCAGGACCCGGGGAAGCGGTATGGGCAGTATGTTTTCAAGCCGTTCTCTGACTTCATCAACCTTATCCCGCAGGGACAAGCAGCAATTGGCTACCCGATTTCGCCCGCGATTGTGACGCCAGTGAAGGTCGGCGGGGTATCGAGCTACGTGCTGGTGCAGGCGTTCGAGCGGCGGGTACTGACGTTCAATCTCCTGAACTCACCGAATACCCGGCTCGAATTCGGTAATATCGGCCAGCACTATAACCGGTGGCGATATGCATAAGGACGCAGCGATGAATGACCCGAACGGTTCGACCGATGCAGGTGCGGCCCGGAGCAGCGATGATCTCGGTACCGACCCTGCCTTGTCCTCCCACACCTTCACCGGATCTGCCGACCGTGTCGCACTCCGTATCACCTCCGCGCGCGGCGACGCACCGCCCGGGGCGGTGGAGGTGATTGACGCGGAGAGCCAACCGGTGGGGACCATCCCGCCGCACGCCGAGATCGTCGTCCGACAGCTTCATCCCGACACGGGCGTGCCAGCCACGGTCGCCCGTGTCGTGCCCTCGCACCCGCTGCCGCTCCTTCCGCTCCTGCTCGCGCAAACGCAGGGCGGCACGCGTGGCGGGAATACTGTGTGGGGCCGACGCGTCTGGTTCGGCATCGCCGCGATCCTCGTCGCATTGCTTGCCATCGGTTTCCTTGCCCTGCAATCATTTGGGCGGAGCAGCAATGCGGTAGCGACCTCCGCCAGCGCACCCGCACGCGTGGACGTGCCGGCGACATTGGCGGCACCCCTTGTGCCGACCCTTGCACCACTTCCCTCCCCGGCTTCAACTGCCGTGCCAGCGACGAGCGCCCCGATCGCGGCGACGAGTGCCCCAAGCGCGCCGACGAGTGTGCCGACGGTGGCGCCGTCACCGACCACCGTGCCGACTGCCACAATCGCGCCGACGGTAATCGCAATCTCAACTGCGGTCCCGGTGATCGTCCCAACTGTCGTGCCGCCGACGAGCGCGCCAAACGCGCCGCCCTCACCGTCGGTAGATGTCCCTGTAGCGGCTCCACAGGGAGGCGCGATAGCTGCGGCAACGGCAGCGCCGCTGCCCGCAGCCCCGCCGTTGCCGCCCGGTATCCGGTTGCCCCCGACAAATATTCCGTCGGTCCCGCAAGTCCCACGCAAACCGCCAAGTCCCTGAATCCGTCCCCGCTCGCACCGGAAAGGAGCGGGCAGGGCAATCGGAAGGAACGTTGTGTCGAAGCTCGACCGGAGCGGGGATGGACGGATGTGTAATGGCTAACGACGTTCGCCGATCAGGGTGCCGCCTGCCGATACAGCGCCTTCTGCGCGTCCGCCTCGGTAACGAAACAGATCGTCGCCATCGCCTGCTCGTAGCCCGTACTCCCCGGCGCCCAATATTCCCGCCGTGGCGGCACCAAGTCCAAGCGGCCCTTAACGGGATGGTCGGCGGGGCACGCCCCCTGGGCCGGGCGGACACCGCCGACTCGCGCCTCCAGTGTGGCCACGATCGGGTCGAACACCGTCGCCCCGCGCGTCTCGACCGGCGCCGCGATCGTCGCTACGCGCGTCTCAACGGGAGACGCCACCGTTGCCACGCGCGTCTCGATAGGCGCCACGACGGTCGCCACGCGGGTCTCAGCCGGCGCCACGGCGCTCACCACGGGTGCGATCTGTGCGGGAATCGCGCCCGCCGTGGGAGTCGGTGGGGCATTGCCGCCGCATCCGTACAGCAGCGCGCCTGCCAGCAGTATGGCTACGGCGCCAATACCGCGCCACGAAATACGCACGTTTGCCTGCGCGCTTGCCATCGCCCTTCCTCCTTGTCCCACGGTATGCCGTCGGCGCGATTGTATCAGAGGGTGGATGGCGCGTCAGCCGGACCTGAAGACATCCGTCGCGCTCAACCGTTGGAAAGGGGGAAGCCGGTGTCCTTCGTCATGCTTGTGCTTCTCACGGAACCGTCTTATTCTTGCTCACGTCTCCAATATATGTCCGGAAACACGATGCGTCGGAGGGCGGTACGGTGCTGATGGCGAGCGTTTCGGAAATCACAGTCTATTTGGGTCTCGAGGTCGTCCAGCGGATACCGCTCGACGTGCCGGTTATCACCGTCGGGCGCAACGAAGATAACACCCTCATGCTGCGCGACGCGAAGGTGTCCCGCTATCATCTGCGCTTCGTTCGCCAACCGGATGGGACGTATATCGCCGAGGATATCGACAGCGCCAATGGCACTTGGATCGGCGATTATCGCATCGCACGCATCGCGCTCAGCGATGGGATGACGCTGCGTGTTGGCCCCTTCACACTGGTCGCGCAGAATCCCCGACCGGTGCACAGCGACGAGACGATTCTTCCGAATTCTGCCGGCGTGTACAGCCACGAGACTATCGTGCATGGATCGTCCATCGCGGTCGCCTCACCACCCGGCACGCCGGACTGGACCCTCGTCGTGAGCGACGGACAAGGCGAGCGGCGCGTGCCCCTGACGGGCGACAGTTTCACCATTGGCCGCGGCGCACGGTGCAACCTTATCTTGCGCGACCCCAATGTCTCGGTCCGTCATGCGTCCATCGAGCGGCGCGGTTCGACCCTGACTGTGGTTGATGATGGCAGCACGAACGGCACGTTCCTTGATGGCGATCGCATTACCACCGCCCCGCTCACACCGGGGCGCGTGCTCATGATCGGGGAAACCCGCCTCGTGCTTGCACGCCCGGAAGGATTGTCTGCGTCCCCCCCACAGACTCACCTGTTTGGGGATGCAAACAAGGTTACCGGCGGCATCCCTCTCGATCTCAGGACGCGCGTGGCGGACGCACCGCCCGTCGTTCCCGTCGCGATTACGAGTCTGCAACTGGAAAAGGACGTGATCACCATCGGGCGCGATGCGGCGAACGACGTGCCGCTCCCCAACCCGCAGGTATCACGGAACCATGCGCGGCTGCGGCGCACGGGCACGACACACATCATCGAAGACCTCGGCAGCACGAACGGCACGTTCGTCAATGGGGAGCGGATCACGAGCAGGCAACTTGCCGTCGGCGACCAAATTCAGATCAGCGTCTTCGTGATTACCTACAATGGCGCCACGTTGCAGCAGGTCAATACCGAGGGCAATATCCGCCTCGATGCGATTCACCTGAACAAGTGGGTGTCGGAAACGAAGAACCTGCTCCAGGACATCTCGTTCTCCGTCTATCCGCGCGAGTTCGTCGCGCTCGTCGGCACCTCCGGCGCGGGGAAGTCCACACTGATGGACGCGCTCAACGGTCAGCGCCCCGCCGAGGGTTCCCTGCTCATCAACGGCGATAACCTGTACGCGAATTACGACGCCTACCGCACGACGATCGGCTATGTGCCGCAGGACGACATCATCCATCTCGAACTGAGCGTCTTTAATGCCCTCGATTATGTCGCGCGACTCCGCCTGCCGCCCGACACATCGAAGGAGGAGCGGCACGCCCACATCGAGTCGGTGCTGAAGGAACTCGGCCTGACGGAGCGCCGGGACTTGCCGATCCAGCGGCTCTCCGGCGGGCAGCGCAAGCGCGTCTCGATCGGCGTGGAACTGCTCACCAAGCCGAGCCTCTTCTTCCTCGACGAGCCGACCTCGGGCCTCGATCCCGCGACCGAGACCAACATGATGCATCTGCTGCGGCAACTCGCGGATCAGGGCCGCACGATTTTGCTCATCACCCACGCGACCAAAAATGTGACGCTGTGCGACCTGGTGATCTTCCTCGCAAAAGGAGGCAACCTCGCGTACTACGGCCCGCCGAACGAAGCGCCGACGTACTTCGGCGTGGATTCATTCGAGGACATCTATCCTCTGCTCGAGGGCGGGGAGATCACGCCGGAAGAATGGTCGAAACGCTACCGCCTGTCCGCCCAGTACCGCACGTACGTCGAGGATCGCCTCGCCCAGTACCCCCAGAATAATCCGGCTGCGCCCGCCGCATCGAAAAGGAAAGCGCCGCGTCACGCCCCCGCCGGCGCGCTAGTGCAGCGCCCCTCGGCCCTGCGGCAGTTCGTGGTCCTGATGCAGCGCAATGCCGAGATCATGCGAAAGAACCGCGCGAGTCTGATTATCGTGATGATGCAGGCGATTCTCGTTTCGACATTTCTCGTTATCCTGTTCAGCTCCGGGCTTTTTAGCAAGGGAGGTGTTTTCAGCACCGACGTTGACCGGGGCGACCCGGCGATCGCGACGACCGTCCTCTTCGTGATGACCGCGAGCGGGATCTTCATCGGCCTTTCGAACGCCAGTAAGGAGTTCGTCAAGGAGCGGCATATCTACCGGCGCGAGCGTGCGGTCAATCTGAAAGTCGCTCCGTACCTGTGGGCGAAAGTCGCCGTTCTCGCGATCCTCGCCGTCATTCAGGCGGCGATCATGATCGCCGTGCTCACCGCCGGTCGGTTGCTGCCGCGCGGCGATCTGGTGCAGATCGCGCCAACCTACGCACGGCTCTACGCGGCGTATTTCGTCACGATCCTGATCGGGATCATGTTCGGCCTGCTCGTCTCGTCATTGGTGAACTCGGTGGATTCGGCGGTCGGCTCGATCGTCCTCGTCTTCATGCCACAGATGATCTTTTCCGGGCACCTGCTCCCGGTCGAACGGATGCAGACGCTCGCGAAGGGCATCTCCAGCGTCGTCGCGGGACGGTGGATCTACGACACCCTCGGCAATATCGCGGCCCTTCCCGCATTATACGATCGCCATCTCGCGACCTGGCAGGGGCGTGTCGCGGACGGAACGGCCCCGCCCGCCCTGGCGCAGGCGAAGATCGGCCAACTCCAGGTGCTCCAGCAGGAATACCGTTCCACCTTCACGCAGCACGTTTGGCTGCATTGGGGCATCCTCGGCGCCTTTTTCGTCGTCACCGCGATCCTCATCTACATCGCGCTACGCCGCAACTCCCGCGCGTAGGGAACTGACACGACACGGCCACCGTTTATGGTGGTAGAGGCGAGACAAGCGCCTGCCGGGCAGCCGTGCCGATGACAGGGGGAATATGCCGTGATTGCCATTGAAGCAGACTCTCGGACTTCCGTGCGGACCCTGATCGCGCGCGATGGTGCATCACTCTCCTATCGCTACTTCCCGGCGCCGCCCGACCGTGAACGGGGAAGAATCGTCTATCTGCATGGCATCCAGAGCCACGGGGGCTGGTATGTGGACGCGGCCGATGAACTGGCCCGGCGGGGCTACACGGTCTACCTGCCCGACCGGCGCGGCTCCGGCCTCACTGCCGGGCCGCGCGGCTTCTTCGGCAGCCGCGCACAGTTGCTGGACGATCTGCGCTGCTTTATCGCGTTGAGCGAGCGGGAGCATCCGGGGATGCCGCTCTTCTTACTCGGCAATTGCTGGGGGGCGAAACCGGCGGTGGCGTTCGCACTGCAGGAGCAACAGGCGCTCGCGGGGATGGCGCTGCTCTGCCCCGGCATCATCACCCGGCCCGACCTGCCACTCAAGGAGAAACTTCGGGTCGTGCGAAACCGGGTTGTCGCGCCCCACCGCCGCGTGCGCGTACCGCTCACGGACGAGATGTACACGGGAAATCCGACCTATCTCGCCTTCATCCGCAATGACCCACTCGCCTTGCGTGAGGTGACTCCTCAATTTCTCATTGATGCGTTCCTCTGGGATCGCTCGCTCCCGAGGCAACGCGATCTGCGCACCCCGCTGCTTGTCATGCAGGCGGGCCGCGATCAAATCGTTGATATCCCGGCGACGCGGCGCTGGTTTGGTCGTTTGCAATCGCCTGACAAGAGTTATCGGGAATACCCGGAGTTCGGTCACACCTTCGATTTCGAGGAGGATCGGCAACAGGTCTGGGACAGTCTCGTCGCCTGGCTGGACGATCATGCCGCAAAGGCAACCCAGGCAGGCGGCGGGCAGGCCCCCTGCACGCTGCGGACAGTCGCGCAGGTCGAAGTCCTCACGGCGGAACTCCCATTCCGGTTCGCCTTCGGCCACGCGCTCGCGCAGCGCCGCTCCTCGACCAATGTCTTCGTCAAGATGACGCTGGACGACGGGAGCGTCGGTTTCGGCGAGGGCGTGCCGCGCGAGTACGTGACCGGCGAGACGGTGGACGGGGCCGTCGCCACGCTCTGCGATCACTATGTACCCGCGCTGCTCGGACGCACGATCGCCGGGCCGGACGCCGTGCCAGCGCTGCTGGAAGAAGTAACCACGGCCACATCGGTGGACGGTCGCCTCGTGGATGGGGCGGCGCGCTGCGCACTGGAACTCGCCCTGCTGGACGCGGTGGGGAGGTCGTACGATCTCCCGGTCGCACATTGGCTGGGCGTGCCGCAGTCGCCGGTGGTCCGCTATAGCGCGGTGATCCCGTTCTCCTCGCCGCGTCTTTTAACGATCATGGCGATCCTTTGCCGCATCGTCGGTATCCGGCATGTTAAAATCAAGGTCGGGGGCGATCCGCGTGCCGATCTCCAAACGCTTCGCGTGCTACGTCGCATCCTGGGGCCACACTCCGACCTGCGTGTGGATGCCAATTGCGCGTGGGATGCCGACACGGCGCTGACGGCGATCGAGCGAATGCGGCGGTACGGTATCAGCGGTATCGAGCAGCCACTCCCCCCCGAGGACCTTGAGGGTCTTCGCCGCGTGACTGCGGCGACGACCGAGACGATTATCGTTGACGAGTCGCTACGAACGCCCGAGGAAGCGGCGGATCTGGTGGCGCGCCGGGCCTGCGACGCATTCAACATCCGCGTATCGAAGTGCGGCGGGTTGCTGCAGTCCGCTCATATCGCGCGGATCGGCGCCGACGCGGGACTGATCTGCATCGTGGGCGCGCAGGTCGGCGAGAGCGCAATCCTCTCGGCGGCGGGCCGCCACCTCGCCGCGCACATCGGTGCCCGATATGTGGAGGGTTCGGCGGGGCGCTTGCTGCTGAAGGAAGATATTTCTTCGATGCGCGTCCTCCCGGGCTGGGGCGGCCGGGCGCGACCCGCCACGGGCGCGGGTATCGGTATTACCGTTGACGAGGGCGTGTTGCGCGCGCATTCTCGGACCAGTCGGGTATTCGCGGCAACTGCTCCGATGGAAGGTGAATCATGGGCGTGAGCAAAACCAGCGAAGTCATGCACAGCGCGATGCGCCTGTGGCTCAAGGTGAGCGATGCCGATCACTTCGAGCGGGCAACCCGCCAGCCGGCGGAGATCCAGCAGCGAAAAATGCTGGAAATTGTGCGCCGGAATCGAGATACCGAGTACGGTCGCGAACATGGCTTCGCCCATGTCCGGTCGGTCGAGGACTTCCGGCGCAGCGTGCCGCGCAACACCTACGAGACCCTCATGCCGTCCATCACGCGGATGACGCGCGGGGAGCAGAATGTGCTGACGGCCGATGCGCCGCTGATGTTCGCAACGACGAGTGGTACGACCGGGCGTGCCAAGTACATACCGGTCACCCCCAGCTACCTGCACGAATACAGCCACGCGATCCATGTCCACACCTATCGCGTCCTGGCCGATCATCCGGATATCCTGGGCGGGAAGACATTGACATCCGTCAGCAGCGACCGGGAAGGCCTCACGGAAGGCGGCATCCCGTATGGCGCGATCTCCGGGTACCTGAACCGCACACAGCCCGCCTCGCTCCGAAAGTTCTATTCTCTCCCTCAGGAAATCGGGATGATTAAAGATATTGACCGCAAGTACTATCTCACCTTGCGACATGGCCTTATGGATGACATCCGCTATCTCGTGACGCCGAATCCATCCAGCCTGCTGCTGCTGGCCGGAAAAATGGGAGTCTATGCCGACGAATTGATCTATGACATCCGGGAAGGCACCGTCAACCCGCACTTCCTGCCGGAGGACGCGCCTGCCGCTCTCACCGCCTCGCTGCGCGCCGATCCGGCGCGGGCTGCCGAACTCGCGGCGATCGTGCGCAGAACGGGGCAATTGTTGCCGGTGGATGCCTGGCCAAACCTGCGGGTCATCAGCTGCTGGAAGGGCGGTACGATGCCGCTGTATTTGTCGAAGTTGCCGAACTACTACGGCAACTGCCATGTGCGCGATTTCGGCTACATGGCGAGCGAAGGGCGCGGCTCGACACCGCTCGTCAATGCAGGCGCCGGCGGCGTCCTCAGTGTCACCAGTCATTTCCTGGAATTCCTGCCGGAGGAGCAGCGCGACGACCCCAACGCGGAGTTGCTTACCTGCGAGCAACTCCAGACGAACCATCAATACTATGTTTTCCTCACGACGTCCGCCGGTTTGTACCGCTACGATATCAATGATGTCGTGCGTGTCGTTGATTTCTATCACCACACACCCGTTATCGAGTTCGTGCGCAAAGGTCAGGGCATCAGCTCGATCACCGGCGAAAAGTTGACCGAGTCGCAGGTGACGGCGGCGGTGCTTGAAGCGGTGAAACGATACGGGTTTAACCTGGAGCATTTCACCGCCTGCGTCGAGTGGGGCGACCCGCCGCACTACACGTTCTACGCTGAGCTGGGGGACGATGTGGGCACCGAGGAATGCCGCCGGTTTCTTCAGGCGGTGGACCGCGCGCTTTATGTGCAGAACATCGAGTACGAGAGCAAGCGCGAATCGCAGCGCCTCGGACCACTCGTTTTGAAACGGGTGGTGCCCGGCTCCTATCAGCGGTTACGCCAGCAGCGGGTCGCCGAGGGCGCGCCGGAAGCGCAGGTGAAGATTCCTCACTTGAGCACGAACATGAAGTTTGGTGAGCGGCTGGATGTCGTTGAGGAAATTCGCGTCGAGTCGGAGGTTCTGTGATGTCCGCATCATCGGCAATCGAGGAGATCTTCGCCGCCGTGCCGCTCCTTAAACGGTTGAGTGCGCGGCAACGGTCACGACTTGCGCGGCACGCCACAACCCGCACGTATCAATCCGGCGATATCATCATCCGGGAGGGCGATACCGGCATGGCGCTCTATGTGATCCTGACTGGTGCGGCGCGTGTCACACGCGCAAGCGACGCGGGGCGCGCCGTATCGCTCGCCGAGATGGGACCGGCCGGCTTCTTTGGCGAGATGGGCCTGCTCGACGATGTGGTGCGTTCGGCGACGATCACCGCGTCGGCGCCGACGGAATGCGCATTGCTCGGGCGGTGGGACTTCCAACGCGAGTTGCGCGACGACCCCGCGATTGCCCTGGCGTTGCTGCCCGTGCTTACTGGGCGGATCCGCGATCTCGAAGCCCGCCTGTCGAGGGGTAGTTTATCGGAGACGGGACAATCTCGGTAAACGGTACTCCCTTCCTCATTTTCTGATACGGTCGCCTCAGGCCCGCCGCCGACCCCTGGGAACCAATGACGCCCGGCGAACGTTCTTCTGATAACGACTCGATTCCATCAGGATTGGCAGTGTGCGGTGTGTTCCCGCGCAACATGCGCGGCATAACGGATAACGGTGGGGGCTATGGAGAAAGAGACGCGTGTCGTTATCACCGGGCTGGGCGTGGTTTCGCCCCTCGGTATCGGGTATCCCACATTCTGGCAGCGTCTCTGTGCTGGGGAATCGGGCGTCAGTCTTATCACGACGCTCGACGCGAGCGACTTCGCCTCACCCATCGCCGGTGAGGTGCGCGACTTCGATCCGGGAACATTCATGGCGCCGAAGATGGCGCGCCGCATGGATCGTTTTGCGCAGTTCGCCGTCACCGCTGCGGGCGAAGCAATTGCGGACGCCCGGCTCGATCTCGCGGCGGAAGATCGCGAGCGAGTCGGTATCATCCTCAACACGGGAGGCGGGGGAATTCAAACGCTCCTGCACGCTTCGTGGAACTATTACAGCGGTGGTGTGAAACGAGTCAGCCCGCTGACGATCCCAATGTCAATACCGAATATGGCGGCATGTCACATCTCGATCATGCATGATATCCGCGGGCCGGTACTGGCGTCAGTGGCGGCGTGCGCGGCGGGAGTACAGGCGGTCATTGATGCCTATCATCTCCTGCGCCGTGGCGAAGTGGATGTTGTCATTGCCGGGGGCTCTGAGGCGCTGATGAGCATCGCGATGATCGCCTTCGGCAACATGGGCGTGCTTTCCAGCCGCAGCGACGACCCCACACGCGCGAGTCGTCCCTTCGATCGTGATCGCGACGGTTGCGTGCTCGGGGAGGGGTGCGGCGTCCTGGTGCTCGAAACTGAGGAGCACGCCATGCGCCGTGATGCACAGGTGTACTGCGAAGTCGCCGGTGGTGCGCTAACCGCAGACGCATTCCACATTAGTGCACCACGTCCGGGGGGAGAAGGGGCGGCATCGGCGATACGGAAGGCGCTGGCGAACGCGAGCGTCGCGCCGGACGCGGTGGATTATGTCTGTGCGCACGGTACGAGCACGGAGTTAAACGACATTGCGGAGACCGTCGCGATCAAATCAGCCCTCGGGGAGGCGGCATACCGCGTGGCGATCAGCTCGCCGAAGAGCATGATCGGGCACCTCTTCGGCGGAGCGGGCGCAATTTCCGCCATCGTCTGCGCCCTCGCCATCCGCGACAACTGCATCCCGCCGACAATCAATCTCGACAATCCCGGCGAGAATTGCGACCTCGATTACGTGCCAAACGTCGCCCGTCAGGCGCCCGTTCACACGGCCATCGCGAATGCTTTCGGCTTTGGTGGGCAGAATGCCGTCGCGGTCTTCCGGCGTCATGCATCCGGAGGATCGACGAATGTCGCAGCGGCGTCATAAGGGAACAGAATCCGGACGATCGTGCCCGGCAGTCGTCTCAGGGCGCGGTGCGCTGACCTTTCAGCGCTTCCAGTCTGCCGACGAGGGATTCGTACTGATGCAGGGACTTGAGGATTGCTTTCGTGCAATCTATCCCCACTTCAACCTCTTTTCGGCTCACCCTGCCGTAGATTTCCGCCTCACTCGCTGCTGCCGCATCTCTCAGCATGCGAAGGTCGCGCAGCCCTGCCAACAGTGCGGGCGGCATGACGATGATCTTTCCCAGCGAATCGAGCCGGCTGGAAAAGTCGCCATCGGCGATACCGACACTGTTGCAGAGTTCCGCCAAGGCGCGCCGAACCATGACTGCGGCAGCAACATAACATCCGTTCGCATGGCAGATGGTCGCCTCTTCGAGCGCATTGCTTACCAGGGCGGGGGTATCGGCCTTACTGTCGCGAATTCCGCGATAAGGAAGCATCTTGACGACCCCGTCTCCTCCTCGATAGTAAAAGACGACGCCGCGACACTCCACATTGAGGCATTTGCGGACGCTGACATACGTATTGTGGCCAATGGTTGTGTCTTCCGATAGCGGCGCGACGGTTCCTGTTTGCCCACAGTACGGGCATGGTGGCATGGCCTTATGGTCGGGAGAGGCCTCTCCCTGTGGAGGATTTGCTAGGGGACGGGCATTCATACGATCCTCCATCTTCTCGAGAAACGCCGTGATCGGTATGCGTATTCTAGGCCTGAGACGGCTCATGGTCAATCAATTTCCCAACGTTGCGTACCGATCCGCTTGCTAGTTGATTACATGAACGATAAAATGTGTTCCTTGGCGCTCGTAGCAGTAGCAGAAAGTGGCGCGAATCAGATGAACGCAGACGGCACGACAGACCCGCCGCTGTTGTTGGACCGCTACCGGGTGACAGGGATCCTCGGGACGGGTGGTCTCGGCAGTGTCGTGAGCGCCTTTGACACACGCCTCCAGCGGAAAGTGGCGATCAAAACGCTCAAGCGCTCCCTCGGGCCTGTTGATCCCGTGCGCCTCCGCGCTATCGAGGATCGCTTCAGCAGAGAAGCGATCGCCGGGTCGCGCATGGGCAGTCATCCGAACCTTGTTGCCGTCTATGACACCGTCGCGGGGCCGGACGAAACGCTCTACCTCATCCTTGAGTACGTACCCGGCGGTACGCTCGACCACCGCCTCAGCGCCGCCGGCACCCTCCCGCTGGCGGCGGCGCTCCGAGTAACGGCGGACATCGCGCGTGGCCTGCTGGCCGCGCACGAGGCCGGCCTCGTCCATCGCGACATCAAGCCGGCCAACATCTTCCTCGCCGCCGATGGCCGTGCCCAGGTGGGTGACTTCGGCATCGCCCAAATCGACGACGTTTCCGGCCGCACCCAAGCCATCGCCAGTCACCCTGGCACACCGCTGTACATGAGCCCCGAGCAGGAAAGCATGACCGGCTACCTGCGCCCCAATACCGATCAGTATGCCCTCGGTCTCGTCCTGTTCGAGATGCTCACCGGCAAGATCTATAAGCGCCTCGGCAAGCGGGAAGCCACCGCACTTCTCGCCACACAACCGCCGCCCGTCGCGGCGCTCATCGAACGACTGGTGGCGGAGAATCCGGACGATCGCTACCCGGACATGGCACGGGTCATGTCCGCCGTGCAGGCGATCACCACCGCAATGGACACGGGCGCGGTCTTGGGCGCATCATCGTATCAGTCGGAGCAGGAGTCAGGGGCGACGCAGACCGTGCTCGATGCTCCACCGCCGGGAGTACCCGTTGTGCCGGACAGGCGACAAGCCCCGCCATTGTCGTTCGGCTCGCCATCATCGTTCGCCTCACAACCTCCGACATCACCCTTCGAGTCGCAACCATCGTACCCCGTTGCACCCTCCTCGCCGCGTCGAATGGGCCGACGCAACGCGCTCTTTGCGATCGGTGGAATCGTCGCCGCTGGCGCGGCGGGCGGCGGCTACCTCCTCCTCGGTCGTGGAGCGACTGACACAGCGACGGCTACACCAGCGTTATCTGCCGTGGCGGGATCACCAACTGGGGTGAGCACAGCGGCGCTGACGCCCGTCACGTCGAATGTGGCGGCAGGAACGCCCGTGGCGTCGAACACGGCGATCGCGACCGCCCTGATCGCCACGCCCACCGTGACACCACGACCGACCTCAACGCCCGGCCCGACGAATACGCCAGTCGTGGCGAAGTTCTCCACGCGCGCCATCACGGACGCGATGAGCCATCCCGAACAATGGCAAATGGACAAGATTCCCAACCAGTCCACGCGCACGCTCGACTCCGGCGCCTATACCGTCCGTGTTTCCAAGAAACCGGACGGTTCCGGACTTTTCTCGTGGGGGAATTGGGTGCCCCCGGAAGGGATGACAGGAGCGGAGTTCAGCGCGGAAGTGGAGATGCGCCTCCAGGGGGATGCGGCAGGCGCCGCCGGTGGGTTCGTTTTCCTGTACAATTATTCCTCGAATGTTAATGACTATCAGTACTTGACGTTTACCATCCGCGGAGACCGCAAGTTCTCGGTGGCGCAACAATTGCCCGGCGGCGAGGGCCACGATCATAAGCTGATTGATTTGGCGCAGCAAGCTGCCATCAACCCAGGTACGGATGTCACCAATCTGATGCGCATCGAGGTGCGCCAAGGGAAATTCAGTTGCTACGCCAACAATCAGCCGATCTACCTGGACCAGGTCGTTCCGAATGAAGTCAAGGGATTCACGGCGCTCGCCTTCGCGGCGAATGTGACGAAGAATAGCGTCGAATCGGACGCCACGGCAACTTTCAGCAATTTCCGTTACGAGAATCTCTCTCGATAGTGCACGCGAGACCCGTTCTGGATCATTGCACGGCGGACGCATTCCGCGATGATTGCGCCGCAGCAAAGACCAGCGCGACTAGCGTGCCGATGAGCGTGACCGCCAGGCCGGCCATCGCCATATACAACGGTACGCCGGGTTTCGCATCGAGCATGGGTTGCCCGGTCGTCGCCGCGAGCACCCGATTGGTGACCGGGTTCGTTGCGATCGCCTGCCCTACCCGCGCCGGCAGCGAGTCGGTTTGGCCACGGAGATGCATTAGCGCAACGATCATGACGCCCACCGCCCCTACGCTGGTCAACAACGCCAGCACATGCACGGGGAGGCTCACACGCGGAGCGACCAGACCCACAAGCAAAAGCAAACCGGTCACGATCAGCAGCGCAAAAAGTGCCTGGAAAGCATGGTCCTTGTACTGCCACATCGTGGGCGAGATCATGGCAGTAATTTCTCGATTGGCGATTCGCGAGATTTCCTGATCCACATTGACCCCAAATTGCTGCAGAATCTGCGCACCCGTCGAACCACGCGAGGCGAACATAAACTTCGTGTTTAGCCAACCATGGAGGAAGAGCGATGCACAGCCGACCACCACACCGAGAAGGGCGATACTATCCGCGACGATCCGTGCCTTACTTGGTCGGACAGGGCTGCGGGGATACTCCTCGGTGGGAGCGGGATAATACATCGTCGTGACGCTCCTGAGAATGATCTTCCGAACGTGGGCGATTGTCTTCTCTGCCTACTTTAGCAGTATCCGCGCACAGACGCGAGTCCGGAAGTCGCGGCCGCAAACATTTCTCCTTCAGAACGTTGAGCCATCGTCGCGCAAGGCCGGGGGTACGCCCTGACCCGGCATTCGGATCAGGTTCGGGAGCGTCGCAACCAGCGAAACGAGGCCGAAGACGAGTGGGGCCAATTTGGTGGTTGGCGACAGATTCCCGATGAACGCGCACGCCTCGAATGTCAACAAAAGGGCAATCGTCAGGCCAGGAACCCAGTGCAGTTTGCGATAGACGAGAATAGCGGGGATCAAGCTGATAAGGACTGATCCCACGCTGAGATAGCAGAGGATGCCACCGATCACGCTGACACCTTTGCCGCCCCGCCACCCGAGAAAGGGCGTGTAGTTGTGACCGAGCATCAGGAGGACGCCGATCCACAGGATGTCAATCTCGCGGATGACGCCGAATCCCCGGAGGAGTGCGATCGGCACGAAAGCCTTGAGCGCATCCGCGACGAGGGTGAGGGCGCCCCATTTCTTCCCGGCGAGGCGTGCGATATTGGACGCACCGACGTTTTGGGAGCCGGCGGTCCGCAGATCGCCGATCCCTCGGCGACGCGCGATCAGGTGAGCGGACGGGATTGCGCCAATAAGGAAAAGAATCGGCGGTAGCACGAGATACGTGAGCATCATTGCCGTCCACACCGTAAGCCAAAGGCTCGTTTCATCATGCAGTTGGCGCTCCTGTCGTATGAAGGATTGCCCGCATCAACCACCGCGCAGCACGCGCCGCATGATGATCCGGTCACGCAGGCTACCGGGCAACAGTTCCACAATGACGCGGAGCCGAGCATTGCGCCCGACGCTGTACACTGTTCGCGGCCTCCGGGCCGTCACCGCACGCACAACAACGGCGACGACCGCCGCCACGGGAGTGCCGACGCTCGTCTGCTCGCCCGCCGCCCGGTTCACGATCGTCAGGATATGCCCGTAGCGTTCGCGCTCCTGCGCGGAGGAAGTGCGTTCGCGCTCCTCGCTCGCGGCCACGGAGCGCGCCCAGATCGGTGTCGCAACGGTGCTCGGTTCGATGCTCGTGACCGGGATGCCCCACGGCTGCAACTCCATTCGCAACGCGACAGTGAGCGCTCGCAACGCGTGTTTGGAGGCGCCATAGGCGCCCGCGAAGGGGAGGACACTCCTCCCGGACGTTGATCCCATGTTGATGATGCGTCCCTTTCCCTGGCGCACGAGCCCGAGGAACGCTTGCGTCACGGCGATCTGGCCGATCACATTTACCTCAAATTGCTGGCGCAGGTCCGCGAGGGGCAAAAGCTCCAACGGGCCAGCGACGGCGATGCCGGCGTTGTTGATCAGCGCGCCGATGCCCAGATCGGCCGTGGCAGCGGTCACGGCAACGGCGGCGGCGGCGATTGACGCCGTGTCGGTGACATCAATCACGAGCGGAGTCAAGCGATCCGAGGCCTCACGCCGGAGCGCCGCGCCGTCTGCTTCCCGACGCACGCCAGCGAAGACTCGGAAACCAAGTTGATCCAGGCGCAACGCGCACGCTTTGCCGATGCCCGAAGAGGCGCCGGTGATGACGACGCTACCTGCGATCCGCATGCGCCTCTTCTTTCCTGTGTCACAGAGTGATTTCAGATCTGGTCGCTTCGTCGCCCACGCTTTTTCGCCTGCATCTCCTACGTTCGCAATCAAAGCATGGATGATTCCTGAAAGCAATGGAAAGTCAGGAAACGCTCGTCCGGTATCGGACAATCTGCGCGTATCGCGTACCCGTAGACGCTAGTCATGGGATAAGGGTTTGCGCTATCATTCCCCGCATCACGGCAAGCGCTTCGTGGGCCACGGCAGGAGGGGTTAGCGGCGCTTTGCCAGCGCGAAATCGGAAACCGGACGCGAAGCGCGGCTTGCGTGAACGCGATGATGCACTGAGAACCGATGAGATTGGAGCGATCGTTGGTGTCTATAGATGGTGACATACCGACCGATGAAGTCGGTGTACCTTCGACGCAAGCGCGGGAGTTGTTGCAGCAGGTCAGGCTCTTTCAGGGGCTGGATGCTGCCGCAATCGAGGCGATTTCGACGCGACTTCATCGCCGCGCGTTTACGGCTGGGGATATACTCATCGAACAGGATCGCTGGTCCGGTGAACTTTTCATCCTGCGCTCGGGCGTCGCGCAGGTCGGCATCACACGGAGCGAGACGACGCGCGAAACGCCGTACGGCCCACCGGAGAGTGCGAGGCAGGAAATCTTCCTGCGTCGCCTTGTCGGGGGGGATCTCGTGGGTGAGATGTCGCTGATCACCGGATCGCCCCCCTCCGCGACCGTGCGGGCGCTCACCGATGGTGACCTCTGGGCGCTCGGTCACGATGACTTCCGGCAACTGGTGCTCGACTTCCCAGCCTTGAGCCGGAATATTAATGTTATTCTCAGCGAGCGCCTCTTCCACACAAGCCGACATCAAACCCAGATCGCACCCCAGCAGATCACCCTTGTCCTCACCGCCGCGTCTCCGGTGTGGGGCGAGCTTGCGGAGCATATGGCGCTGCTCACCTCCAGCGCGACGCTCCTCGTCAACGTCGGAGACGGTACCGAGCGGTCAGGCGCCGAATATCGCGTCGAGGACCTGCTCGCTGGCCGACTCGACGGTGCGCTTGCAGCTCCCGACAATCCTGCCGAGCGGGGGCCTGTTATCGCCGTCACCCTCGATGCGTCGGATACAGACGAGGCGCATGCCGCAGGGGCAATCGCCGGTCTTCTCGGCGTACTTAACCGCATGGAAGATCGCTACCGGCACGCGCTGATTCTCATGCGACCGGATAGTTCCCACCTCGTATCATCGCTGCTCGCGGTCGTCACACGCGTCCTCGTTGCAGGACCGGTTGAGTCCGTGATGACGATGCGCTCCCAGATAGCTTGCCTTCCAATGCCTGCCAGCCTGCCGATTCGCCCGGAGATCGGTGTGATCCTCACGGACGCACCCGCCACGCTCGCGCCCACAGTCGCGACGATCGAGCGGTTCAGTGAGCGCATCGGGGCAAATGTGCGAGGCATCATCCCTGCGTCAGCCTCACGTGGCATCGCGGTCGGCGCGCTCGCACGCTGGCTCGCGGGGCAGCGGATCGGCCTCGCCCTCGGCGGCGGCGTCGTGAAAGGGTGGGCGCACCTCGGCGTCATACGCGTGCTGGACCGCCTCCACGTGCCACTCGACTGCATCACCGGGGTGAGTATCGGCGCGATCTGTGCGGCGATCGTCGCCCGAGGCGGCACGATGGATGAGTACGAGAACCTGCTTCGGCTCGCCGGCGATTACGCCTTCCACCTACGTCTCTCCCGTCATGGGCTACTCAGCAGCCAGGCAGTCGCGCGGTTCCTGCGCCGCAAGGATGTACTGGGGGAGCGGCTCATCGAGGACCTCGCGATGCCGTTCGCCGCTGTCGCGGGCGATCTCAATACCGGCGGTGAGATCGTCATCCGCCGTGGGTTGGCCTGGCAGGCGGCGCTGGCGAGCGCATCAATCCCCGCGCTGTTTCCCCCGGTGCGCATGGGCGGGCATGTGCTCGTGGATGGTACGGTGGTGAATCCGGTGCCAATCAGCACCGCGCAGATCCTCGGCGCCGACAAGGTGATCGCGGTGGACATCTCCGGCACGCTGGCGCCGCGGCAAGAGATCTCGCTGGATAGCCGCACGGTGGAACGACTACCGAATATGATGGCGTCGATGCTGCGCTCCTTCGAGATCATGGGCGCCGAGATACACGCACATGCGGTCGAGCAGCCGAGCGTACTGATTAAGCCGGACCTCAAGGGCATCTCGCTCCGCCGCTTCAAGGAGGGGGCGCAATTCATCCCAGCCGGTGAAGCAGCGGCGGAGGCGGCGCTTCCGCGACTCTATAGTGAGTTCCCATGGCTGAGGAAAGTGGCGTCCCTCACCTGAGTTTTCCATGTCTTGTGGACCCGCCCTGCGATGCGGCGGACTCGGAATAGCCAATGACCGCTGCATACCTCGTCAGAGGAGGGGCGCTCTCCCGCAATCTTGATGCTCGATCTCAGCTAAGAACGTCGACGTGAAGGCCCACAACGCGATCGCCCATGAGGCGAGGGACAGCTCAGCACACGTCCTTATAGTGCGACAAGGGATCGGACTTACCATCAAAAAGGCGATGCGTTTCCCGTATTGCCTCACGAATAAATCTTACTCGGACGGCATCGTTGCCTCACGAGTATTTCTTACTCTGGTCAGTCGCCAGAGCGCGTCTTGTGCGGCCTCAATCGCTCGGCGGATCGCCGCCGGGTTGAGTGGCAGATAGTTGCAGTGCAGGCACGCTTTCACCTCGTCCGCTACCTCCTTCGTCGCCAGCATCCACTGGTACGGCGTCTGGGCGACATCATACCGCTTCGTCACTTTCGCTCCCTCCCGCTGCTTGCTCACCAGGCGAACCGACGGCTGGAAGTAGTTCGTGTAGCGCCGCAACGGCAGATAGAGCGCGGTGAGCGCTTGGCGCGCGTCCTCTCCTTCATAGCGATCATAGCCGACGATCTGTCGAACAATCGACTAGTTCTTCTGTTCCACATGGCACTGATCGTTCTTTTTGTAGGGCCGACAGCGGGTGAAGGTGATCTGCTCACGCTCACAATACCGGACCAGGAGATGATTGATGAACTCGCCCCCGTTATCCGAATCGAGGCCGAGGAGTGGCACCGGCAGCAATGTGCGGGCACGGGCAATCGCCGTGCAGACCGCCTGCTCGCCGCGATTGCGCAGCGCGATGCATTCCGTCCACTGCGTCGCGATGTCGGTCAGCACGGTGGAAGGGCCATGGGCGTTCGCGCTCCCGCTGCCGCCCACCGGAGATATCGCGTCAGCGTCGCCGTCACTCCCTTCTGCGCCGCCAATGGATCGTCACTTTTTCTTCAACGGAGCGTTCTATCAATAGCATGTCTGTCTGATTGAGACATCCGGGCGCGCGGTGCGCCCTGCGTTTCCCTGCGGAAGAGGACGCCAATGAGCACGAGGCTCTCTCGTCGGACGATCTTGAAAGCAACCGTGGCGACTGCATTGTCGACTCCCCTGGTCGCATCACCGGTGCTGGCCACGCCCGCTTCCGATCGTCCCCATCGTTCGCCATCTCTCGCTGACGCTGGATGGGCACTGCCGACAGCGGGCAGCGCGGCGGGAATCGGCGCGGAAGCCCCATCGGACGGAACACCACCCGACCGGGCGGGGATGGCCGCGCTGATGCAGCGCGCGAGGCTGGTCGCCGGGGATGCCGTCCCCTACGGCTCGTTCGGTCACGCCATGGCGGTGAGTGCGGACGGTACGACCGCCATCGTCGGCGCGCCACGGATCGAGGGGGCGATGCGCGGCGTGTCGCAGAGCCAAGCGACGTCCACCGACACGGGGGCGGCATATATCTTCGCGCGCACCGGCGCGGTCTGGACCCAGCAGCAGGTCTTGATCCCTGTCGAGTCGACACCGGGCGACACCTTCGGCCTCGCGGTGGCATTGAGCGGGGACGGCGCCACCGCCATCATCGGGGCGCCGGCGATCATCACCTTCGATGAAGGAAAGAATCCCGCCAGCAACGCGGCGTACGTCTTCACGCGCAACGGCGCAACATGGACGCAACGTCAGAAGCTGACGGCCAGCGATCTTGCCGACGGGGATGATTACGGCTACGCGGTCGCGATCAGCGCCGACGGCACGACCGCGGCGGTCGGGGCACCGGGGAAGGACGGCGACACCGGCGCGGTGTCCGTCTTCGCGCGCGAAGGCGATCAGTGGACGCAGCAGCAGGGGTTGGTCGCCGCCGATGCCACGGGCGGCGATGGCTTTGGCTATGCCCTCGGTCTGAGCGGCAACGGGGAGACCGTGCTGATCGGGGCGGCCGGGAAGAATGCGAGGACGGGTGCGGCGTATCTCTTCACGCGCGATGGCACGGTGTGGTCGCAGCAGCAAGAAGTCGTCGCCGGCGACGCCGTGCGCGGAGCGCTCTTCAGCTCTGTCGTGGCGGTGAGCGGGGATGGCGCCACCGCACTGATCGGCGCTCCCGGGCACCAAATCGGCAATACGATTCCCGGTGCGGCGTACGTCTTCACGCGCGAAGGCGATCGGTGGACCCAGCAGGCGCAACTCCTCCCGAACAGCGACGGCAAGTTCGGCTACGCGGTCGCGCTGAGCGGCACGGGAGAGACTGCCGTGATCGGAGAGCCCGGCGTGATCGTGCGCACGGCCTTCACGTTCGCACGCGCGGGCACGTCGTGGAGCCAGCAGCAATCGTTGAGCTACAACGGGCCCGGGCACTCATCCTTAGCCTTCTACGCTTCTGCGGTGGCGATGAGTGCGGACGGGACTATCGTGCTCGTCGGAGCGCCAACCGATGAGGATCAGGGTGCGGTCTACGTCTTCGGCCCTTGACGCTCAGCAAACGACACGACGATCACCGCACGGCGGTGTGCCCTTTTTCACCAGCCTCACCTGCTACCTTCACCTGGCAGCCTACGTGCAATAGCATCTCCACGCGGCGTAACAACGCGCCGCGATAGCGGTGTGCGCGAGGAGCGGGATGTGGGCAAAAGCAAGAGCAAACAGGCGAAACTGATCGTACAAGTGGCGCTGGAGGCGCGCTACCTCGAACGGTTGCAGCAGGAGTTCCCGGACGCGGATTTCCCCCTTTGCATTACGCCGGAGGCGTTGCAGGCGGAGATCGGCGATGCCGACGCGCTGATCGGCGGGGCGTCGCTGACGCCCGATCTGCTCAAGCAGGCGCCGAAACTGCGCTGGGTGGCGGCGACCAGCGCGGGCGTCGAGAATCTGCCTATCGAGGCGCTGGCCGAACGCGATATCCTGCTGACCAACTTCAGCGGCATCGCCGCGCCGAACATCGCCGAGCATGTGCTGGCGATGATGCTCTCCTTCGCGCGCGCCCTTCGGCCGCTTTTCCGCCAGCAGGATCAGCATCAGTGGCCGGAAGATGATGCCGCGCTGCCAACCTTTGAGTTGGGCGGGCAGACGCTCGGCATCATCGGCATGGGCGAGATTGGGCAGCAACTGGCGCGCAAGGCGCACGGCATCGGTATGCGTGTGCTCGCCATTCAGCGACACCCGGACCACAAACCCGCCTACGTCGCGCGGCTGCTCGCCAGCGATGACCTGCCGGAACTGCTCGCAGAGTCGGACCACGTCTGCCTCTGCCTGCCGCTGACCAGCGCGACGAAGTACACGATTGACCGGGACGAACTCGACCAAATGAAGCGCACCGCCTACCTCTACAACATCGGCCGGGGTGCCCTCGTCAATCAGGAAGCGCTGATTTCCGTGCTGCGCGGCGGCACGCTGGCGGGCGCTGGCCTCGATGTGACGACGCCCGAACCGCTCCCGGCCAACTCTCCGCTCTGGGAGATGCCGAACGTCCTCGTCACTGGCCACACCGCCGCCAGCACCCCGCATTACTGGGAGCGCGGCATAGGCCTGCTCGTCGAGAATGTCCGCCGCTTCCTCGCCGACGATGACCTCCAGGATACCGTGGACATCAAAGCGGGATACTGAAACCGGGGAGGAGTGCAGAGCGCGCAGAGAACACAGAGGGGGGAAAGAAATTGAGACAGGAAATCTCCTCATTTTCTCTCTGTGCTCTCTGCGCTCCTCCCCGGTTTCAACTCATATCCTACCGGACGGTCATCGGGACACGATGGTAGCCGGTGGCGCCGAGGGGGATGGGCGGGGTGGATTCGGCGGGTTGGAGGGTGCCGACGCCATCGGTGGCGCGAACGAGGACTTTGAATTCGCCCGTTTTCGGCGGCGTCCAATGGTATGCCCAGAAGACCCACGTCAGCGGGCCGAGCGGTGGCTGGAGCGCCGCCGCGTGCCAGGACTCGCCATCGTCGGTACTCACTTCGGCTTTTGCGATGCCCCGATTGCCCGCGTAGGCGATGCCCGCGATGATCGTCTCGACGCCGACTTTCAATTCGTTTGTGCGTGTCGGCGTGTCAATGCGGGACATCGTCTGGACGACCGAGCTATCCGTCCAACCCTGCCGTTCCCAGTAGCCGAGATAGTCGTCAGATGTCGGCGTAATGGTCGTGATCCACTTCGGGTTCTTCATACCAAAGTGAGCGGGGAAGATCAGCCGAGCGGGGAAGCCGTGACGCTGGGGGAGCGGCACGCCATTGAGATGATAGGCGAGGATCGTCTGCTCCTCCATTGCCTCACCGAGCGGGATCGCCGTCGTGTAGCTATCGAACGCGGTGAACTGCACCTTGATCGCGCCCGGTTTTATGCCCGCTTGTTCGAGTACCATGCGTAGCGGCACACCCGTCCACTCGCCGTTACTGATCAGGTTCCCACCGACATCGTTGCTGATGCACTCCATCGTCCGCAGGAAGGTGACACTCGGCATGGCGATGAGGTCCGCGTACGTGAGCGAGAAGGGCCGCTCGACAAGGCCATTCACGTCAATCTTCCATCGCTCGGTATGCACGACGGGGTCGCTGAAATTCTTCGAGATCACATAGAAATGATCCGCGTCGGTCACCTCGGCGGGAAGTTTGCTCGCGACCGTTGCGAACGCCGGATCCGTGGACGGGCCGACCTGCGCGCGGGCGAGCTGCGCAAGTGCCGCTGCTTGCTGCTGCACCGCTGTCGGTTCGTCGGGCGATGTTGCGTCCGGTGCGGATATGCCCGGCACGGAATGGAAGGCGAAACGGCGGACTTGCACGGCTAATCCGCCCAGCGAGACGACCGCTGCGCCGATGGCGACATTGTGTAGCAAGGCGCGGCGGCGCTCGTCAACCGCCGTTTCGCCGTCGTCCGTGGGGGCGAAGGCGCGCCGCAGCGCCACCGTCATCCCGGCGAGCGCGACCGCATAGACGCCGCAAAGGAGCAGCCCGGTCAGCAGGTAGCCCGTCGGCCCGCCACGTAGCGAGATGCCGAGCACACCCGCGCCGAGCAGCGGCGACAACACGAGCATCAGGACAAGCCAAACGATGCCGCCGAGCCGAATAGCGGGAAAAAGCAGCCCCCGCCAGCCCTGGTCGGGGCGGCACAGGCGGCGTATATACAGGAGGCCAAGCAACCCGCCGACCGCGACCATGCAGAGCACAATGATGGAAAAAAGCAGCGGCTTCGTTTCCGTTCCCAGTGTGCCGGTAGAGAGATTGAAGAGGGCGATCGGCACATTGCTCGTGAGCGCGTTGCCGATCAGTTCCGGATACGATGGGACGCCCGCCGCCATCCGCACAACGAGCATTGCCACGCCCATCAGCGCCGCCGCGACCACGCCCGCCCCGAATCCGATCCATCCCGTCGTACGACGCTCGTCCATTGTTCCTCCAGCGCGTATTCCCTCTCCATGCAGTATACGCACGGAAAGTGACGATTGGCTTACGGGAGAAACCGATTGAAACGCAGAGGACGCAGAGGGCGCTGAGAACGCAGAGAGGAAAGAAAAGAAATTCTTGTTTTCCCGCTCTTCCCTCTCATCCCGCTTTGCGCCCTCGGCGTCCTCTGCGTTTCGATTCCCGTTTTTACGGCAGGAACTTCGTGGTGTACATTTCTTCGGGTTTCGGGTCGCCCTTGACGAGGGCAGTTTCTTTCATGAAGGTCGCCATGCGGGTCCAAGCGGCGGGGTCAATCGTGCCGTACTTGGCCGGGTCGCCGCACAGTTCAATCGTCGCGGCGAGCACTTGCTGCTGCACGTCCGCCGTTTTCGCCGCCTCGGGGACGATTTTCAGGACTTCCGCGAATGCGCCCTTCGGGTCCGCCCGCGTATCGCGCATCCCGGCGATCATGGCGCGCAGGAAGGCGCGGACGGTGTCGGGGTGATCCGCCAGCATCTTCTCGCTCGTCACGATGCCGGCGGACGGGAGGTTGTAGATGTCCGAAACCTTCAGCACGTCCACATCCACACCCTGCGCCTTCAGTTGGATTGGGTCATTGTTGGCGAAGCCGACCGCCGCGTCCACCTTACCCGCCTGGACGGACTGCGCCTGCGTGAAGCCGATCTCCGCCGCGTTCACCTTGCTCTCGTCAATCTTGTTGGCGTAGAGGATTGCCTTGTAGCCGATGTAGGTCGAGCCGAACTTACCGGGCAGGCCGACCTTCAGCTTTGTCAGCGATTGCGCGTCCGTCAGCCCCTTGCCCTTCAGCGCGAAGATGGCGACTGGGTACTGCTGGTAGACGGACGCGACGTAAACGACGGGCAAGCCCTGCGCCCGCGCCAATGCCACCTCATCGCCGCTCGCGTCGAGGAAATCGCGTTCCCCGCGCGCGACTAACTGCATGTAATCCGTCGTCGTGCCGTAGTCGTACTCGACTTTCAGCCCCTCGGCGGCGAACCGCCCTTTGGCGTCCGCGATGTAGAAGTTGGCGAACTGGACATTCGGGATGTATGAGATGGCGAATTTGGCCGTCGTCAGCGGTTTGCCCGAGGCGACGGAGGGTACGGTCGTCGTGCTCGCCGCGCCGGTCACGCTACTGGCGGCGGGGGTGGTGGTGGGGCGTGGGGCGGTCGTCGCCGGGGCGGCGTTCGGTGTAGTAGTCGCGCCGGACGAACCACAGGCGGCGAGGAGTGCGCCGAGCGAGGTGGCGGCAGCGGAAGCGAGAAAGGCGCGGCGATGCATGGGTCAGTCCTCCCACGAGAGTAGCAAACGTTCCAACAGGGCAATCACGGCGTAGCCGAGGGCGGCAATCGCCATCAAACAGAAGAGCGCGACGAACTTCAGCGGCGTGTCGTAGAGAAATTCTGCCTGTTTCAGGAGATAGCCAAGCCCCCGATTGGCGGAAACGAACTCGCCGATCACCGCGCCCGTCACCGCGAGCGTGAAGGCGATGCGCACGCCACCGAGCAATGACCGGAGCGCGAGAGGAATCTCGACGTAGCGGAGCGTCTGCCACAGATTCGCGCCGTAGATGCGCGCTACATCGCGGAGCGCCGGGTCAATGCCGCGCAGCCCAACCGTCCACGTCACGAGGACAGGGAAGAAGACGATCAGGGCGCAGATCAGCACCTTCGGGAGCAGCCCCGTGCCGAACCAAAGGATGATGATCGGCGCAAGGGCGACGGCGGGCAGCGCCTGGCTCGCCGCGACCACCGGCGCGACGGCGCGATCCACGAGTGGCAGATGGACGACGATGTAGCCGAGCACAAACGCGACAGCGATGCCGAGCAACGCGCCATATCCCGCCTCGACCAGCGTCGTGCGGACGTGCGGCCAGAGGAGGCCATCCCTGAATGCGTCCCAGAATGACCGCGCGACCGCCTCCGGCGGCGGCAGGATGAACGCCTCATATCCGCCGATCACCACCGCCAGTTTCCAGACGACGATGAGCAGCACGAAGGCGACAACCGGCGCGAGCGCATTTAGCCATGTCGCATCGCGCCGCCGCGTCGCTTTGCGCGGCGGTATAGGGGCGGAGATGGTCGCTTTCGTTCGGTTCGTGCGTTCGAGTGTCCCGACCATCCGACGTCCCTCCCAATATGGGGAACCACGCCGGGGGCGCAAAAAATCCCGGCGACATGCGTCGTCGGGGCATATGTGCGAGCGAACGCCGAAGTTAACACATGGTGGAGCAGGTTTCAGCCTGCCAAAAGCGACAGGCTGGAAAGCCTGTGCTACCGACCACGCGTCCCCTCCGGGATCGCGTCACCCGCCACACATTCGTGATGCGTCTTCTCCCATCCGGACTCTCACCGTCGGCCCCGGAATCGCACCGGAATCTGCCATACCCGTTGGGACGTATCGGTATAGCTCGCGGGCTTGGCATGCGGGTAACGTCTGCCTCACCGCCGGTCGGGGATTACACCCTGCCCCGAAGACTGCACGCGCCGATTATGGTGCGGAATCGCGCGGGTGTCAACGTACGTGCAAAAATCATGGGCCAGCGCACAGCCATCTGGCACGCACATTGCGCCGGATGCATCCGGCGCACCGATTTCTGTGAAAGGAGTGATCCGATGCCAGGCGCGACACCGACGAAAGATGATCTGCTCACCGCGATTGATGCCGAGCGGCGCTATTGGGATGCGCTTGTGGCGGCGGTCGAGGCGGCGGGGTTGATGAACCGACCCGGCACGAACAACGGGTCATGGACATTCAAGGAGATGGCGGCGCATCTCAACGGCTGGCGTGGGGTGACTGTGGCTCGCCTTGAGGCCGCATCCCGAGGAGCGGGGCCACCCGCCCACCCGTGGCCCGCAGGTATGGAAGAGGGCACGGACATAGACGCCATCAATGCCTGGTTCGCCGCGCGCGACAAGAATCGGTCCGCCACAGAAGTACTCGCGGAAACTACGGCGCAGTTCGACGCGATGGGCGCGGCGGTAGCGGGGATGACCGCCGACGACCTGCTGACGCCCGGTCGTTTCGCGTGGCTGGGCGACCTGCCCATCGGTCCCGCCGTGCTGGGGTACTCGTTCGTGCATCTGCATACGGACCACGAGCCGGACATCCGGGCGTGGCTACGGCGCGAAACGGGCGGCGAGCCTGTCCTGCCGCCAGCCCCGCCAACGTTCGGCTACGTGGAATAGGCGTATACCGCTCGTTCCGCAGTCAAGGAGCCGCCGCACTAAGGCGAGCGAAGCGTTCGGCGGCGGCGGCGAGAGTTTCGGGCTTTTTGGCGAAGCAGAAGCGGATGAGCATCGCGGCGCGGCTGGTGTCCGCATAAAAGACGGAGGGCGGAATGCCAACGACGCCCGCCGTTTCGATCAGGTGGAAGCAGGCGGCGACATCGTCCGGCTTGCCGAAACTGCTGACATCGGCGAGCAGGAAGAAGGTGCCGCCCGCCGCGAGTGTCGGCAGACCCGCACCTTCGAGCATCGCGCGCATCGCGTCCCGCCGGGCGGTGTAATCGCGCTTCAGTTGGGCGTAGTAGTCGCGCGTCTCGGCCTCCGCAAAGGCGGTCGCCATCGCCTCCTGGAAGGGTGTCGCGGTGGCGAAGACGCTGAACTGGTGGACGGTGCGCAGGGCTGCATTCAGGTGCGCCGGGCCGATCGCGTAGCCAATCTTCCAGCCCGTCATGCTGAAGGTCTTGCCAGTGCTGTTGAGGGTAAGCGTGCGCTCCCACATGCCGGGGAGGGTCGCGAGCGGCACATGCTCGGCGGCGTCGAAGATGATCCGGTCGTAGACCTCGTCGGTGATCGCGATCACGTCGTGCCGCTGGCAGAGCGTGGCAATATGCGCCAAATCGTCCCGCGTGAAGACCTTGCCGGTCGGGTTATGCGGCGTGTTGAGGATGATGACCTTTGTTTTCTCGGTGAAGGCGGAGGCGAGGGCGTCGGGGTCGAACGACCAATCTGGCGGCTGGAGCGTCACGTAGCGCGGCACACCCCCGGCGTAAATGATGTCGCCCACGTAGGCGTCGTAGAACGGCTCGAAGAGAATCACCTCATCGCCGGGATCCACGAGGGCGAGCAGCGCGGCATGCATCCCTTCCGTCGCGCCCGTCGTGACGGTCACTTCGCTGTCGGGATCAATCTCCCGCCCGTATCGCGCGCCCCATGTCGCAGCGATGCCGTTCCGCAGACGGGGCACGCCGTGGCTGGGCGCGTACTGATTATGGTCGGCGAAGATCGCCGCCGCCGCCGCTTCCTTGACGAAATCCGGCCCAGCGAAATCCGGGAACCCCTGCCCGAGATTAACCGCCTGATGCTTGATCGCCAGCCGCGTCATCTCGGTGAAAATCGAAGTCCCGAACCCGTCAATCCGCGCCGCTCCTACCTGCTGCATAGTAAAACCTCACGCGAAAGAAAGAACGAAGCGCAGAGAATACAGAGGCCGCAGAGAACGCAGAGCCGATAAAAAAAGAGCAGGATAGGAAACTCTCCCCGGTTCTTCTCTGTGTCCTCTGCGTTCTCTGCGGCCTCTGCGCTCAAATCTTTCCTACCTCACTGCTTTCGGTTGGGAGGTCGGTGCGCGGGCCCCATTCGTTCCAGGAGCCGTCGTAGTTGGCCCAGGTGCGGTGGCCAGTACGATGCATAGCGAAGAGAACGCTCGTCGCGCTGACGCCGCCGCCGCAGTACGCCACGGCGGGCTGTTCGCCCGAGACGCCGGCATCGCGGAGGATGGCGGCGAGTTCGTCGTCACTCTTCCAGATGCCCGTCGCCGGGTCGAAGAGCGTTGTGGAAGGGACATTGATCGCGCCAGGGATGTGCCCCGCCCGCCCGCTCCGCACGACTGCGCCCGCGTATTGATCGGGCGCGCGGGCATCAATCAATTGGGCGGAACGCGCGTCGCTGATCGCCGCGACCTCGTCCACGGTCTTGCGCATTGAATGCCGGGCGCGCGGCGTGAAAGTCGCGGGCGCGATGGTTGTTGTTTCGCGCGTCGTCGGCATCCCCGCAGCGGCCCACTGTTTCCAGCCGCCGTTGAGGACGGAAACACGGTCGTGGCCGTAGTAGAGCAAATCCCACCAGACGCGCGTCGCGATTGTGCCGCCCGTGTGGTCGTAGACGACGACGTGTGTCGCGTCGCCGATCCCCGCGCGGGATGCCCACGCCGCGAACCGCTCCGGGAGCGCAATTTGCACGGGTACCGGGTCGTCCGGGTCCGTGATGTCGCTCGTCCAGTCCACGAAGACCGCACCAGGGATGTGCGCCGCGTCGTATTCTTCCCGCGCCCCCGCGTAGGTGACGACCATATTCCCTTCGCCATCGTCAAGGTGATGGACGTAGCCGCGCGCATCGAGGATGCGGATGTCCGGGTCGTTCAGATGGTCGCGCAGCCATGCGGCGCTGACGAGCGAATCCACCGGCGTTCGGTCCTGCATCATATCAATCCTCCCGTACCGTTACCGCCACGCACAAGCGCGCATCATACCGCGTGGACGCGACAGTCGTCAGCATTGCGCCCGATTCGCGGCACGGGAGTATTTCAGCGTATTTCTTTGCATTGCCTAATTGATCGTCATCACTATTCCGCCTCACTAAATACGCCCCTTGTGGAGACGCTGGTGTTGTGCTACACTCACCGACAATCGTTGTGAAAAAGAGACAAAGTGGGGCGCGGTTTCCCGGCGCTTCGCACGTAGTGCATCGAGAAGTAACGCGGATACGCTGGCGTTACGCGTCGCGGGCATCCACGAGGAGTAGACACATTTGCGGTCACTGCTCGTTTCGGATATGGGGTGCATGGGGTTGTGGGTGCGTCGCCTCGGGGGAGGCGGCGAGGTCGGCGGGTATCCGCCGGTGCAGATGGGAGACGACCAGTATGAAGGGTAACGACCAGACCGACGACCGCGTAGTGCTGCGCGACCCGGAAACGCTCGCACGGTTGGAGCGCAATCTGCGTAGCGCGGGGATGCCGCGCCGCCAGTTCCTTGCGATGGCGAGCGCCGTCGCCGGTTCCGCCGCCCTCGCCGCCTGCGGCGGAAGCACCAGCCCGACCGCGACCAGCGCGCCGGCGGCTACCGCGACTAAACCGGCTGCTGCGGCGTCAGCGGCCGCGCCGACCGCAGCCGCCGCCGCACCGACCACCGCCCCGAGCGTGGCGGCGAATACGGCGGCTCCCGCCGCCTCGTCCGTCGCTCCCGCCGCGACCGCATCGGTCGCCTCGGCTGCGGCCCCGGTCGGCACGACCGCCGCTGTCGCCACTGGGCCGGAAAGTAAGAAGGTCTTCATTGACGGCACAATCCTGACCAACGAACCGGCGCATAACGACTACAATGGCGACACCTACGCGCAAGGTGTCTACATGATCCACGCGGGACTGCTACGCTACGATCAGGACTTCAACGTCCTGCCCGACCTCGCGGAGTCGTTCAGCAACAATGGCCCGGTCTATACCTTCAAGATTCGCAAGGGCGCGGTCTGGAGCGACGGCATGCCCGTCACCGCACCGCAGTGGGTATATTCAATCCGCCGCAGCATTGACCCGCGCACCGGCAACGGCTACGCGTCGTTCTGGGACAGCGTCATCAAGGGCGCGGCCGAATTCTCTTCCGCCGACGCAAAAATGCCCGCCGACCAACTGGACAAACTTGCCCAGGGCGTCGCCGTGCGGGCGGTGGACGATAGCACTTTCGAGGTGACGGGCGATGCATTCTACGGGCTGATCCCGAACCAGTTCGCATTCGTTTCCGCCGCGCCCGCCCGCGAAGACCTCGTCAAGAAGTATGACCCCGCGAAGGGGATCGCTTCTACCTCGTGGACGGACCCGAACAAGGTCGGCGGCCCGGTCGTCAGCAATGGCCCGTGGACGATGACCGGCTGGAAGCACGAATCGCTGATTACCCTCGTGCGCAACGACAAGTATTGGAATGCCAAGGCGATCCGCCAGAAGTTCATCAGCGTGCCGATCCTGCCGGACACGGTGAAGAACACGCTCTCCTATGAGAATGGCGACATTGATATCCAAATCCTCCCCGCGAGTGAGGTGGAGCGCTTCCGCAACGACGCGAAACTGAAGAGCCAGGCGTACCCGTACCTGTATCCCGGCACCCGCTTCCTCGTCCCCGACACCGGCCACCCGCCCTTCGATAAACTCGAAGTCCGCAAGGCGACGATCCTCGCCATTGATAAGGATCGCCTCGTCAACCAGGTCGGCAAGAAGGTCAACACGCTAGCGTATGCAATGACCGCGCCGGGTGTCTTCGGCTACTTCGACGACGATGACAGCAAGCTGAAAAATCTGCAAAAGTATGATCCCGCAGCGGCGATGGCTGCCCTGAAAGGGACGACATTCGAGGGTGGGCGTAACTGGCCGAAGATCACCCTGTCGTACAACTCGTCGGACCCCGACATTCCGGTGGGCACGCCTGACGAGATCGCGCGTGAGTTGAAGCAGAACCTGAACATGGATGTGGCGATCGAGCCATTGGAAACCAAGGTTTGGAACTCGCGCCGATTCGCGCTGGACTTACAGTTCCTGCTCTACCGCTGGTATCAGGACTACCCCGATCCCCACAACGAGTACTACCAGACCTTCTCTATCCATAACAAGGGGAACGGCGCGCGGCAGAGTTGGACGGACACGGAGTTCGACGCCCTCTGCAAAAAAGCGGCGGCGGAGACGGACAAGCAGAAGCGTCTTGATTTGTACTATCAGGCCGAAACTCGCATCCAGTCGCAGTTCGCGTATATGCCACTCTATTGGCGGACAGACTACTACGCGATCAAGCCATACGTGCAGGGTATCCCGAAGAACAAGCAAGGGAATGTCGTCCCGAACACGAACATCTTCGTTCGTTCGTGGGACAGCGTCTTCGTCGCGGATGACAGCCCGCACGACCCGCCGAAATAGGGGACCTTACCCCGACCCCTCTCCATTGCAATGGGGAGGGGTTGGGGGTGAGGTTATCCCACCACGCTGGCGATGCTCGTTTCGAGGCGATCTACCATCATCGCGATGCCCGCCGCGTCAATCGTTAGCGGTGGGGCGAAGACGACGAAGTTCTTGCCAATGCGCGCAAGCAGGCCGTGCTCGCGTGCCGCCCGCTCGATGGCCGGGCCGGGGGCAGGGCCGTAGACGGCGGGATCGAGGTCGAAGCCCTGCAACAGCCCCGCGCCGCGAATGTTGCGGATGCCGGGCACTCGCCCCGCCATGTCGTTCAGTCGCGCGCGGAGCACATCGCCCATCGCTGCCGCGTTCGCGACCAAGTGCTGGTCGCGCATCAGTTGCAGCACCGCCAGCCCCGCCGCTGCGGCGACCGGGTTGCCGCCGTAGGTGTGGCCGTGGTGGAACTCGCGTCGCTCCTCCGGCGTGCCGAGAAACGCCGCCTGCACTTTCTCCTGCACCAGCACCGCCGACAGGGGTGCGTAGCCGCCGCTCATCCCCTTGCCGACGCAGAGCAGATCGGGCACAACGCCGAAATACTCGCCGCCGAACTTCGTGCCGAGCCGCCCGAAGCCGGTGATGATTTCGTCCAGAATGAGCAGCACATTGTGCTTGTCGCACATCGCCCGGAGCATCGGCAGGTACTCGGCGGGCGGCACCGTGAAGCCCGCGCCGCTGACGCTGATCGGCTCGACGATCACGGCGGCGATGGTTTCGGGGTCCTCCGCTAGGATCGTCCGCTCGACATGCCGCGCGCAGGTGAAAAGGTCATGCGCGCGGCACTCGTCCAGCGTGTGGTCGTAGGGGCAGGCGTTGCAGGTCGGCGGGTGGACATGCAAAAAACCCGCGACGAGCGGCTCGAAGATGCTCTTGCGCTCCCATCCGCCGGACGCGGAAAGCGCGCCCATCGTCGCGCCATGATAGCCGCCGTAGCGGGCAAGAATTTTGAACTTATTCGGGTGACCGGTCTGTTTGTGGTACTGCCGTGCCATCTTCATCGCCGCCTCGGTCGCCTCAGAGCCGCCGGAAAGCAGTTTCACCGCGCCGAAGCTATTGCCCGCGAAGTCGAGCAGATCGCGCGTCAGTTCGAGCGCGGTCGGATTCGTCCCGGCGAGCGGGGGTGCGAAGGCGAGCGTGTGCAACTGCTCCGCTATCGCCCCGATCACCGCCCGGTTGCGGTGCCCGACGGAGTTGACGAAGACGCCGGAAAGCCCGTCCAGATACTGCTTCCCGGTGTGATCGGTGACATGCAGCCCCTCGCCCTCGACAATGACGAATGGGTCCTCAGCGAACGATTGCATCTGCCGGAAATCGAGGATCTGGCGCGCGAGCAGTTCCGGTGTCACGAGATCGTCATACATCACTCACTCCATTTCCAATGAGGACTGAGAAGTCGCGCATTACTCAGTGCTCAGTGCTCAGTCCTCAGGCCTCAGTGATGATGGCACGCCGCGTGCTATCAGGCAAGGGACGGCGCGGTGCGTCCCGGATTTCGGCATGAGCGATGCGAGAAATAGCGATGACACACGCAACGATCCAGCATATGATGGGGTTCTACCTCGCAGTCGGCCTGACGATGGTTGTCCTCCCCGGTGTCGTAATGGCGCACGACGGGCGCGCCGTCTATTTGCGCCGCGCGGGGCAGGCATTGGTCGCGTTCAGCGTGATCTTGCCCGCCGTTTACACTATGCAGCCCGCGTAACCCCCCGCTATCCTGTGCGATAATCGCGCCATGAGCGATTCTTTTCCCCTCCCCGACGACGAACAGGAAGACGCTCGCTGCCCGATCCCTGCGTGGGCGCTCCGTCCGCTCGCTATCCTGCTGCCAGCGCTTGCCCTCGCGGCAATCCTCTGGGTTTTATATTGCGGTAGCAGACTTTATTGAACCGCCAAGATGCTGTGTTCGCCCCAACCCCCACCTGCCCAAAGGCACCCGCTTCCCCTGTGGGGAAGGGGGAGTGGTTTCCCCGGACAACAGCCTGGAAAGCCTGCTGTCCGGATAGTGGTTCAACAATAATGATTTTACAATTTCATCGTGCCAATCCAAGGTTCATACCGTAGCATAGCGGGTGAAAGTAGTATTTCCGGTTGCGGACGGGCCGCGCCGCTCACTGAGACGGGAGGCGAACGATGCAGCAGACGATGGCGGTTCCGCCCGGCGCCCCGCCGCTCGACGCACCGACAACGGTGGATCGCGCGGGTCGGTGGCTCTGGTTCGCCCTGATCTTCATGCTCGTCTCGGTCAGTATCGGCCTGAATTGGGACCGCGCGTGGCATACCCAGAACAAATTTGAGACGTTCTACTCGCCGCCGCACGTCTTCATCTACCTTTCGACGATCATTACGATCCTGCTCGTCGCGGCGATCACCTTTTCGGCGAAGTTGCGCCCGTGGTTCGGGACGGCTTTTCGGATGCGGCTCTTCACCTTCCCAGTGCCGGGCGCGCTGGTGATCACCGCCGGTGGGCTGGCGATGCTCGGCTTCGCGGGGCTTGTGCTCGACAATTACTGGCACACGAACTTCGGCCTCGATGAGACGAACTGGTCCACGCCGCACGCGATGCTCGGCTGGTCGTGGTTCGTCGCGATGCTCGGCTTCATCTCCTGCCGCCTCGCCCTCCGTCCTTACCGGCCGCTGCGCTGGTTCACAGCGATTGCGCTCGGCTGGCTGATCCTCGGCTTTTCGACGACGCCCTTCCTCGGCCCCTTCCACAACAACACGACTCCGGCGAAGGTCGAGGCGCAGACGCGCGCGATCGCGGCCTTCCCCGCGCTCGCGAATAACACGGGCATCCAGCATATTCAGCGGATTTTCCACGCCGCCAACCTGACGCGTACGAACCCGGCATTTTTGCTGCTCGGTGCGCTCTGGATCGGCGTTGCGCTCGCGCTCGTGCGCCGCCTGGATGGGCGGGCATCGGTCTTCCTCGGGACAGTCGCCCTGTTCTCGTTCTTCGTTATGACGGGCCACCACGCCAATGCCATGCGCCTCGACAAATGGCTGCCGATCTCACACGATGCCGCGACGTGGCTGCCGCCGCCGATTCTCCCTGCCGCCATCGCCCTTGTCGTCGCGCTGCGCCTCGGGATGCGCGAGCGGTGGGCATGGGCGGTCGCGGGTGCGACTTTCGCGATCCTCACGTATCTGACGTGGGGGACGGGACACCCATTGACGCTTCTGCTCGTGCCGGTCGCCATGCCGGTGACGATGGCGGGCGCATGGCTCGGCAATCGCATCGCCCGAATGCTGGAAAACCCGGTCGCGCCCGATGTGCGCCTGATCGTGCCGCTGCTCGGTGTCACATCGCCGATCCTGCTCGGGCTGGTGGACCTGTATCTGCGCAAGACGATTGGGTGAGGTTGAATCTGGCGCGCTCCTTCGCCACCCGGTACGATAGGCGCCAACCTCGGGTGGCACAGGTTTGCAACCTGTGCTCGGTAGGTTGCGAACCTGCCTCACCACTGTTTTACCACCAGAAAGGATCGCCGCCGATGGTCACTGTTGCCGAACTGCGCGAGAGCGCCGAGGAGATCGCGCCCGGCGTCGTCGCCGACCGCCGCTACCTCCACCAGCACCCCGAACTCGGCTTCCAGGAAGAAAACACCGCCCGCTTCGTCATCGAGCGGCTGCGCGCCCTCGACCTCGACGACCTCCAGACGGGCATCGCGAAGACGGGCGTCGTCGGCATCCTGCGCGGCGGCAAGGGGCCGGGCAAGTGTGTCCTGCTGCGCGCCGACATGGACGCCCTGCCGATCACCGAGCTGAACGACGTGCCGTACAGGAGCGAGAATCCCGGCGCGATGCACGCCTGCGGTCACGACGCGCACACGGCGATGCTGCTCGGCGCGGCGCGGGTGCTGGCCGGGCGGCGGGCCGCGTTTGCCGGCACGATCAAGTTCGTCTTCCAGCCCTCCGAAGAACAGGGCGCGGGTGGGGCGCAGCCGATGATCGCGGCGGGGGTGATGGAGAACCCGCATGTGGACGCGGCGTTTGGCATCCACGTCGGCTCCAACATCCCGGTCGGCAAGGTGGCGGTGCTCGGCGGGCCGGTCAACGCGGCGGCGGACAGCGCGATGGTGACGATCCGTGGCCTGGGCGGGCACGCGGCGCGGCCGCAGATGGCGATCGACCCGATCGTGATCGGGGCGCACTGCATCGTCGCCCTGCAATCGCTCGTCAGCCGCGAGGTCAACCCGCTGTCGCCCGCCGTCATCACCGTCGGCACGCTGCACGCGGGCACGGTGAGCAATGTCATCCCGGAGGACGCCCACTTCGCGGCGACGATCCGCACGTTTGACCCGGAGACGCGGCAGTTGCTGGCGGAGCGCATCCCGGCGGTCGTGCGGGGCATCTGCGCGACGTTCCGCGCCACGGCGGATGTGGCGTACGAACTCGGCTACCCGCCGCTGGTGAATAATGCCGAAATGGCGGCGCTCGTCAAGTCGGTCGCACTCGATGTCGTCGGGCCGGAGCGGGTGATGGCGTCCGAGCCGGGGATGGGCGCGGAGGACATGTCCTACTTCATCAACGCCGCGCCGGGCGCGTTCTACCGCCTCGGCGTGCGCAACGAGGCGACGGGCAAGACCTACGGCCATCACCACCCGCGTTTCGACATTGACGAGGATGCCCTGGCCACCGGCGTCGCCATGCACGCGGCGGTCGCGCTGCGCTATCTGGCACAGGAGTAGCGTGGATTCCGGAACCTCCGGTGGTGGCCGGCTCCAGGGATTTGCTCTGTGGTGTGCCGTTCCGCATGCTTTCCGCCTCCGAGCGGCAATAATGGGAAGCGCCCGGCGCGCGGAATGGGTATGATGCACACATACGATGAATCGCGATTGTGCGGAAGGAGCGAAACGATGCGTGTGGTGCAAACGACAGCGGTGCCGCCGCAGCCGATGGGGGTGTACGGCACACCGGGTGTCACCCTGCGGGAAATCTTCACCGCCGCGACGGGCGCGCCGACCTTCGCGCTCCGCCATTTCGAGGTCGCGGTGGGCTGCGCGGCGCATTCCCATTTTCACCCGTGGGAGCACGAAGTCTA
This sequence comes from Thermomicrobiales bacterium, assembly GCA_038231255.1. Taxonomy (GTDB): domain Bacteria; phylum Chloroflexota; class Chloroflexia; order Thermomicrobiales; family JALYUS01; genus JALYUS01. The sequence goes on along the minus strand of JBBRLR010000021.1, from coordinate 14,923 downwards.
CATCCTCGAAGGTGAGGGCGAGATCGTCGGTGAGGATGGCGCGGTGTCATTCTGCGCGGGCGATTCGTGCTACACCGCGCCAAACGAGTTGCACCAGTTCCGCAACACGGGCACAACACCCCTCCGCTTCCTCTGTGCCATCCCCAATCAGCCCTCCGTCGCCCCGTCCGAAACGCCCGTCCGCACGGGCGAGTCTGTCACTGCAACGACCGGAACGCGTTGCGGCTAACGTCCGGGCGATGTGAGAGGGAAGAGGGTTTTCTGCGACCCGTCCTGGAATGCCTGAACACCACTGTTCGCGGAGAGGTAGATTTTCGTCTCTCGCGTTGTCAATCGTACGGTAACGTTCCCCTTCGCTTCCTCTTGACGCCGGGGCGTCCACTCACGCATCCTTCCGCCGTAACCGGAGTCGGATTCCACAATGTCGTGGCGAAGGGGGGCGGGACGATGAGCATCACGAGTGCAGGCGGGACGCGATGGGCGGACGAGGCGAACGACAAACTCGCGGACTTCCTCGCGGACTTGCCGGAGGAGGAGCGGGTGGCGCGCGAAAACAGTGTGCGGCGCGCGACGGAAGCCTTCGCGCGCGGGCAATCGCGCTACCAACTCGCCGACATGGTGAGCCTGGAAGCGCTGTGCGTCGGCTGGATCCGTACGACGCCGATGGCGGAGCGCGCCAACCTCCCCGCCCTCTTCGCCAAACACCACCTCGACTTCGCGCCCTTCGAGGAATACGCCGCCCCACGGTAGGGAGCGGAAACCGGGGAGGCTAGATGACGCTTGCGATGGGTGAGGATGTGCAGCGGGTGCGGGGGGCGCGACGGTTGCGCGGGACGATCCGCGTGCCGGGCGACAAGAGCATCAGCCACCGCGCGCTGCTCTTCAACGCACTCGCCAAGGGGACGGCGCATGTCCGGGGCTTCCTCGATGGCGCGGACTGCCGGACGACGCTCGCCGCTCTGCGCGCGATGGGCGTGCGCATCGAGGAGAGCGGCGGGGCGCTGACAGTGCAGGGCGCGGGCATCCACGGCCTGACCGAGCCGACCGACTTCCTCGACTGTGGCAACAGCGGCACGACGACGCGCCTCCTGCTCGGTATCCTCGCCGGACAACCCTTCTTCACCGCGCTGACGGGCGATGGCTCGCTCCGCCGCCGCCCGATGGGGCGTGTCACCGACCCTTTGCGGCAGATGGGCGCGCGGATTGACGGGCGGGAGGGCGGTAAACTGCTCCCGCTCGGCGTTCGGGGCGGCGATCTGCACGGCATCGCATACGCCCTGCCGGTCGCGTCGGCGCAGGTGAAATCGTCGCTGCTGCTCGCCGCGCTCTTCGCGGATGGCCCGACGACGCTCAACGGCCGCACCGATTCCCGCGATCACACCGAGCGGATGCTGCGCGCGATGGGTGCGGACCTCGTGGAAACGGACGGTGCGCTAACGCTGACGCCCGGTAACCCGCTGACGGCGCGCGATGTGGATGTGCCGGGCGACATCTCTTCCGCCGCTTTCTGGCTCGTCGCGGGGGCCGCGCACCCGGACGCCGAACTGACGATTGAGCACGTCGGCGTCAACCCGACGCGCACCGGCATCCTCGACATGCTGGGATTGATGGGCGCGGAGATTACGGTACATAATGCGCGCGAAGTCTCCGGCGAACCCGTCGCGGACCTCGTGGTGCGCTCATCGCGGCTGCGGGGCGCGGAGATCGGCGGGTCGCTCATCCCGCGCGGTATAGATGAACTGGTCGTGCTGACGGTCGCGGCGGCGATGGCGGAGGGGCGAACGGTCGTCCGCGACGCCGCCGAACTACGCGTCAAGGAGTCGGATCGCGTCGCGACGGTTGTGGAGGGCCTGCGGCGCTTCGGTGCGCGGGCCGAGGCGGCGGACGACGGCTTCGTGATCGAGGGGCCGAACGTCCTCCTTGCGGAAGACCAGGAGAGCCACGACGACCACCGCCTCGCGATGGCCTGGGCCGTCGCCGCCCTGATCGCCCACGACCGCGAAGCAACTGCCATCCACGGCGCCAGCGCTGCCGACGTCTCCTACCCTACCTTTTGGCAAACCGTCGCTGAGATCGCCGAGGATTGAGGGGCGGGCGCACGGCTATGCGCCCCTACCTGCTCCCCTCCCACGTCGGGAGGGGCCGGGGTGGGCTATCCCCTGCCTCCTGCGCCAAGAGCGTCCGCTTGCGCTCGATGCCCCAGCGGTAGCCGCCGAGGTCGCCACCTTCGCGGATGACGCGATGGCAGGGGATAGCCAAAGCAACGCGGTTGGTGGCGCACGCCTGAGCGACGGCGCGTGCAGCCGTTGGTTGGCCGATGGCGCGGGCAATCTCGCCGTAGGCGCGAGTGCTGCCGTAGGGGATGGCCTGCAATGCCTCCCAGACGCGCCATTGGAAGGCGGTCGCCTGCACATCGAGGGGCAGGTCGAGGTGCGGCTCCTGCCCGTGCAGATGGCGGATAATCGCTTCGACCGCGCTATCGAGGCCGGAATCGTCCCGCGTGATCTCGGCGGCGGGATACTCCCGCTTCAGGCCGTCCGCGAGTGTGTCGTCCGCGTCGCCGAGGGTAATCGCGCAGATACCACGCTCCGTCGCGGCGACGAGTAGCAGGCCGAGCGGGCAGGGGGCGACGGTGTAGTGGATGCGCATCCCCGCGCCGCCGCGCCGGTAGACGGCGGGCGTCATGCCGAGGTGGGTGGGCGCGCGCTCGTAAAGGCGGCTGGGCGAGCCGTAGCCCGCGCCGTAGAGTGCGCTCGTCACCGCCTCGCCCTTGCGCAGTTCGCCTTTCAAACGATCCATCCGGCACGCGTCAGCGTACTGCCGAGGCGTGATGCCCATCACACGCTTGAATGTCCGTTGCATGTGAAACGGGCTGAGGCCGACCGTTACGCCGAGACTGGCAAGCGTCGGCGGTTCCTCCGGGTTCGCGGCGATGGCGCGGCAGACGCGTTGCACGACCTCAACCTGCGGATCGCGGATTGTCGCTTGCTCGGGGTGGCAGCGGAGGCAGGCGCGGAACCCGGCCCGCTCCGCCGCTTCCGGCAGGGCGAAAAAGGCGACATGCTCCCGTCGGGGTCGCCGTGAGGGGCAGGTGGGACGGCAATAGATGCCCGTCGTACGCACGGCATAGATGAACGCGCCGTCCGCCCCCGCATCGCGCGCGAGGACGGATTGCCAGTGCCGCTCCTCGTCCCAAGCGGCGAGTTCGCGGTCGTTGTCGGTCGTTGGGATCGCCGTTGCCAATGGAGTCATCCCTATCTCGTTCGCGGAGTGCATCGTCACCATTATACCGTTTCCTCCTGATAGATGGGCTGCCGGGCCATCGTTTGTAGCCATTGGCCGAGGCGTACGAGCAGATGTCCAACCTCGGCAAGCGGGGCCATGCGATGTCTGGTATTCCGTGCTTCCTGGATTACTTGCTCGCGTGTCGCGACCGCCAGCACATCCTCTATCGTGCAGCGGGCGGCAATCGAATCGGCATCGTAGAGTTGATTCGTTCGCATCGTTCCATCTCCTTTCTGCTTCCAGCATAGGGCATAGCGGCGCGACGCTCTATCCGGTTCTTGCGCTTCAAACTGCCTACCGCCATACTCGTACGCGGCATTGCGATGCGTCGCGGAACTGACATATCCATCGAGCACAAATGGGGGACGGATGGCAGCACAAACGGTACGTGTCGGCATCATCGGGACGGGGATCGGCGCGGAGCATATCAAGGCGCTCGGCGAGGCGCCCGGCGCGGTCGTCGCGGCGGTCTGCTCGGCGCAACGGGCGCGGGCAGAGGCGATGGCGCGGCAGTTCGACATCCCGCGCGCGACGACCGACTATCGCGATCTGCTCGATAGGGACATAGATGCGGTCGTCATCACTACGCCGCCCGCGCTGCATCACCGTATGGCGCTCGACGCCATCGCGGCGGGCAAGCACGTCCTGTGCGAGAAGCCGCTCGCCGCAACGCTCGCGGAAGCCATCGAGATGCGCGATGCGGCCGAGGCGGCGGGGATCGTCCATATGATTAACCACCAGACGCGCTTCGGTGCGACCTACTTGGAGGCACGCCGGTTGATCGAGGCCGGATACCTCGGTACGCCGACGCTCGCCGACGCGCGGATCAGCATGAATCCGGTGGACTACCTACGCGGGCCGATGTGGAGTACGAGCAAAGCGGGCTGGTTCGTGGATGGGGCGCAGGGCGGCGGCATCCTTGCCGGTTCGGGTGGGCCACATCTCTTCGATCTGCTCCGCTGGTATTGGGGCGAGGTCGAGGCCGTCACCTGCACGGCAACGGTCACAGTGCCGACGATCACGCTCGCGGATGGCAGCAAATGTTCCGGTATCACCGCGCCGGACGGCTTTATCGCCCTGTTGCGTTTCGCGAGCGGCGCGATGGCGACGGTGCGCGGCGTGCCGATCGCCTATCATCGGGGCGGATTCAGTTTCGAGTTCAACGGCACGGCGGGCGCGCTGCTCATCACCCACACCAACCTCCAGGGCGCGACCGCCGCCGATCCCGCGCCGCAGGACTTGCCGGTGCCGAACGCGCCACATGACCGCGTGGGGATCGTGATGCGGTTCATCAGTGCGATCCAGAAGGGCGAACCCGCTCCGTCACCGAACTTCAATGATGGCGTCGCCGTGCAAGCAATCCTCGACGCGCTCAACGAGGCGATTGCGACGGGGACGTGGGTGGACCTGACCCCCGGCCCCCTCCTTCGCGTGAAGGAGGGGGCCGGGGGTCAGGCTCTTTAAAGTGTAAAGCCCCGACAGCCAGTGTACTCCATCCAAACCCTTGGGCCTTGCGGCTTCGGTATTCGGCTGAGGCGCATCGGTCATCGGGACCTTACACTCGTGAATATACGGGTTGTACGGACATTTGTCAAGGGGTTTCGCCGAGCAATTTCTGGAGCATAGTTTTCCTTATCCCTCACTGCCTGGAGGTTACCCACTCCCCATCATGCCAGGTTGAGGAACAGACAGATTCGTCTGGCGATGGAGAGGAAGGCGAACGATTCCCTTTTAGCGGTGCGGCGTGCGCGGCGGGTCGGCGGTTTCCGGCGTGGGGACGTTACCATGCGCGCTATACGGACTTGGCGTGTCCTGTTGCCCTGCCGCGCCTGTGGAGCGCGCCTTGTCCGGCTCGGGGACGAGCGGATTCGCCTTGCGCCAGCGGAGGATGTCCTCCGTGTGTTCCGGGTAGTGGTCGTAGGTCGCGCCGCGCAGCCACGCCGCGCGCACTTCAGCCTTGCCGTCCAGCATCTCGACGAGCGCCTTGTGTGCCGAGAGCGCGCGGTTCCGCGCCTCGTTGACGGGCAGATTCTTGTCCGCCTCGTAGTTGACGTCGTTGAACTTCTGGTCGTGGATCGGCCACTCCGGCTCGTCGCCGCGCAGGATTTGCATGACGACGCGCGTCGTTTCGCGATCCCACGCCGCGATGTGCGCGAGGATGTCCTTGACGGACCAATGGCCGGCGACGCCCGGCTCGGTCATCTGGGATTCCGGGATGCCCCGAATGCTGTCCATCAGCCCCCGCCACGACTTGTCCATATCGCGCAGCACGCGCTCTTTTTCACGGGCGCGCTCGCGCTGCCGCATCCGTTCCTGCGTCGCCTGGGCCGTCGTGGTCGCCGTCATCGCCTTCTCCTACCGTTCGCCGCCATGCCGTCATTGCCCGCAAGTGTACCAGAACGCGCCCGCCTCGCGTGCGACACTCTACACCGTTCGGGCCACGGTGCGGCGCGCTTTGTGACGGAAGGTACAGGAGAATCACCTCTCATGCCGCTAGGCTTGTCATCCGAGATTGGTTTACTGTGCGTGTCATCGACGGCTCCACGGCGACCGTCGTATGTCCGACCGATTCGGCCGAGTAGTTGGGAGGGGGCGACAATGAAATGGGAGCAATACACGGCTTAATCGGGCAATAGATTTTTCATGCCGCGTGCGTTTGCACGCGAAAGTTCTCCCCAACCCTCTCCCTTTGCGGGAGGGGGCTTTTTCCTTTCCTCAACGAAAAGAAGGCAAAGATGAGGGAAGGTGCCCGCTCTTCAGTGCCGCCGATTCCGCCGTGAAGGACGTTTCCATCGCCCGCCATCGCGTCGAGCGACGGCGGCGTTCTCACACCGTGAATGTAACCGTCACGGTGCTGGAGGAGCCGCTCGATGTCGTGATGGTGACGGTGCCGCTGTAGGTGCCGGGGGGAAGCCCCGCGCGATTGACGGTGAGGGTGACGGGCAGGCTACCATCGGCGGGCACACTGCCGCTGGCGGGCGCGGCGGAAAGCCACGATGTGCTCACCCTAGTCGTGTAGCGGACTGCTGCCGGGCCGGGATTGCCGAGCGTCACGCCGCCGGAGGTACCGGATGAGCCGAGCGCAATGCTCGCCTTATCGAGGGTGATCGCGCCGCCCGACGCGGTGGTTACGGTTGCGGCAGCGGTCGTCGGCTTCGCGGTTGGGCCAGTGGCCGTGGTCGGTGTTGTCGCGCGCGTCGGCGCCTTCGTCGGCCCGGCCGTGTCGGTCGGGATCGGCGTGATTCGCGGCGTCGGCGATTCGCGCGGAATCGGCGTCACCTTCGGCACGGGCGTATCAATAGGGGTGGGGGCAGCGATTGTCCCGGCAGGCTCGGTGACGAGCGGCGTCAACGTGGCCGCGCCGGTCGGCTCTGTGACGCTGCCAACGGGCGCGGTACTCGGCGGGCGGGGGGCGGTCGTCGCGGTCGGGATCGGCGTCGGAGTGCCGATGGCGTTGACGAGCGCGGTCGAGGTGGCGAGGATCGCCGAGGCGGCGGTCGGCTCGACGGTCGGGGTCGGCGTCGCCGTCCCGCCGCCGACGGTCGCCGTCACCGCGACGGGGCTTGTTGTATCGCCGCGCGCGAGGAAGATGACGAGCGCGCCGACGATGACGATCAGCGCGCCGCCGAGCAAGCCCAGTAGCGCGAGCGGCCCGAACGAGCGGCTCGCCAGGCGGGGTGGGAGATAGACCGCCTCTTCCTGCACGACGCGCTGCCGAACCGGAATATCGAGCGCACGCGTGCCGTAATGCTCCTCGTCCGGCTGCTGCTCGCCGTACTGCCAGGGTTCCGCGCCGGGCGTCACATCGGTGGGTGCGTCCATGCCGTATCGGGCCGACTCCTCGGGTATGGCGGTCGTCGCCGTGCCCGTCGCCAGATTGAGCGCGGTGGTCGGTTGCTCGACCAGCGGCAGCCACGGCAGCGCACCGGCGATCGCCGCATCCGCGACGGATGCGGGCGGTGGGATTGGGCGGAGGGCGGCGTAGACGATCAACGGCGGCGGCGCCGCGTCGAGCATCTGCCGCGCTTCCGGCGACGTTTCGGCGTACTCCTCGATGGTGGCGCGGGCTTCGGGCGTCAGGCGAGTAATGTTGAGGTCGGCAAGCAACGAGTCCAGTGCGGGATCGCGCGGGCGTCCGAAGCGGATCAGAAAAAGCGCGCGACTCGCCGCCTCCACCGCCGGGATGAGCCGCTGGAGCCGCTCGCTCGCCTCGCGCTCGGTGATGCCGAGCACGCTCGCTGCCTCACCGACGACCATCGCTTCCCGAATATGCAGATGCACGAGCGCGTGCTGCTCGACGGGCAGGGCGCTGATCGCCCGCCACACAGCGCGCGTCATGTCCTCCAGCCCGCTTTCGGGCACGACGGGCGGTAACAGGGACGGATCGGGCACGATGTAGGGCGCGGGATCGGCGGCGGCGCTGCTCGTCTCGGCGGGCAGGGCGGCGTAGGCGCGGGCGAAGAGCCAGGCGCGGGCGGATGGCCATTGGTCGGCGCTCGCCGCGCTCATCGCCGCTTGAGAGGCAACCTGCCGCATCAGCGCGTCGGCTGCCTCGGCCCGGCCAGTGAGGCGATTAAGGAAATCATAGAGCGCGGGGCTAAGGGAGCGGAAATTGGTCGCGAATGCCTCGGGGGTCGTTTGTGGCGGCGCGCTCGCCGTCCCTTGCCAGCGGCGTGCATCGCTCTGTGGGTTGTCACGCTGATCGCGCGTTTGATCCACCCGTCATTCCCCCGCAGCGCGCCGCATTCCCTCCCGGCACGGTACCACGTCCGGGGGTGTACGTCCACTGCCGAGAAAGACTGAGGACTGAGTTTCGCCCCATTCTTCTACGCGTCAGATCGAACTGTCATGTTCCGATCAGCCACAGGCTATGCGCCCTCGTGATGATCGGCGGCGACGGGCTGGGCGTGCGCCGGGATCGCGTCCTGCCGCTCGACGCGCGCGATCCACTGCTTCGGGTTCCGCAGTTCGGTGAGGGTCGGTAGCCGCTCCGGCCCTTCCCAGACTTTTAGCGCGAATTGGTGATCGCGCTCCCGCACGACTGCATCGATGAACTGCTCGCCGAGGCGGTACTGCTCCATCTTCATTTCCAGCCCGGTTAGCCGGATAAAGAGCGTTTCCGCCTGACTGCGCTGCCGCTGTCGCCCCTCGAAGGCGCGCTGCATCGCGTCCAGCGATGGCAATATCTGCTTGCCGACGGCATTCATGACGTGGTTGGAATACCCCTCGATGACGGACATCAGCGCCTGCATCTCGTCGAAAAGCTGCTTCTGCTCCGGCGTCATGACGATCTCCATCAGGCTCTTGCCGCCGCCTCCCTGCTCCCGCAATCGCCGGATCAGGGTGCCCAGGCCGCCTTGCAGGTTGCGCAGGTCCTCCGTGACGAGCGTGATGTACCGCTCCAGGAGCGTGTTGAAGTGCGGGCGCACCCACGGGAACGCCTCGAACTCGAAGGCATGCGTTGTTTCGTGCAAGGCGAGCCAAAGGCGGAACTCGTGGCCGTCCACGCCCATCGTCTCCGTCGCCGCCGCGATGTTCGGCTCGACATAGTAGAGTTTGCCCGTCGCGACTGGCTCCTTGCCGAGCAGGGCGAGGTCGTATTGGCCGAGGACGCGCCGTGCGAGGTAGCCGAGCAGCAGCCCAACTTCCGCCGACAAAATCGTCTGGTTGACGCCGCTGACGAGCGCAACAGCGGTGGGTGATGTGAGATTGCGGGCGGTGTTCAGCCCTTCCAGCGGCGCGAAGAGTTGCTGGAAGGCGCGGATGTTCGCATCAATCCAGTCCGCACGGTTGAACACATGGACGCTTTCCAGCGGCGTCGGCAGCGTCGTGCCGGTGTATTCCGCGATCAACGGCACGCAGCGCCCGACGAGATCGCGGTAATAGTCGGTGAGGCTGGTGGGGAAGGTCTCGACATCGGCGGCGCGGTTCATCGCCAGCGCGACGGAGCGGGCGCGATCCCAGTTGATCAGCGAGGGCGTTTCGCCGGTGCGCGAATATTCGCGCCCTTTCACATTCGCCCAGACGGCCAGCGCCCCGGCGGCCGCAGCGGAGGCGAGGAGCAGTTTCTTGTCAAATGGGCGCGCGCCATTGCCGTTTGTCGGGACGCTCGTCGCGGTCGGATCGGATGTTGCCATGTCGATGAATCGCTTTCTCTCCAACAAATCGGTTGGGTGATTGAAAAACAGGCGGGTCGAACACGCACCCACCGAGGATGCACACACGGTGCCACGGCATGGTAGCCGCCTCGTCAATGAGCGTCAAACGGGGCAATGGACAGAAGGATGATCTCCCCGCTCAGTCCTCAGCCCTTCCCTAGGATCGTGGCCCGTGTGGGCCGCGTGGGTCGTAGACGCCATAGGGCTGGTCGGAATCGCGCGGTGGCTGGTAGGGCATCGGAACATTCACGGGCAGCAAATAACCGATGATCGCGCCAATGATTCCCGTCGCGATAGCGACGATCCAGAGCGGCGAATGACGGAAAACCAGTGGCACGATCACAAACGTGGAGGCGAAGACCCAGCAGCACACGCCCGCCTGCGCCAGACGCGTGCGGCGGCGAATGCGCTCGAATGTCTGTCGCTGGCGCGGGTCAATATCGAAGTCCGGTCGGGATCGTGACGAGTCGTCGGGCATCGGCGTCTTTCCTCACATGAAACAGGAGCACCGCTGTCAACAGTATACTACGGAGTGCGCAATGGCCTCTTCTTGTTCATAAACCCGCTGCCATTAATGCATACGTCGGCCGCCTGAAAACCGCTTGACATTCCACCATCCGCCCCGTAAAATGAGTATCACTCAGTTGTTGCTGAGGCATGGAAAGGGAGCGGAATGGTAGCGACGAGTGCGAATGGAACAGCACGGCGGGTGCAGACGGAGGCGGTGCGGCGCGAGCAGATCCTCACCGCGACGCGGCATCTGATCGCGGAGCAGGGCTATGATCGGACGACGACGGCACAGATCGCCCGGCGTGCGGGCATCTCCGAGGGAACGATCTACAACTACTTTTCCTCCAAGGGCGCGATCGTCAAGGCGCTCGCCGAGCAGGCACAGCGGATGACGATGGAGCGGGCATTCGCACGGGCCGTGCCGGGATTGCAGGGGGCGGCGCTGATCCGCGTGATGCTCGAAGGCGCCTTCGAGGCTGCGCACGAGAACGCCGACTTGATGCGCGCCTTCGCCCTCAATGTGGATTTCCACGACCCGGCCCAGCCCGGCGTCATCTGCACCTCGGCGGAAGCGGACGCGGAAGCGGTCGCGGGGTTGCAGGAATTCCTGCGCGGCCAGCAGGAGACGGGGCTGATCCCCCGCAGTGTGGATATCGCGGTGATGACGCGGCTGATCTTCGGCACCGTCAATCAAGCGATGGAGGAGTGCATTGTTGGCAGCCACGGCGAGCACGAGCGGACCTACATTGACCTGATGGTTCGCATGTTCAGTCGCGCCCTTTATATCGAGTAGCCCTGTTCTAACGGACAGGGCCGAAACAGTCCGGTTGACGGGTTCGTATGTTTTCTGACGCATGTACAGCGCAGGCGGAAGACAAACGAGAGATCGGCGCATTTCGACCTTATTCATGAGTGAAACTCACTTGTTCATTATCTTGTTGAACGTTGGCGATAACGAAGGAAGGAGCGATTACCGATGATCGAACACGGTTCATGGCAAGAAATCCCGCTTATCCAGATTCCTGAGGGGTATCTGAGCCGCATTGGCCCGTTTTTGGCGGAGATGTACGAGCAGCATGGGCCGATCTTCCGCTCCGCCGAGAATGGCCACGATGTCATCTTCCTCGCCGGGCCGGAGGCGAACCGCTTCGTGCTGCTCTCGAACCGGCTGAAGTTCTCCAACTACGTCGGCTGGACGAAGATCTTCGGCGTCGAGGACGCCTTCGGCAACGGCCTCCTCTCGATGGATGGCGCGGAGCATGACGCGCACCGGAAGATGATGAACCCCGCCTTCGCGATCACCTACATGGACCGTTACCTGCCGATCATGCAGCGCATCATCGGCGAGCGGATCGCGGACTGGGCGGAGCGCGGCGAGGTGGATGTCTACGAGGAGGCGCGCAAGATCACCTTTGATGTCGCCGCTGAGGCGCTCGCCGGCCTGAAACCGGGACCGGAGGTGGACCAGTTCCGCGAGTTGTATCTGGCAATGCTCCGACTCGGCCCGCAAATGAAGGACTGGGACGCATTCTACGCGGAACAGGCCCGGCTCAAGGAGGAACTTTACAGCCTCCTGCGGCCGAAGATCGTGGAGCGCCGCCAGCACCCGACGGACGATGTGCTCGGCATGCTCGTCCAGGCGCGCGATCCGGACGGCAATGCCCTGAGCGACGAGCAGTTGATTGCGCACACGAACATTCTTCTCGTCGCCGGGCACGAAACCTCGACGAGCATGAGCGCGTGGCTCTTGTATCTGCTCACTACGCACCCCGACTATCTCCGACGCGTGCAGGAGGAGCAGGCCGCGCTCGTCCCCACCGATACTGCCCCGACGCTCGACCTCATCCAGCGGATGAAGGTGTTGGAAAACGGTCTGATGGAAGCCGAACGGCTCTACCCGCCCGTCATGTATGGGCCGCGCGGCGTCGTGGAGGACTTCGAGTTCCACGGCTACCACGTCCTGGCCGGGTCACACATCTTCTACGCCATCGCCGCCTCACATCTGATCCCGAGCGTCTTCGCCGCGCCGACGACCTTCGACCCCGATCGCTTCGCCCCGCCGCGCGAGGAGCAGAAGAAGACGCCGTACGCGCTCGTCGGCTTCGGCGGTGGCCCACGCATCTGCATCGGTATCAACTTCGCCAAGGTCGAGATGAAGGCGATGGTCGCCGAAATTCTCCGCCGGTACACGCTCGAATTGGCGCCCGATCAGGAGGTCGAACTCTTCGGCGTAATCAGCCGACCGCGCAACGGCGTGCGGATGCGCGTCCATGCGCGCGAACGTGTCCCGGTCGCTGTGTAGACGGGTTTTGGGTTGTAGCGCGCTGATGGATAGTCGCAACTGAAAACTGAAAGTGGAATCGGTGGCGCAGGGTTTCAATCTGCGAGTTCACAGGTTACAAACCTCTGCCACCAGATCACTGCCCAATTCAGGTGTTGATGTTCATCAGCCTGCTCCACCGAATCGGCTCGACGTTGAGCCGGAGACAGGAGGACAGTGATGTTCATCACATGGGGTCGGTTCGTTTTTCGGCATCGCTGGGGCGTGCTGATCGCCTCGCTCATCGCCCTGCTCGTCGCCGTACCGCTCGCGGGAAAGGCAAACGGCGCGCTGATCAGCGGTGGCTGGTTCAACCGGAATGCCGAGTCCTCGCAGGTGCAGGATGAGGCGGCGGCCCGCTTCGCGCAGGGCAAGTCGTCGCTCATCGCCATCTACACTGCCAATGACGGCAAAAAGGCGACCGATCCGGCGGTGGCGCAAGCGGTCGTCCAATCGCTGTCGCCACTAAAGAGTGATCCGCGCGTCGCGGGTGTCGTCACTTTCGCGGAAACGCGGGACGCCCGGTTCGTCAGCACGGACGGCACGAAGCAGTACGCGGTCATCAACCTCGTCGCAGACGATGACGGCGCGACCGATCAAGTCGTCAGCCTGCAAAACAACATCCACACGAACGCCAGTGCACAAGGATTGACGGCGCAAGTGACGGGCACGCCCGCCATCTCGAAGACGATCAGCGAAGTGAGCCAGAAGGACCTCGAACGGGCAGAGTCGGTGACACTGCCGATTACCTTGCTCATCCTCTTTCTTGTCTTCGGCTCGCTCGTCGCCGCCTTTCTGCCGCTCACGGTGGCCGCCTTTGCAATCATCTCCAGCCTCGCAGGCGTCTTCATCATCGCTCACGTCACGGCCATGAGCATCTTCGTCGTCAATATCATCACGATGCTCGGCCTCGCGCTGGCGATTGACTACTCGCTCTTCATCGTCAACCGTTACAAGGAGGAACTGCGCGCGGGCAATGACCGCGAAGCGGCGATCAGCCGGACGCTTGCCACGGCGGGCAAGGCGGTCGTCGTTTCCGGTGTGACGGTGGCGATTGGCCTGTCCAGCCTGATGCTCTTCCCCTTCCCCGCTCTCCGCTCGATGGGGATGGGCGGCGCGCTGCTCGTCCTTCTTTCGCTGCTCTTCGCAATGACCGCGCTCCCGGCGATCCTCAGCCTGCTCGGCATGCGCGTGAACCGGCTCGCCCTGCGGCGCACGGTCAGCCCAAACGCGGGCAAGGGCTGGGCGCGCCTCGCGCACGGCGTGATGCGCCGCCCGGTGCTGGTTATCGTGCCGGTGCTCGCCCTGCTGATCGGCGTCGGGTTGCCGTTTTTCCACGTCAACCTCGCCAACAGCAGCCCGACAACTCTGCTCCCCGCCGGCTACGAGAGCCGCGACGCCTACGCGTCGCTCCGCAATGACTTTCTGCGCGGCGAGACGGCGCCGACGGTCGTTTTGCTGAAGGACACGACGGGCGGCAATCCGCTGGATCCGGAGAAGGTGCCCGCGCTCGTGGACTACGCGAGCAGACTCGCTGCCATCCCGAATGTCGGCCGTGTGGACGGCCCGACGACGTGGCAGCCGAACCTGAACGCGACGCAGTGGCAAGCGTTCTATGGCAGCCCGCAGGCTAGGGACCCGAAGGTGCAGCCAGTGATCGGCCAATTCGTGCAGGGCGACATGGTGCGCATCAATGTCGTTACCCCAGCGGAGGTGACCTCCGACACGGCGCAGCGGATCGTTCGCGCCGTGCGGGCGACCCCGGCCCCGGCGGGCATGACCGTGCAGGTCGGCGGCACGGCGGCGCAGGAGATTGACATCGTCCACGACATCCGCGCGACCGCGCCGTATGCGATCCTGATTGTCATGCTCGTGACGATGGTCGTCCTGTTCCTCACCTTCGGCTCGGTCTTCCTGCCGATCAAGGCGGCGTTTGTCTCGCTGCTCTCGCTCACCGCATCGTACGGCGCGCTCGTCTGGATTTTCCAGGACGGCCACGGCGCAAACCTCCTGAACTTCACGGTGGACGGCACGACCTCCGCAACGACGCCGATCTTTATGTTCGCGATTTTGTTCGGACTCTCGATGGATTACGAAGTGCTAATGCTCTCGCGCATCCAGGAGGAGCACCAGAAGACGGGCGACAACCGCGAGTCCATCGCGACGGGCCTCGCTGCGACGGCGCGCGTTATCACCGGCGCGGCGAGCATTATGGTTGTCGTCTTCGGTGGCTTCGCGCTGGCCGATGTCGTCTTCATCAAGTCAATCGGCGTCGGCCTCGCCATCGCCGTCGCGGTGGACGCGACGATTGTCCGGGTACTACTCGTCCCGGCGATCATGCGGCTGATGGGCGAGTGGAACTGGTGGGCGCCAAAGTTCGTCACCCCGCTCATCCGCCATCTCGGTTTGAGCGAAAGCGCGTCCCCACAGCCTGCTGCGTCGCGGCTCTACGCTGATCGTGCGGGGAATGCGGCTCCCGTCCGTGCAGAGGCGGAGAGCGACTGAGAAAACCTAACCTGGATTATTCATAACCGGGAGTTGTGAAGAAGAAGCCTCATTCGGTATGGTCGAGTTGCTGAAACACCGATCAACCGAGGAGGCTTCTTCATGACTGATTCTGCCATACCGACGTTCCACTTTGAAACCCTCG
>JBBRLR010000020.1:0-54489 GCA_038231255.1 Thermomicrobiales bacterium | reverse complement strand
TGGTGGATGGCGGTGGGGCCGGGGCTGATGATCTTCCTGACGGTCTTGAGCATCAACTTCATCGGCGACGGGCTGCGCGACGCCCTCGACCCCCGCAAGACCCAAGGGTAGCCCACACCGACACCCCGCACCCCGACCGACACGCGGCCCTCCCGGGCCGCTTTTCCTTATCCGCATTTCTCGCAGACTGCGCTGATACTATTTTCATACTCCGCATCACAAATTGTTGCGCATTCCCGTTTATACAGTTGAACGAATCGGTGGGAAGTCTGTTGGCGGATTCACTGGACGACGAAACTCGCAATCGGATCGCGGATGACCAATGGACTATCAACACCTGTACATGGATGATGCCAAGCCGCAAAACCTTATCAAGGAAGGCGTAATTGTGGATGGCACGGAACTCGATGGCATCGCGGGCGTCCTTTGGGACGCGCGGGAGATGCGAGCAATCACGCCCCGCGACAGCGATGTGATCTACCGCTTGTACCGTCAGGAGAATGCCGCCGTTGCGGGCGATGCATTGCGGCCGATGCGGGGCCGGTGCTTCGTCTCCGAGCCGCAACGCCCCTATGCCGTCGGCGAAACGGTAATGCTGGAAACGCGCGATGGTCAGCGCATCTTCGGCACCGTCCAGCACATCCGCGAGATGCGCACGGGCAGCGTTTCCCTCATACTCGACATCCAAGGGTAGTTCGGGGTTCAGGGAATCTCGCTTCGAACCTCGAACCTCCCGAACTACCCCTCCGTTGCACCCGCTATCCGCTCCATGCGATACTCCGACACCACGCCGCGTTCGTCCGCCAGACGTGAGGGAAGGGTTTTACGATGCACGCTGGGGGCATTGTCACGCTGACGACGGATTTCGGCTCGCGCGATAGCTACGTCGCCCAGATGAAGGGGATGATCCTCCGCACTGCGCTGCGCGTGACGATTGTGGATGTGACCCACGCCATCAGCCGCCACTCGATCATCCAGGCTGCATTCGTGATCGCCGACCTGTGGCGGATGTACCCGGACGGCACCGCGCATGTCGTTGTCGTGGATCCCGGCGTCGGCACGGATCGCCGCCCGATCGCGCTGGAAGTGGACGGCCAGTATTTCGTCGGGCCGGACAATGGCCTGTTCAGCCACATCCTCGCCGCCGCCGAGCGCGACGGTTTGAGTTGGCGCGGTGTCGTGCTGACAAATCCCGATTACTGGCGCGCGCGCGACATCTCTGCGACCTTCCACGGACGGGACATCTTCGCGCCCGCCGCCGCGCACCTCGTCAATGGCACGCACCTTTCTCACTTGGGCGATCCGCTCGATGCGCCCGTCCGGCTGACACTGCCGTCGTACGAGCAAACGGTGGGCGCGATCCGGGGTGAGATCATTTATGTGGACAGTTTCGGCAACTGCGTCACCAATATCCCCGCGCATCTCCTACCGCCGCCCGGCGCCCCCGGCGTGATGATCGCGTGTGGGAGCCTCGCCGCGCTTCCTTTCGCGCCAACCTATGGCATGGTCGGCGAAGGGGAACCGCTCGCACTGGTCGGTAGCCACGGCTACTTGGAGATTGCCGTGCGCCGGGGCAACGCCGCGCGCGACTACGATCTCGCCTCCGGTACACCGGTCCACGTCTCCGGGATCGCCTCGTGATGACGCGCACGTCTCTGTACACGGTAGATCCGCTCGGCCAGGAGGATGCGGCACTGTTACGCGGCGTGGCCGATCTGCTCGTCGTCGCCTTTCCGGCGATCTATGCAGGCGATGTGACGCAGGCGCTCGCGGATGTCGTGCAGTTCGCGCCGGAAGACCGCAGCCTCGTCGCGCGGGACAGCGACGGTGCGCCGCTTGGCTGGCTGCGCCTGGAGCATTTCCGGGGGCAGGTCTCGGCGGAGATCAAACTCGTCGCCGTGCATCCGGCGCGGCGGCGGCAGAGTGTCGGTCGCACCCTCGTGATGGCCGCCGAGGAGCGGATGCGCACCCTCGGTTGCGTGACGATGCTCGCGACGGTCGGCGACACGCGCGGGCGGACAAATCTCTACGGCGTGGATGTCACCGAGGACGCGCCGCGCCTGCTGGCGGATTTCGCCTGCCACGCCGATCATCCGGCGGGCTTCTTCCTCGAAATCGGCTATCGCCTCGTCGGCTTTCTCCCGGACGCTTACGGCCCCGGCAAGCACGACCTGACGCTCGCGCGACGCATAACGCAGCAATGAGTGATGAGCAACGAGCAATGAGCGGTGGTCTCCAAACTCATTGCTTATTGGTGCATCGTTCATGTGTGTACTGGATTAGGGCGAGTGTTTCATGGACATCGTCATCTGATGGTACCGTCTGAACGTCTTTCCGCCACGCCAGAGCATATCCAATCAAAGTATCCCAGCGCCCGTCCGCAATTCCTCGCGCCCAGCGTGCGGCGACCGGTTTGGAAACTACAGTGCCGGTGTCGAGCGTGTAGAGTATCCGACACATCGTCAGGACGGCGTAGGACTGATAGCCAATGGTGTGTCGGTGCAACGGAGCCGGATCCTCGCGCATCGGTCCCCACCAATTATTCATAAGCGTCACCACCGACTGGTGCAAGTCTCGTGAAGAGACGGGGGCGATTAATGTGCGCGGATTGGGTCCCGCGATCACTACCCCGTATTCTCGCAAGATAAAGCGTTGGATAATCCAGTCACTACCGAGCTGGTCCATGTCCAGAATCTCGCCCGCACCCCGCTCGATGTGCGGATGGCGTGCGCGGGCCGGATCGTAACGGCGCAGGGCGTTCTGCGGGATATAGGCCACCTCCACCTCCGTCGCCCACGGCGACGCGCTGGCATTGAATCGGTCATGCATCGCGCGCAAGGCCAACAGGAGGTCGTCGGGTAAGTCAGAGTCGGTCACGACGACGAAATCAATATCGCTCCGCTCTGCGTCGAAATCGCCGAGGGCGAGGGAGCCAGAGAGATACATCGCGCGAAAATGATCGCCGAGGATGTCCCGCGCACCCAACAGAAAACCCGACACTGCCACATTAACATCAGGGTATGGTGTCGGCCAGCGTTGTGCAGCGGCAAGGCTCGGATCAGTCATCATGCCGCCATCTCATTGCTTTTTGGCTGGCCGTCGGGCGACCTGGGCTTGCTCGTAGACCGTCTGCGCGTTAGGCGCGTTGCCGTGGAGGGTCGGGACACCCTCGTGCGCGACATCGGCGGCGGAAAGGTCGCCACCATTGAAGGGGTCGCCGTACGACGACGGGGCGGCGAAATCGTCCGCCGTGTGACGCTTCGGGTCCAGGCCGGCAGTAGCGGTGGGGTAGATTTTCGCGAAGCGCGCGTCTTCCACGGATGTGCCGATGAATTCGCGCTCCTCCTTGACGGTGTCGTTTTTGCCAATCTCTGCGACGCGCTTGCCCATAATATTCAGATGGACGCGACGAGGGTCTTTCTCGGTCGCGCCCTCGACACGCGCGACAGCGCTCATCGGCAAATACAGCGTCCGTGTGAACAAGAACCCCTGCTCGACCGCGATGTGCTCATATTCCACCGCGATCACACGACCAACAGCCCGCCCGCGCGCGTCCACAACACTGGCGCCCTGCGCGATCTCAACAGAACCGGCCATTCGATTGCTCCCCTTCGTGTCCAACGCAACGATCTCGTTCGTCACCTATAGCGTACCGTGCGGCGGGCGGGGGCGCCAGAGCCGGGGGTAGGTTTTTACCGTCGGTCCTTGTCGCGCTTGTCCGTGTCCGCGAGGGTGTTCCAGGCGCTCTTGACGGTATCACTAATGATGTTGCCGCTCTCGTCCGCGTTTTGATCGTGGTCGTTCACGCTCGGTGGGCGCACCATGCGATCGGTCTCCTCGGCGTCGGCGAAAGACGTGACGCCCTGCTCGCGCACGACGATCTCCTGCACGCGCTGCTCGGGGGTCATCGGCACATTCGGGAGTTCGCGATCCTGCTCGCCGATTCGGTCTTGCGCGTCCTGCTGACGATCTATGCGCCGCTTTTCCGTTGGCTCGTCGGGGTCATCGCTCGGGAGGCTATAGCCGCTGCCAACGGGGGGGTTGCCATTGCTCATGCTGTACTCCTTTGCATTGTCACGACCACAACGGTCGCTCGTATCCCACTCGGCAATATCGGTGCCAGACGCGCGAGAAAGCGGGATGCCCGCAGGCACCCCGCTTTCTACCGTCCCGAGTGGGGAGTTAGCGATTGCGCAGCTTGTCTTCGCCATCGTGCACGGCGTCTTTCGCGCGGTCAATGATGCCTTCGCCCTGACGCCCGGTGCGATCGTAGGCCGTGTCGGTTGTATTCGTCGCGTCATAGCGCTCGCGCTCGGTCGCACTCATCCGACCATAGCGCGCCTGGTCTTCCGCAGACATCGTATCGGAGCGACGCCGCTGATCCGTCATCGGATTGCCTTCGACGTGGACGCGCGAGTTGTTCGAGTCCTCGACGTAGACCTCCTCACGGCGCACTGTGCCGGTGACGCGCTCGGTGTCACGGTGCATTTCCTTGCGAATTTCCACTTCGCCAACGACCCGCGCCTCCTTCTGCGTCACCACCTCCTGCTCGCGCAGTGGGATCTCGATGTCCCGGTCCATCATTCCCAGGTCTTCCCGCGTCGCCGCCCGGTCCACCGCGCGCTCGGTCACGCGATCTGCCGTGCGACCAGTCGCATAGTCTGTGTCAGCCGTCGCGCCAGTGGTCGCCGCGCCGGTGCGCTGCGTGCCGTACCAGGTATCCTCAGTGCTCGGCAACTCGTCGCGCCCCATCTGCTCGGCTTGCTGCTTCGTGAGATTCAGGTAGACATTGTTACCGTCCGCCTGCGCGATAGCGCTCGTCGGCAGGTAGAGGTCCTTGATGAACAGCCAGCCCTTCTGCACGAGAAAGTAGTTCTGGCCAATGTCCGCCACCGTACCGATCTTTTCATTGTCCGAACCGTAAACATCCGCGCCCGCGACAAGATTCTCCGTGTAATTATACGCCCCGGTGTTCGTCCGATTGTGATCGCTGCGCCCCATTGTCATGCTTCGACCCCTCCTTTGTCTGGACTCTGGTGATCCAGGTGCATTGCGGTCGGTATCAGAGCCGATACCTTCATCAATGACGCTATCGGCAACAACCATGCCATGATAGAGCGAATCCAACTGTTCCATTTGCGGTTATAGATTAAGTTCCATGAAAATTATAGCGAAAATTGGTAAAAGCACCGGTAATTTAAACATAAATATATACGATTCAGGACGTAAACGAGCGAGTGGCGCCCGACCCGCGTACTACAAGCAAATGGGATGCCGGAAAGGCATCCCATCACCTAATACCGATTCGCGCCTAAGATGGGTATCCCGTCCGTGGCGATTGCGGGGAAGGGGCTGCGGCATCGGCGCCACTAGCGTCGTGTACGCGGTCGGAGAGATTGCCGGCGTCTATCTCGACACGCTCTTTCCGCACGACCGTCTGGATGGTCTGCATCGTCGGGATCACGCGCTTGGTGATCCGCAACTCCTCGACGAGGATACGCCGCATGACGACGACGGCCTCCTCGACAACGACGGGGATGATGTAGGTGTCGCCCTCCTCGCGCGGCATCACCTCTTCACCCGCCGAGAGTTCCCGGCCGACCGTGACGCGCTCCACGAAGAGTTCCTCGCGCTGCGTCTCCTGCGTCAGTGTCTGCGGAATCTCTTCGGCGACGGTGCGGACGATGATCGAACCGGCATCCCGCCACTCCGGATGCGCCTCGACCTGCTCCTCGATTACCGGGATGGTCACTTCCGACTGACCGGCCCCTATGACGTGCGTGCCGGACTCGTGCGTCGCTTCGATGGGCATTGTCGTGCCTGCGTCCATCGGCATCGCCGCGCGCGCCGGGTCTTGCCGGGGAGCGGGCGGTAGGTACGTGGTGTCGTCGTCACGTAGCTGGCCACCGTATGTCGGGTGGATGGGCGCCGGTTCTGGCGTGACGAGCGGTGGATCGTTGACGAAGGGATTGACGTGCGACGGATCGTTCCGCACCGGCGCGGGCGATGCGAGACGCGTGGCGAGGTCGTCTTCCGCCATCTGCGGCTGCGGCTCCGGCATCATCTGTTGTTGCGGTTGCAGCGGTGGTAGTGGTGCGGCGGGCGGTGGCGGTTGCGTGCGGATGATCGCCTGACCGTTCTCGACCACGAACATCGAGAGAGCGACGAGCGTTGTACCGTCGCCGTGCCACGCGACGCGGACCGCGCCTTCGTAGCCGGGTGCGGCGGGGATGATCTCGGTGATCGTGCCGGTCCATCCATTGTCGGAACTGACGTGCATCCCCAGTTGGAGATCGGGCTGTCCATACCCCGCCGACGGTGCTCCATAGCTCATGATGTCGCTCCTCCTTACATACCGGAACAGTGTCTATTGGATGCTAGCATACATGCTGCCAAAAGAATGGGTACGCCCGAGCAATCGTGCGTCGGTGTATCGTGTCCCGCATCCATTGTCCACGAGGATGCAAGAAGATGTATAGCATCGTGTATGCCGAGACATGTTGGGCCTTTCTACAGGCGACAGTAAGGCCGGATGCCCGTGAGCGGGCCCGCCGCCACCGGGAAACCAAGAGTCAGTTACCGCGATGCGATAGAGGAGGCGATCTGCGGCAAAACGAAAGCCCGCATCGGCGGTGCGGGCGGCGCTTCCGAATTTGAAATCGTGAGAGGGTCAGGCGCGGGTATTATCTATGATGCCGACGACGCCGGGCAGCGTACCGACGCGGGCGACGATCGCTGCGCGGGCGATGCCATTCGCCGTGCCACTCAACGTCACGAGGCCACCCCGGACGCGCGCACGGACATCGGCGCCTTCCTGCCCGAGCGCGCTGCGCACCGCCTCTGCGATCTCCGCATCGTCTCGCCGCGCTGCGACGATCCCGACGTCAATGACGACCGGCGACCGCATCAGAATTGCGCGGAGCGCCTGGTACTGCCAGATATTGCACACCGTGCCCGTCAGCACCGGACCTTGCTCCTCCGCCACGAATGCGAGCGCCGCACCGGCGAGGCGCGGGTCGTCGAGCAACGCGGCAAATGCCGGGTCAATGGCTGTCGTCGGTGCAACTGCGGTCATCATCACTGTTCCCATCCTTCGCTTCTGTATCGTTTCCTCGGCGCTATCGTATCAAAATATGCGCATAAGCGCAATTCACCCGCCCCACCTCCGTGTTTCTTGCCAGGTTTGCATAATCTTGCGCGGATGCGCGGTACGGACTATGATGCGCCGGACGATCAACTGCGTAGCAGGGGAGAAGGGCATGCGCCGGATGGGGCGAGCGAGTTTGATGGGTGTCGCATTGCTGCTCTGCGGCCTTATCATGCCCCTTGGCACGATCACGCACGCGGCGACGGACGATCTCGAATCGCAGCGCAACGCTGCGCTCGCCCGCATCAATCAGTGGCGGGCCGCGATCGGCGTGGCGCCCCTCACACGCCATCCCGCGCTCGACCAATCCGCGCAGGCGCACGCGCGTTACTATCAACTGAACAACGGCAGCGGCGGTGTCGGCATCCACGACGAAAAGCCGGGACTGCCGGGCTTCACCGGCGCGGATTTCTTCGACCGCGCGCAGGCGGCGGGCTACCCGAGCCGCAATGTCAACGAGAATATGGGCCTCACTGGCAATCAACTGACCACGCTGGAGTGGTACATCGGCACGATCAACCACCGCCTGACGCTGCTCGACCCGCGCTATGTTCATGTCGGCTTCGGCGTCGTGAATGACACCGTCAAGGTGGACGTAGTTGATCTCGGCACGCCCGATTGGCGCGCGACCGCCGATCCAATTTGGGAGCAGTGGCCGCCGGATGGCGCGTCGGGCATCGCGACGAGTTTCGATGGCGAATCGCCCAACGCCTTTACATCCGCCTCGTTCCCGATCGGCACGCCGATCACGCTCAAGTACAACGGCGATGGCGGCGTGACCTTCGCGAACGCGACGATCACCGTGAATGGGCAAACAGTCTCCTCCTTCGCGAATACCGGCACGGGCTGGCTCTCGAAGAATACTGACCTGATCGCCACCACCGCGCCGATGCAGCCGGGGACGGGCTACAAAGTGACCGTCAGCGGGACGGCGGGCGGCCAATCGTTCTCGCGCACCTGGGGCTTCCGCACGAAGGGGCCGGGCGATGCCGCGAATGTGATGCCCGGCGCCGCGTCAACACCACTATCCGTCGCGAGCGCGACCACGGCCACACCGAGTGCGACAGCCGTGCCGATTACTATCGCGACGGCAACAGCGACAATGACAGCGACGACTGTGGCGGCATCAGAGACTCCCGTTATAACGAGCAAAAATGTCCAGCAGCAACCCGCATCATCCCGCAAACTGCCGGTCTTCCCCGCCGCGCCCGCGCCACCTTCGGGCGGCTATCGCCTGCCGAACGGCGTCAACGTAGCCCCCGGCGTGATCCGCACGGTGTGGAGCGGCGGGGACGGTGCGGTCGCGGCGGAAAAGGTTACGCGGTCGTGGCTCTACGGGCCGGACGCCGTGACGACGCGGATGGAGCCGTACGCGGAGTCGCCCGGCGGCATGCGCACCGTCTTCTATTTCGATAAAGCGCGCATGGAATTGAATACGCCGACCAGCGGCGTCTCGAACGGCCTGCTCGTCACGGAGATGGTCAGCGGCGGCGTGCAGATCGGCAATGGCGCGTTCAAGCCCTACGGCCCGGCATCAATTCCAGTGGCGGGCGATGCGCTGAACAACGAAGCCTGCCCGACCTACGCGACGCTGTGGAGCGTCGCCTCATTTGGCGATGTAGCGAAGGACCGGCACGCTGCGAAGAATATCGGCCAGCCGGTGACCGCGACGATTGACAGCGACGGCCACGTTGGCGACGACGCGACGCGCGCGGGCTATGCCACCCTCGCGCAGTACGACAGCAATCTCGGCCACAACATCCCGGATGTTTTCTGGAACTGGATGCAGACGCTTCCTGCGGATTGGCAGACGCTGCTCGGCCTGCCGATCACCGAACCATACTGGACGCAGACGCGCGTCGGCGGCACGCTCAAATTCGTGCTGATGCAGGCGTTCGAGCGGCGGGTGCTTACCTATACGCCCGATAACGCGCCCGCCTGGCAGGTGGAGATGGGCAACGTCGGCTTGCACTTCCTCCTCTGGCACGACAGCCTCACCTGAGACGCGAAGAAGGGGAGCAGCATGACCAATACAGCCCATGCACGGGTACATATTTCGTCCGGGACGCCGTGGGAGGAGCGGGTCGGGTATTCGCGCGCGGTGCGGATCGGCAATCTCGTCTACACCTCCGGCACGACGGCGATGAAGGAGGGCGCGCTCGTCGGCATCAACGACCCATATGCGCAAACGGTGCAAATCCTCGCCACTATCGCCTGGGCGCTGGGCGAAGCGGGTGCGACGATACGGGATGTCGTGCGCTATCGCGTCTACCTTGTGGACATCCACGACTGGATAGAAGTGGCGCGGGCGCTCAACGAAACATTCGGCGCGGTGCGGCCATGCAGCACCCTTCTTGCCGTTGCCGCGCTGATTGACCCGGCGATGCGCGTCGAAATCGAGGTGGACGCTGTGGTAGCGCCCCCCGCATGAGCATTCCCCCAACCCGGTCGGACCTGCTCCCCCGCCGCTTGCGCGACACCAACGCGCTGGAGAATCGCCTGCACCGCATTCGCTGGCTCTTCTTCGATGTCGGCTCGGTGCTGATGGACGAGACGCTCGGCGACGAGCAGACACGCAAGCAGATCGTCCGGCTGCTCGCCCTGCGCGGACACCGCGTGCCGCTCGCCGCCGTCCGCAGCGCGTGGGACGCGGCGATCGCCTCGTACGACCGGCATGTCGTACACGGTGCCCTCGCCCGGCTCGTGGACGAGCAGACGGCGATGGCGGTGCAGCAGGAGTTGCGCAACCTGTCCCGCCCCACGCCACCCTACGCCGAGACGAAGCCGACGATGGAGACGTTCGCCAAGCGGTTCGGCACGGCGGTGATCGCCAACCAGCCCGCGACGATCCGCGAATGGGCTGAGATCGCCGGATTCGGCGAGGCGGTGCATCTCTGGTGCCTTTCCGGCGAACTTGGCTTCGGCAAGCCCGACCCGCGCATTTTCCAGTATGCCCTCGACCGCGCCGCCTGCGACCCGAAGGAGGCCGCGATGATCGGCGACCGTCTCGACTACGACATCATCCCCGCCAAGCGCCTCGGCATGCTGACGATCCGCATCCGGCGCGGCCCGCACGCCATCCAGGAACCGCGTGCCCGCGAAGAAATGCCCGATCTCACCACCGCCACCCTCACCGCCCTTTGCCGCCGCATCTGCCTTCCCCCAGAAACGACGGACACAAGGAACACCGGCGGCTTCGATACGGTGCGTGAGTCGTCATAAGGTACTCGTCGCCCCATGCTATCGTGCAATGCTCGGTTGCTGATTTTTGCCTCTCGTACGCATTTCGGCATATCGAGACGGGTAGGGCTACTCCCTCTGCGGCGACCCTAATGAAGAAGACGATGGGATCAAGCAAGAGGCAGTCGGCGTCGCGGTATTGAGAGTTATCGGACATCGCGGGCGTTGCGGCGGTCGGCCTCGTCGAGGCCCCAGCTAATGATGCGTTCGGGGTAGATGCGGATAAGCGACTGGGGATCGGTAACGGCTTCGGCGCGCCCGCGAATCTCGATGCCGCGTGGCTGCCAGGGCGGGAGCACATCGTCAATGACGACAGCAGCACGCCCGGTCCGCAGGATATCGCGGAACTTCTTGGTCCGCTCCAAACTATGGCCACCGATGTCGATCACATCATGCTCACTGTTATAGGTCCAGCCGACCGGGGCGATATGGGGAGTGCCGTCGGGGCCGACGGTGGCGAGGCGGGCGAGTCGTCGTTCACCGCGCAGGTAGGTTAGTTCGGCTTCAGTGAATGCGCTCATGATGAGTGCTCCTTGTCATTATCCGGTTGTCGCCCAGCAGTACTGGATGATGTTCTGGCTAGCGATGGGATGAGTACGACAGCCACGGTGATATGCATGAGGGTGAGCGCTACCTTAGTCCCCGCGCTCGCAGCACTTGCCACAAGCAGGGGGCCAGCGAAGGAGAGTAGCAGTATCACTGCCGCAATCGCCATCCATATAGTGCGGGCGCGTGGCGTGAACCGTTCCAGCACGGCGAGTAGACCCCAAGCGGCTAGAGATGCTATCAGGCTGATGATGAGAACCGGAACCCAGCCAACCTTCATAATCTGGGATCCGCCCGCCATGGGAATTGTGAGCGTACTCCCGAGCAGCGGCTTGGCGATCAGCCAGACAATCAGGGCGGCGACCGTCGCGGATGCAACCGCGAGGGTCCGAGTACGCCAGTGGGTGGCGGGGATGCTCGGCGTCGTTGATGTTGACAGTGCGATATCTCGATGGGTCATGATGGGAAACCTCCTTCAGTCGCCCTGGCAACCACAATAGTGCCGGTCGAACCATTTGTGAACCAACCATACCGTGGATCACATCAACAGTGGATCAAGTCCATTATCCATCATTTAGAAGAGCTTGTCAACTATCGAGTGGCTCTGCTATACTGGCATCATGCTACGTGACGCGACTGTACCTCAATCCACCGTTCCGACCGTGCTGGGCGAGCTCGCTCCGCAGATGATGGCCGTCTTCGTCTGGCTGGCCCGCTACTACGACGCCCGCTTCGAAGAGTTGGGGCTGACTGCGGCTAGCGCGCGCGCCCTCCTGCAGTTGGACCCCACCACGCCTGTGCCCACCAAGCTGCTCGCGGAACGGCTCTCCTGCGACCCCTCTAACGTCACTGCATTTGTTGATCGGCTCGAAGAGGCAGGGCTGATCGAGCGGCGTGTCGACCGGAAAGATCGGAGAATCAAGACGCTGGCGATCACCGCTGAGGGCTGCCGGATGCGCGAGCGGATGACCAGCCTCATGGCCACCGACACGCCCCCACTGCAGTGCCTCACGACTACCGAGCAGCGCACGTTGTTCGACCTGCTGAATAAGGCCTGGGCTGCGTGCGAGCGCCATGACGCCGCACACCGCATCGTATGAGCACGGTGCTTCCGCTAAAAAGGCGCTATCCCGACTGGGGCAAGAGGATCGCCAGGGTGATCAACACTCGCTGTATGCGAAAGAATTAGTGCCCGATTGCCCTTGCACTACCTATACAAGCAGGACATGCCGACACACTTTCTTGGGATTGAGAGAGTCGGAGGCTGCGGCTCGGTTTGTGACATGCTGTTCTCCCATTACCGCCCTGATATGACTCTCGAATTCAGTGCACAAGCATGACCCGGACTGCAGCCAACAGTCGGATCAGTAGAGAGGCTAAACCCAGCCTTGTACAGCAGTGCCGCGACGCGGCAGAGCGGGAAGCCGACGACGGTGGTGTAGCATCCCTCCACCGAGGCGACAAGCGCGCCGCCCGCGCCCTGCACGGCGTAGGAACCCGCCTTGTCGAACGGTTCACCGGTGGACAAATACGCGCCGATGGCGATCTCGGTGTACAGGTGCATCGTCACGGTCGCGGTTTCGACGAGGGCGGTCTCCGTGCCGTCTGGGGAGATCAGTGCGACGCCCGTCGGCACGCGATGCGCCCGACCACGCAGCAGACGAAGCATCCGCGCCGCGTCCGCCGCATCCACCGGCTTGCCGAGGATCAAATCGTCCACTGCCACGAGCGTGTCCGCGCCGAGGATGTAGGCGCCGGGGTGCCGGGCCGCACCCTCGCGCGCCTTCACGAGGGCGAGAAAGCGGGCGACCTCTTCCGCCATCGCCCCGGCGGTCGGCGTCTCGTCCGCGCCGCTCGGATCAACGATGAAGTCTACGCCGAGCAGGGCGAGCAGTTCGCGGCGGCGTGGCGACCCGGAGGCGAGGACGAGCGGTGGCTGATCGCTCATGGCAGGTCGTACGCCGTCTGGTCGTAGCGCGCGGTGAGGCCGAGGGAGTGAGCGAGGGCAATCGCCGCGTTATTCTCCGCGCTCGTCGTCAGCACCGGCAGTCTGCCGCGCTCGCTCTGGATCGCGCCGATCAGGCGGTGCGCGCACTCCCGCGCGAAGCCGTTGCGGCGCGTCCGCTCGATGGTATATGCGGCGACGGCGTCGTACCGCTCGGTCGTCCCCGCCGTGCAGGCGATGGCGACGAGTTCGGCGCGCAGATAGCGCGCATAGGCGATCCCCTCGCGCAGCATCGCCTCCGGTGAGCCGTAACCCGCCCAGAGCCACGCCGGGAAGGGCGTGAGATGCCGCGCGTCGGCGACGCGCAACCGGCGCACGCCGCCCGGCGGAAGCATCGCGAACGCGGTATCCGCGCCGGACGCGGGGAAGGTGAAAGTCGCCCATTGGCGCGCCACCGCATCCGGCCGCTCGTTGATGATCCGGCTCGCGATCGGCGCATCCGCGCGCAGCGCGAGTGGCCCAGCGAGTGCGCGGACATACGCCGCGAGCGCTGGGGCCGCCGCACCGAAAAGAAAGACGGATCGCCCGTCCGCAGTCGCGGTCTCGATGGCGACGACCAATGGGGCGTGCGGATCGTCCACCGATACGCCCGGCAATCCTGCGCGAACAACTGCTCGTGCCGATATCGCCCACGGTTCGTCCGGGATGAGCGGGAGCAATAATTGCGGGGAGATTCCGGGGGTAGCGGGTTGGAGGACGGCGTTGGTGTGCATATGGCGCATTGTACAGGAAAGCGCGCGGCACGTTGTGCAAAGTGCTTGTGAAGGATGTCACGAACCGCAAGGCGCGACCACGGAGCGAAAAGATCGTGAAAGAATGCACCATTCGTTTGTGAAATCCGGAACAAATCTGGTAGGGTAGTGTTGTACGTAGTGGATGGCGCGATGGTTCGTCGTCCCGATGATATGAGAAGGAGTCATATATCATGTTTGAAACCGCGATTGCGGCTGCCCTGGTCAACGAATTGAAGCACAACGAGGATCGGGCGGATCGCCGCGCATTCTACGGCCCCGATCTCGTGCCGTCGCAGGAAGAGCCTCGCCGCAAGATGCGCCTGCCGCGCTTCATGCGCCGTGGCGCGAACCTCGCATAACGGAAAGGGGCGCCAACGATGTTCGAGAATGCAATCCTCGTCGCCAGCCTGATTCCGGACAAAAAAGTTCGCGAGGAGAAGCTGCCGAAACTGGTCTTCGATGAGTACGATTTCGGTGCATGGCGCGAGGAAACCCGCCGTACGTCCCGCCTGCCGCGCTTGTTCAGTCGGCATCGGGCAGCACGCAACGGGCAGTAAATCCGCTCCACTCCATGTAGCCTCTATGCCCCGACCATCAAGGTCGGGGCGCTTCGTTGTAAGAAATGATTCCTGAACCGCCAAGATGCCAAGGACGCCAAGAAGCGGAGAGGAAGATGGAAAGACATTATCCCTTGCTCTTCCGCGTTTCTTGGCGTCCTTGGCGCCTTGGCAGTTTATTCCGTCGGGGTTTGCAATTGGTGGTAATGCTGCCCGCTACCGATACTCATCCGGCGCGGCCGGGCAGAGGCCGACGTACGGGCAATTGCGGCAGAACGGGCCGGGCGTCGGGGCAAAGCGCGTCGGGTCCGGTGTGGCGAGGCGGATTTCGTGCGCGATGTCAATGATCCGGGCACGGTATTCCGCGATGCCCGGCCCGAACTCCCACTCGCGCTCGTCGTTCGTCCGCAGGAAGACCGTGGAGACGGTGACCATCTGATCATCGCATTTGAGGGCGCTGGCGACACAGAGATGGAGCGCGGCGATCTGCACGAGGTCGTAGGTATCCGGCTTACCGCTCTTGTATTCGATCACGCGCACCCGCCCGTCGGGCAACCGGACGACCCGATCCGCCCGCGCGGAGAGGGCAAACGACGGATACGCCTCGTGCGTGAAGGTGCAGACCCATTCGAGGCCGAGCAGATGCGCCCGTGCCTGTGGGGCAGAAATCGTGCCGAGGTACCCGGTGGTGAGGCGCGCGATCCATTCCACATCCTCGCGCCACGTATCGCGATCCGGGTAGCGATGGGGCGGCAGGTAATCCATCGCGAGTGCGGCGAGATCGCCGGGAAAATCGCCCGCCGCCTCAAGATTGTCGAAACATGCTTTGAGGACATTGTGGATCGCGCCGCCGCGCTCCATCGGCCGGTTGAAGACGACCTCCGCCGGGCTTTTGCGGATGTAGGCGTGCCAATACGCGTGCGGGCACTCGCGCCAGCGATGCAGGCTCGTCGGACTCAGCCGGAGCGGCCGGAGCATCGCGGGGCGTACGAGCGAGACCGCCATGACGCACCTCTCAGACAGAAGTAACAAGATAAGGCTTACGCAGTTGAGGAGAATTTCCTGGTGGTGGCGGGCTTTAGCCTGCACCAGAGAGGCGGACTAAAGCCCGCCACCACTGGATACTCCGCTACTCGTTACTCCGCTAGAGACCAAGTGTCTTGATGCCCGCCGCCGCGCCGGAGATGATAAAGCCGCCATCGCCGCCGCCCGTCAGGAACTGGAAGCCCTGCGCCGCGCGCTGGACCATCTCTTCGGGGCTGCTGCACGAAAGGCCGGCGACCTTGCCGGTGTTCTTGCACGCCTGGACGACGCGCTCCAGCGCGCGGATGTGCCGGTCGTCGTTCGGGGCGTTGCGCGGGTCAATGCCCATTGAGAGCGCCATGTCGGCCGGCCCGGCCCAGCATCCATCCACGCCGGGCGTGGACATGATCGCCTCGGCATTCTCGACCGCCTGGATGCTTTCCAGTTGCACGGCGACGAAGACCTCGTCGTTGATCCGGTCCGCGTAGTCATTGCCGTACCGTGCGGCGCGGCCCCAGCCCCACGAACGCGTGCCGACGGGGGGCAATCGGCAGCAATCGGCGGCCGTTTTCGCGTCTTCGGGCGTGTGGACCATTGGGACGACGATGCCCATCGCGCCCTCATCGAGCAACCGGCCGATCATCGTGTAGTCGTTACGGGCGGTGCGGGCCATCGGGATCGCCGAGCCGCCCGCCATCGCCATGAAGCAGGCAATCGTCGAGTCCGCCCCGAAGGAGCCGTGCTGATTATCGAGCAGGATGAAGTCAATCCCGCTGCTCGCCAAAATCTCGGCGGCCAGCGGCGATCCGAGACCGAGTGAGTAGCCAAAAGCCGGTTTCCCTTGCAGCATCTTTTGCTTCGCGGTGTTCGTGCGCATCTGTTGTCCCTCCCCCATACGTTCTTTCGCGATACGGCGGCAAGCATAGCACATTTACATAGGGCCACCGGCCCTATGTACCTGCGTCAACCGCCTGCTGCGGGATGTATTGTCTCACCCTACCCCTCACGGGCGGCGCCCCCAAGCGGTGAACATTGTGGGCGAGGCGAATGCGCATGCGGGGTCGTCCAGCAGCGCTAGCATCCGGTCCATCTCCTCGGCCGCGATCAGCCCGGCACCGACCGCCGCGTCGCGGACCTGGGCGAAGTTCGCGCGGTCCAGGCGCGCCCCGGCGGAGCCGCCGGGGCGGACGGAAAGGTGTCCTTCCATGCCCACCTCCTCCAGCCCCAACTCGACGAGTCGCTGGTGGAGGCTGCAGCCCCATCCGCGCCCGGCGCCCCGCGCGACCAGCAGCTCCCCAAGCGCCTTGAACGCCGCGCGGACGACGGCGGCGTCCGCCGGGTCGGCGGTCGGGAAGGAACGGTCAATGAAAGTGGGATCGAAGTCCTCGACCACCAGCCAGCCGCCCAGTCGCAGCGCGGCCGCTAACCGCGCCAGGGCCGTTGGTGCCGTCGGCACGTGGATGAGCACGAGGCGCGCGTGGATGAGGTCGAACGCCCCTTCCGGCAGCGGGTCGGCGCCAACATCGTGCCGGCGCACCTCGACATTCGGGCGACCCGCCTCGGCCAGCGTCGCCAGAAAGCGCGGATCAATGTCGGTAACCAGTACGTGCCCGGTGTCGCCGACCCGGTCCGCTAACCACGTGGCGATCGAGCCGCTGCCACCCCCCACCTCCAGACAGTGCCAGCCGTTACCGACCCCGGTTGCTTCCAGGAAGCGGATCGTGCGCGGGTCGTAGAGGGTCTCCAAGCTCGCGAAGCGTTGGGCAGTCGGCTGCTCGGCGGCGTTATCGAAGATGTAGCCACTCATGGTTACCCCTCCCGAGGCGTGCAGATCTCCTGCCCTTGCCTGACATACGTACCGGTCAGTTCGACGCGTGGACCGATGCCCACCACTGTACCGAGACACCCGCAGATTTTCTCCGTGGACCCCAGTATAGCATAGTGCGAGCGGTTAGAAACTATTTGTCGGAGCCATATCACGCCGTGTCGCAACCGCTGCTGTACGTCGCCCACAGCCTTCAAACTTATAGAATGACGAGGATGACGAAGACGAGGAAGCAGAGGAGGCTGAAGAGCCAGAGTTTCGCGGCGGGTCGGTGCGGGTCCACGACCATCAGGCCGGCGGCGAGCGCGCCGACCAAGAGTGCGGGCGGCAACGGGAAGGGCAGCCCGCGCAACCGCGATCCCACCCCAAGCGCGAGAATCGTGCATGCCGCGATCAGGCACGAGCCGATGACGCCGATGAATCGCCGCTGCCGCTCCGCAAATGCCCGCCGCCGATCCGCGAAGGTCTCCATAGAGGCATTCTACACGAGCGATGCGGTCAGTGCGGCGGGGAGGCGGGCGTAACGTCCGGCACTGGCACCCCGGGAGGCATTCCGAGGCTACCGCGTTGTGTATCGGTGCGCGGTGGGGCGGGCGGAACCGAAACGGTGGGGATCGCGCCCATCTCCGGCGCCAATGCGTCAATCGCGTAGCGGATGCGGTCGCTCTCGCCCTGGATGCCGCGCAGTTCGCCGCGAATCTCTTCCATCCGCTCGGCCTCGGCGCGGACGAACCGCGTGTACGGCGCGACCGCCTCCCCGATCCGCGCCAGCGAGCGGTCGAGTTCATGGGCGAACTGCTCGCGCAGCGTCGTCATCAGGCGGGTTTGTAGGTCTTCGGCCCGCGCGTGGAACTGCTCCTGCGCGCGACGCCGCTTCGCCGGGAGGATGACAAGGCCGAGCGCGGCGATCATCGTCGCGGCGAGAATGCCGGTGAAATCTGCCAGCGCGGTCGTCGCCGCCGCCACGACCGCCGCGCCGAGGCCCACGGCCCCGACCTGCACCAGCCCCGCCTGAAAAACGGCGGACTGCACCTCGCGCGATAGGCGTTCCGCCTCGCCCGATGCGTTGTATCGCTGCACGACCTCCTGCGCCCGCGCCCCAACCGAGTTCAACAGGGCCTGCCGATCGTACGCGAACTGCTCCGATACCTCGCCGATCATTTCCGTGTTCGGCTGCACCGACTGACGGCGCCGGACGAGATCGGTGACGGCCTGCCATGTGCGCAGATCGTGCTCGACCATCCAGTCAATTAATCCCTGCACGATGCCGTCAATCTGGTGCGGCGTGTCGCGGACGACATCGCGCTCCCACGCGCCGCGCGTCCGCTCGCTGTTGAGCAGGTCCGGGATGCGACCGATCCGCAGCGTGTCGGCGAAGAATTTGTCGCCGCGCGCGACGAGTTGCAGCACGACATTGTCCACCATCGTCAGGTAATGCGTGAAGCCATGTTCCATGTCGCCCCGATAGACGGACAACTGACTCTCGATGCGCGCCAGCGTTTCGCGGTCCCCCGCGAGCAGCGCCAGCCGCTCATCTGCCGCGTCCCGGTAGCGCCCCATCACGCGCGCCGCGACGCCGAGCGGGGAGAGCAATTTCAGCCGCAGGCGGCGCGACACATCGAGCGTTTCGACCACGTACTGTTGGAGTGGGGCGAAGCGGGAACGCGCCCAGAGACTGTCGCGCACCTCCCCCGGCGGGGATTGCTTCGCCGCCAATGCGAGCCGCGCCGCGACCGGGAAGATTTCCGGTGTGAAGCCAATCAAGGCCTGCACCTGCTCCCGCACAAACGCGAGGACCGTTTGGAGATCCGTGTCGGAGAGCAAATCCACCTTGTTGACGACAATCACGACCTTCTTCCCCCAGTCGCGGATCTCGGCCATGAACCGCCGCTCGCTTTCGGAGAAAGGACGATCCGCGCTCGTCACGAAGAGGATCAAGTCCGCGCGCGGGATGAACTGCTGCGTAACCGCCTCGTGCTCCCGGATCACGGCATTCGTGCCCGGTGTGTCCACGACCGTCACCTGCCCGAGGAAGGGCGCGGGGTGCGTGACGACGACGAAGCCGTCGCTATTGATTCCCTGTGTCACATCCGCGCCTGACCGCAGGATGTTGATGCGCGTCGTCGTCGGCGTGACGCCTTCTTCCATCACGGACTGACCGAGCAGCGCATTGATGAAGGCGCTCTTGCCCGCGTTGAATTCCCCGACGATCACGACCGAGAACAGGTCGTCCAGCGCGCGGGCGACATCGCGGACGGTCGTCCGATCCTCCGCAGCGCCCGGAAAGCGCTCCATCACCCCCGTCAGCCGCCGAAGAAGCGCCTGCTCCTGCTGAATCAAATCGGTTTGCGCCGCCGTAAAATGTGGCACTTCTGCCGTCTGTGTCGTTGCCATCCGTGCGTAAAGCCTTTCCGCCGCTGAACCGGCCCACTTCTTCCTATGCAAGGGTGATACCGCGACCCGTGGCGCCGCCGATAGACGCCCGCCCGCCGCGCGTGCGAGAATGCCGGGGCACCAATGGCGGTGTCTCGCACCATTTGGAGGGGAGCAGGCGTGAACATCCACGAATATCAGGCGGCGGACATCCTCGGTCGCTACGGCATCCCGCTCAACGCCGGGCAAGCGGCCACAACGCCCGATGAGGCGGCGGCGGCGGCGCAGGCACTCGGCGGCACGGTCGCGATCAAGGCGCAGGTCCATTCGGGCGGGCGCGGCAAGGCGGGCGGTATCAAACTGGCGAAGTCGCCGGACGAGGCGCGCGAGGTCGCGGGCCGCATCCTCGGCATGGATATTCGCGGCCACACCGTCAATACCGTCCTCGTCGTCCCCGGCGTGAGCATCGCCGCCGAGTACTACGTCGGCATCACGCTGGACCGTGCGAACCGGCAGATCATCGTGATGGCCTCCGCCGAGGGGGGCGTCGAGATCGAGGAAGTGGCGCAGACGAACCCCGACGCGATCCTACGGACGCCCGTTGACCCGGTGCGCGGTCTGCTCAACTACCGCGCGGTGGACCTCGCCTTCGCGCTCGGCATCGAGCCTGCCGCCGTCGGCGGCTTCGTCGAGATCGTCACGAAGATGGCACGCGCCTACCTCAATGAGGATGCCTCGCTCGTCGAGATCAACCCGCTGATCCGCACGGACGACGGTCGCTGGCTCGCGCTCGACTCCAAGATGGTCCTCGACGATAACGCCCTCTTTCGCCACTCGTCGCACGAGCAACTGCGCGACATGGCGGAGGAGAACGCGACCGAACTGACCGCCAAGGCCTCCGGCATCTCATTCGTCAAACTCGACGGCGATGTCGGCTGCGTTGTCAACGGCGCGGGGCTGGCGATGGCGACGATGGACGCGCTGCAAGTCGAGGGCGGCTCCCCGGCGAACTTCCTCGATGTCGGCGGCGGCGCGAACGCGGCGCAGGTCGCGAAGGCGCTCAGTTTGATCCTCGCCGACCCGCATGTGAAGGCGATCTTCTTCAACATCTTCGGCGGCATCACGCGCGGCGACGAGGTGGCGAAGGGCCTGCTCGCGGGGCTGGAGCAGGTGCCGACGAAACTGCCGATCATCGTCCGGCTCGCGGGCGTGAACGCGGAGGAAGGGCGACGCATCCTCGCCACGGCGAACTTGCAGTCGGCGGAGACGATGGAGGAAGCGGCGCGGATCGCGGTCGCGGCGGCGAAAGGGGAAGCGGCGTGAGCATTCTCGTCAACAACGATACCCGCGTGCTCGTCCAGGGCATCACGGGGCAGCATGGCTCCTTCCACACCGGCCAGATGGTCGAATACGGCACGAAAGTCGTCGCGGGCACGCGGCCCGGCGGCAAAGGGCGCGAGGTCCATGGCGTGCCGGTTTTCAACACCGTCGCGGAGGCGGTGCGGGAAACGGGCGCGAACACGAGCATCATCTACGTCCCCGCCGGTGGCGCGCCGGACGCAATCGAGGAAGCGGTCGCGGCGGGCCTGCCGCTCATCATCTGCATCACCGAGGGTGTTGCGGTCAACGACATGGTGCGGACGTACGAGATCGTCAAGCGCTCCGGCTCGCGGCTAATCGGCCCGAATTGCCCCGGACTGATTACCCCCGGCGAGGCGAAGGTCGGCATCATGCCCGGCTTCATCCACGCGCAGGGTCGGATCGGCCTCGTTTCACGCTCCGGCACGCTCACCTACGAAGTCGTCAATGCGCTGACGCAGGCGGGCCTCGGTCAGAGCAGTGCGGTCGGCATCGGCGGTGACCCGGTGATTGGCACGTCGTTCGTGGATGTCCTGACGCTCTTCGAGGCGGACCCGGCGACGGACGCCGTCGTGATGATCGGCGAGATCGGCGGCACGGACGAGGAAGACGCGGCGCGCTACGTCAAGGAGTACATGACAAAGCCCGTCGTCGGCTTCATCGCCGGTCAGTCCGCGCCCCCCGGCAAGCGGATGGGCCACGCGGGCGCGATCATCTCCGGCGGCGCGGGCACGGCGGCGGAAAAGATGGCCGCCCTCGAAGCAGCAGGCATCCGCGTCGCCATCCGCCCCGGCGATGTCGCGGGTCTCGTCAAGCAGGCGATTGGCAAGGCATAGGGGCGGCAAAACCGGAGCGCAGAGGACGCAGAGATCACGGAGACCACGGAGAGAATCGAAGAAGGAAGATGGGTGAGCAGGAGTCGGAAAGCCCGCTGAGCGGGATAATAGATACTCTCGGTATGCCTCTCAATGGATGGTACGGGGCCGAGTTTCGCTGGAAGCGGTATTACCGTTGGAGCGAAACATGGAGCCACGATCACTGTCAATTCTGTTGGGCAACCTTCGTGGATTCTGGGAGCGATGACCCATTATCCGGCACGCTGAATGAAGGATACGCAGAAACAGCGCATGGGAATTTTCCTGATGACTATGAGTGGGTATGTGCCGAGTGCTTCGAACGGATACACGAAAAGGCCCGATGGACGGTCATCGAATAGCGTACGCCCGTAGATCTGCGTTCTCATGCGCCCTCTATGATCTCTGTGCTTCACTCGGTCTCTACAGCGGGAGAGATTCAAATGTCCGCGACACGGCCTCGCCTGCGCGATCTCGGCATCACGATCGGCACGCAGCCGACGGGGGCGTACAACGCGATCACCGACGTACCCGGCGTGCGCGTCGGGCAGACGACGATCGTGCAGGGCGACGGGCTGTTGCGGGTCGGGGAAGGGCCGGCACGAACGGGCGTGACGGCGATCCATCCGCACGAAGGCTCGGTCTTCCAGCAGATGATCCCCGCCGCCATCGCCGTCCTCAATGGCGCGGGCGAGATCACCGGTCGTTCGCAGGTGGACGAGTACGGCCTGATCGAGACGCCGATCCTCATCACGAACACGCTCTCCGTCGGCGCGGCCCACAAGGGGTGCGTCGAATGGCTGACGCTGCACGAGCCATCGCTCGGCACGCGCGATTTCGTCATCCCCGTCGTCGCGGAGACCTTTGACGGCTTCCTCAATGATGTCGCCGGGCAGCATGTGACGAGTGCACACGTCTTCGCCGCGCTCGACAACGCGACGGGTGGTCCAGTCGCGGAAGGCAATGTCGGCGGCGGCACGGGGATGACGCTCTTCCGCTTCAAGGGCGGCACCGGCACATCGTCGCGCCTTGTGCCGGTTGGTGGGCGAGAGTACACCGTCGGCGCGCTCGTGCAGGGCAACTTCGGTCGGCGGCAGGATTTGCTCGTGGACGGCGTGCCGATCGGCCTGGAGATCACCGATTTGCTCCCGGAGCAAGGGCTGCCAGTGAACGAGCGGCGCGACGGCTCGATTATCGTCGTGATCGGCACCGACGCGCCGCTGACCGACCGGCAATTGGGCCGCCTCTGCCGCCGGGGGATGCTCGGCCTCGGACGCGTCGGCTCGACCGCGACGCACAGTTCCGGCGACCTCTTGATCGCCTTCTCGAACGCGCCGGAGAACCGCGTAGACCGCTTCGAGACAGAAACGCTGCTTACCAACACCTTCATCAACGACACGCAAATCAACGACCTTTTCCAGGCGACCATCGAGGCGACGGCGGAGGCGGTACTCAACGCTCTCGTCGCGGCGGACACGATGGTCGGCCGCGACGGTAACACCGCCCACGCCCTGCCGCACGACCGCCTGCAAACGATCATGCGGCGATACGGTCGTCTGCGCGATGGAAGAGTTACGGAGTCAGTACAGTAACATATAGTTCGCGATACAGAGAGCAGAAAGGCGTACTGCGATGCCTAACATTGAGACAGTCTGGTCTCGAATCGAAAGACATGCCGGAGAGCCATTTCATCAGATTCGCGGAGCCGCGTTCACGTAGATGGTCAAAGGCAGCTCCATTATTCCAGACCGCACAAACCGTAATATCCCAAAGTCGAGTTTCGAAAACGCGCTTGTTCTTGTTCCTTTAGAGGGCACAACCGAGATCCAGCAGTTACAGGGGCCATCGTACATCTATGCAGTTCTCATGGATCGGCGTATCAGAGCGACCGATTGGTCGCCTCATCGTAAAGAACATCCGAAGATCAAGCACTTCGATTGAAAGGGTGTAGCGCGGGGAGTACCTTTTCGCCGAGCAATTGGACGCCGCGTGCGTCCGTCAGGCCGTGCGGGGTGCCGAATTCGATCCGGGACGCACCTGCCGCAAAGATCGCTTCGGCGTGCGCGATAACCTCTGCCGGTGTTCCCGCGAAGGCGAAGGGGCGCAGCAGATCGTCGGAGATCAGCGCGGCGGCGGCCTGCCGGTCGCCCCGTTGGACTGCCGTTTCCATCCGCGCGAGCAGTTCCGGGTCCACTGAGACCGTCGGATCGAGGCCCGCGACGGTGGGGAGGTAGAGCGCGACTTCCTCCTTCGCGCGCCGCCGCGCCGCCGCGCCGTCCTCGTCCACGACCGTCACTGCGCCGAGCACGATGCCGACCGCGTCCTCATCCCGCCCCGCTCGTCGTGCGCCGACGGCGATCCGCTCGCCCATCACGGGAACCATCGCCGGGTTGACGCAGCCGCCGATCTTCACCTCGTCCGCGACCTTGCCCGCGAGCGCCGCCAGTCGCGGCCCCCATGTGCCGATCATCAGCGGCACGTCGGCGCGGGCCACGTCGTACTGGAGGACGTTGTGTTCGCTCAACGAGAAGACATCGCCCGTAAACAGCGTGCGCCGTTTCGCGAGCAGATGCCGTACGACGCTGACCGCCTCCCGCATCGTCGCGACGGGCTTTGTCTGCGCGATGCCGAGCGATTCGAGCCAGGCCCCGCGCGACAGGCCGAGGTAGGCACGCCCGCCGGAAACGGCATCGAGGAACGCGATCTGCCCGGCGATCTCGACGGGATGGATGGTATACGGGTTCATGCTCGCCGGGCCGAGTCGGATGCGCGTCGTCGCTTGTGCCATGAGCAGCAGCGGCCCAATCGGGGGCTGGAACATCAAATCGCCATAGACGCCGAGCGCGTCGAACCCGTACTCCTCCACCCGCCGCGCCAACGCCGCGTACTCTGCCGCCGTTTTGTTGCTCTGGAACGCCACGCTCACTTCTCTCTGGCGCATCCGGGGATTCCTTTTTGAACTACTGAGACACAGCGGACACAGAGAAAAACAGAGGAGATAATCGAATGCGCCGGCTACGGCGTATTCGATTATCTTCCCCTTGTCGCATCGTTCGCGGCGCTCGCTATGGTCGCGTGCCGCTGACGCGCCGACGCATGACCAACGCGACGCCGGCGAGCAATGATACTGCGCCGAGACCAAGTGCGAGCGACGTGACCGGGTTTGTGCCCGACGGCTGCGCTTCACCCGTCTTCGGGAGCGTTGTCGTGGTCGCACCGCCGGTGCCCGTGGCGACCGGCGTTGTCGCGGCAGCGGCGGGCCGGGTGGTCGCGGCGGCGGCGGTCGGGGCGGCGGGTGCGGACGAGCCCGCTGCGGCATTCGTGGGCGCGGAAACGACGAGCCAGCCGACACCTGCGCCGCCGAACGGGTGATTAACCTTGCCATCGAAGGTGATCGGCGCCGGGTTCGGCGTGATCGCCGCTGGGGTTGCTGCGGTGGTGTTCAGGATCGCGTCGGTGCTCTGCGCGTCCTTGCCGCTGTATGAGTAGACGACCGGTTGCTTGAATGCCCCAACGATGGCCTTGGTCGCCTTATCGGTGACGCGGAAGGCGAACGCCGCGCGGACGGTGCGGTCCTTCACGAGGTCCTTCCACGCGCTCGGCTCGCTCGTCAGGAGATCGAACGTCACCGGGCTGTCGAATGTCCCGGCCTTGATCGCCACCGAATGATCGCCCGCCGTGATTGTCGCTGCCTGATCCGGTGCGATGTCCATACTCTTCGCGACGGTGGCGTAGCCAAACTTCGTCATGTCCGGCGGTCCCTGCGCCCCGACGAGCGCGAGATTGCCGCACATGAGCAGCGCAAGCGCCATGAGCACACCGATCAACCCAATCTTTCGCATTGCAAATCCTCCCCTGTATGTATCCATCGGCCCACCAGGGCGGTGTACACGCCCTTCCTTCTCTACGCTCCTCCGGCGGGTCGTGGATTGTTACACGAGCGCGATGCGCTTCCCGCTCCATCCGGCGTGTGGTGATCCGGCGGTAGTCACTGCCGATTCGATGCGGGATATGGTATCGTTCACCCGGATACACGGGGATAGTGGAAAGGGAAAGAGGATGGCCGACGAGCGCGAACTACGCAATATTTTCACGCGGACGCGCCGACTGCGCACGCGCGAGGAAGGAGAAGCCGACATCGAGGCGGATCTGATTGATCCGCAGACGCTGATAGCGGAATTGGGCGGCACGACCGAACCCGAACCGCTCCTCGCCGCGCAGGGTGTCGAGCACGAGCAGTGGCGCGGCTACGTGCTGATCTGTGTCAACGCGAATGTGGTGAAGGTCTGCGAGATGGTCAAGGAGCGGCTGGGCGAGCGATTCCGTGGCATGTCGCTCGTCACCGGTATCTACGACCTGATCGTCCGCGTCGAGGCGGACTCCCGGGAGCAGTTCAAGGAGACGCTGATCCTCGTGCGCGAAACGCCCGGCGTGATCTCCAGCGTCACGCTGCTGGACCTCAACTGATGGCGCATGCGATCCGCGAGCCGGATTGGTTGGCCTATCACCTCGTACCGACCGAGGAATGGGAGGCGGCTCCCGATGCCGACTACCTCCCCGCCGCCTTCCCGCAGGACGGTTTCATCCACACGACGCATCGCGCCGTCGAGGTCGCGGCGGCGGGCAATCGCTACTACACAAACGACGCCCGCCCCTACCTCGCGGTCGCTATTGATCTGCGGCGGCTCGCCAGTCCGTGGCGCTACGATGGCGACGAACGGTTCCCGCACATCTATGGCCCGCTGAACCGCGACGCCGTGCTGGCCGCGCCCGCCGCGCGGCGCGAGCCGGACGGCGCATTCCTCCCGCCGACGTGGGCGGACCCGACCTACGCGCCCGAGGACATCCCCTTCACGACGCCGAAAGTCGGCGTGAATGTCGTGATCTTCGACGATGCGGGCCGCGTGCTGCTGACGCAGCGGGAAGACAACCGGCTCTGGTGCATGCCCGGCGGCCATGTGGACCTCGGCGAGACAATCGCGGAGGCGGTCGTGCGCGAAACGGTGGAGGAGACGGGGCTGATTGTCGAGCCGGGCCGGATCGTCGGCGTCTACTCTGACCCCCGTCTCGCGCTCCGCGTCGGACTTGGCTTGCGCTACCACATGGTGCTGATCGCGGTGGAGTGCCGCGTCGTCGGCGGGGCGCTCGGTCGCTCCGACGAAACGCTGGACGAAGGCTGGTTCGACCCGGACGCCTTGCCGCCACTTATCCCGTCGCACTATCAGCGGATCGTGGACGCCCGCGCGGGGCGGGAAGCGGTGTTACGGTAGGGAGCCGGGGGTCAGGTCTCCGCCGTGTGCGCCGCTGGCTGTGGATCGGCACGTTCCGTCGCCACTTCCGCCGGGCGGCGGGACTTGATCGGCAGGAAGACGGCGAGGATGACGCCGATGATCGCCGCGCCGAGGGCGACGTTGTACGCATCCCGATAGCCGGCAATCGTGTAGACGCCCCGGAAGCCGCTTGTCGGCGTGCCGCGCAGTTGCAGCACCGTACCGAGGATCGCAACTCCGAGCGATTGGAAGACGCTGCGCATCACGGCGAGCAGCGAACTGGCGCGCGTGAGCACATCGCGCTCGATGACCGAGAGCGCCGCCGCCTGGGTCGGCTGCATGACGCAGGCGAGCGCAAAGCCGCGAATCGCCATCTGCACGCAAATGACGACATATGAGGTCGTTTCGGTGAGCTGCGTGAAGCCCCAGGTCGTCGCGGCAAGCCCAATCAAACCCGCCGTGACGACGTAACGTGGGCCGATCCGGTCGTACAATCGGCCGCTAATCTGGATCGCGATCACCGCCGCCGCCGCCTGTGGCAGGAGCAGTAATCCCGTCTGGAAGGGCGTTCGCCCGCGCAGTGTCTGGAAGTAGAGCGGCAGCAGGAACGTCGCTCCGAAGAGCGCGACGACGGAAACCCAGCCAACCGCGCTCGCCAGCAGGTAGATCGGTTTCTGGTAGAAGCGGACATTGAGCAGCGGGTGCGGCGAGCGCAGTTCGACGATCGTGAAGGCGATCAGCGCGCCGATCCCCAGGCCGAGGAAGCCGAGCACGGTGCCGCTCGTCCAGCCGTCTGTCGCCGCGTTCGACAGGCCGTAGAGCAGCGCGCCGAAGCCGATGGTCGAAAGGATGAATCCCGGCACATCGAACGGCGCCCGCGTCGCGCTCTTGCGCTCGCGGAGATTGCGCGAGGCGATCAGCGCACCGACGATGCCGATGGGCAGGTTGATGTAGAAGATGAAGCGCCAGTCCACGTACTCGACGAGGAAGCCGCCGAGCGTCGGGCCGAGCGCGGGGGCGACGAGCGAGGGGACACCGAAGACACTGAGCGCCAGCCCGCGTTCGTTCGGCGGGAAGGCGGTGAAGAGCATCGCCGTACCGAGCGGCAGGAGCGCACCGCCGCCTAGCCCTTGCAGGATGCGGAAGAAGATCAGCGCATTGAGCGACGGAGCGAGGCCGCAAAGCGCCGACGCTGTCGTGAAGGCGACGAGCGAGATGACGTAGATCCGCTTGATCCCGAAACGGTCCGCGAGAAAGCCCGCGACCGGGATGACGATGCCGAGCGAGAGCGCGTAGTAGGTCACGACGCCCTGTGTGTGCGAGATGCTCGCCCCGAAATCCTTTTGCAGCGTGGCGAGCGCGACATTGACGACTGTGTTGTCGAGGATAGACATAAAGGTCCCGAAGATCACCGAGAAGAGCACCCGCCACTTATACCCGTCGTCGAATTCGTTGGTTTCCGCCGACCGATTCATCCTCTTGGGTGCTGCGCGCTCGACCACGGATCGTCCCCTTTTTGCTCGA
Organism: Thermomicrobiales bacterium; assembly: GCA_038231255.1. Lineage (GTDB taxonomy): Bacteria > Chloroflexota > Chloroflexia > Thermomicrobiales > JALYUS01 > JALYUS01. Next base: position 26,032 of record JBBRLR010000020.1, on the reverse strand, counting down.
CTATCAAACAGGTAGAACTACTGACCAGTAGCATGCAATGAAGTATATCAACAGACGGCGCGGATTCGCATTCCCGCTATACTGGACGCAGCGAGATCGAAACCGGAAAGGCGCAAAGGACACAAAGGACACAAAGGACACAAAGAAAGAAAAAGACGAGAGAATGTGAAAGGCGTGTGGGGTCAACATCGGACTGGATATAAATTTGTTTTCCTCCCTTCTCCCTTTGCATTTTTTTGCGTCCTCTGCCTTCTTTGCGCCTTTGCGGTTCTTCCCGGTTTCTCTCAATCCGTAGAGGGGGATGTTATGGCGGAGTTCAGCATGGTACGGGCAATTGAGCGGACGCGGCGGGGGGAGCCGCTCGGGGCGGAGACCATTGACGCGCTCGTCGGTGGGTTCACGCGGGGCGCGATTCCCGATTATCAGACGGCGGCGTGGCTAATGGCCGTCCTGTGGCGTGGCCTCGCGGCGGACGACCTGACGGCGCTGACGCTGGCGATGGCACGCTCCGGCGACACGCTCAATCTCTCCTCAATCGGTCGCCCGGTCGCGGACAAGCATTCCACGGGCGGGGTTGGCGACAAAACGACGCTCGTCGTCGCACCCATCGTCGCGGCGTGCGGCGTGCCCGTCGCGAAGATGAGCGGGCGCGGCCTCGGCCACACGGGCGGCACGGTGGACAAGTTGGAAAGCATCCCCGGCTTCGATCCCGAGTTGACCGTCGCGCAATTCATGGACGTGTTGCGGCGGTGCGATCTCGTCATCGCCGGGCAGTCGGCGGACCTCGCCCCGGCGGACGGCAAACTCTACGCCCTGCGCGACGTGACCGGCACCGTGCCGAGCATCCCGCTGATCGCCAGCAGCATCATGTCCAAGAAACTCGCCATCGGCGCGGACGCGATCCTGCTCGATGTGAAGGTCGGGCGCGGCGCGTTCATGGAGACGATGGCGGACGCGACGGCGCTCGCGGAAACGATGGTGCGGATCGGCGCGGGCGCGGGCAAGCAGACGGTTGCCGTCATCTCCGACATGGATCGGCCCCTTGGTCGGGCAGTCGGCAATACACTGGAGGTGATCGAGGCAATTGCAACGCTGCGCGGCGGTGGCCCGGCCGACCTGCGCGCCCTCGCCCTCCACGAGGCGGCGCTCCTGCTCGTCATGACCGGCGCGGCGGCGGACGAGGCGGCGGGCGAGCGGATGGCGGTGGAAGCAATTACGTCCGGCGCGGCGTTCGAGAAGTTCGCGGCGGTCGTCGCGGCGCAGGGCGGCGACCGGCGGGCGGTAGAAGATACATCCCGCTTGCCGCACGCGCCTGTGGTGCGGACCGTTCCCGCGCCGGAAAGCGGCTACATCGCGGACATCGAACCACTCGCTATCGGCCGGGCCGCGATGCGCCTCGGCGCGGGACGCGAGCGCAAAGGCGACACGATTGATCCCGCTGTTGGCATCGTTCTGCGCGCGACGGTCGGGGAGCGCGTCGAGCGGGGCGCGCCGCTCTTCGACATCCACGCGCGGGACACGACGGACGCGGAGCGCGTGCGGGTGGATGCTCTCGCGGGGTACGTATTCAGCGAAAAACCTATCGCTGTGCCCCCCCTCATCAAAGCGACGATACCCGTGTCCTCCTGAACGATGCTTCCCCGTGCGCCCCTCACTTTCCGCGCAATGCTGCGGCATGAAATGTGCGATAAAACAGTCGTTAACATTGCCATCTGTCAAAAGCATCGAAGCAGCAAGGGAAACGCGCAATGGCGCAGGTCGCACCAACGGCCGATGTCGAATACACATCGGCACTTCTCACCCGTATCCTTTCTCATCTCGTCGGCACGCTGGCGAACACGAGCGGCGTGCCGGACCTCACCGGCCTTTCGCGGCGGCTGTTGCGCGAATGGTGCGATGGCGTCGTGCCGGGTATGGTGGTCATGCCGCTGTCGCTCCACCTCATCGAGGCGGCGATTGATATTGTCACGATGTCCCACCCTTTGACGCAGGCAGACAGCACGCAGCGCTATGCCTGGCGGTTCGCAACCGACCTGCAGTATGCGCCGGAACGCTTCGTCGCCTGAGAATATCGTCGCAGAGGCACGGAGGGCACAGAGAGGAACGGGGACGAGAGGATAAGCACCCGCTTTTTTCGCGTCTCCTCTGTGCCCTCGGTGTCTCTGCGGCTACGTCTTTTTGCCAAAACGAGCGAGCAGGAAGGGCGCAAGGTCGTCGTGCGTGCCGTTGGTGATGACGTCCGCGATGAGTTGCCCGGTGATCGCCGAAAGCGCGACCCCGTCTCCCTCATGACCCGCCGCCATCATAAAGCCCTGCACGCCATCCACCGGGCCGAGGATCGGCAAGCCGTCCGGCGTGTACGGGCGCAAGCCCGCGCCGCGTATCGCGATCGGCGTCCGCGCGAGCGAGGGCATGAACGTGGCGGCGTGGTGCAGAATTGCGTCGGTCATCGCGGTTTCGGGGGTCGTGTCATAGCCCGCGAACTCGCGCGAGTTGCCGACGAATGTGCCGCCGTCCGAGTGCGGCATCAACGTGAGCGCGCCGCCCATCCGCAGAAAGGGATCGAGCGATTGGTCGCCGTACGCCGGGTCGAACTTCGCGAGCAGGTAGGCCGCTTCGAGGATCGGGCGATGGACCGTCGGCGCGCTCCCCGGCGTCGTTCGCAGCCACTGGCCGCGCCGGGGCGTGATCGGCACATCGAGGCCGATCATCGCCGCGATGGTCGGCGCCCAGACCCCTGCCGCGTTGACGACTATGCCGCAGGCGATGTCGCCCCGATCCGTCACAACGCTCGTCACGCGCCCGCCCGCCGTGCGGATCGCCGTGACCGTTGCCCCGGTGTGGAGCATCGCGCCCGCGTCCGTCGCCGCACGCGCATACGCCCGCGCGAGCAATGTCGGGTCCACATGCGCGTCCGTGAGATCGTCCGCCATGGGTGGCAAGTAGGTCGCCCCGGCGTATGCGCCTGTCAGGGCCGGTTCCAGTGCGAGCGCTTCCGTTCGATCCAGTACCGTGACCGGCAGCCCCGCCGCCCGTTGCGTCGCGAGGAAGGGTTCGAGGGTGTGCGCCGCCGCATCGTCGGGCAGCAGGATCAGCGCGCCGTTCATCGCGTAGCCGATTTCGCCGAGTTCGGGCGCCATCGCGCGTAGCAAACGTGCGCTTTGCAGGCCGAGCGTCAGATGCGGGCCGGGCCGCTTCGTCTGGAGAATAATGCCGCCCCCTCCCGCCCCCGTCGTGCCCGAACCGATCGCGCCGCGTTCGATCAGCGCGACTGCCACGCCACGCCGCGCCAACTCCCGCGCAATCGCCGCCCCGCTCACCCCGCCGCCGATCACCACCACATCCGCCGTCAAACGATCCATCACGAATCCTTCCATGTTAGGAATCACGCAGTTCGCGAGAGAAAGCCTGTTACCACCAAGAAAAACGCTCCAACTGCGTAAGTCCTTCCATGTATCAAAATTCCGCCTGTATGCTGCTCATGGACCGATCACCCGTGTGAAGAGTTGTGGCCCGCTGGTCAGGTCGGGCGCTCCCAACGAGACTCTTTCAGATGATAGACTGAGTAGCGGTGCAAACGCGAGGGGAGTGAGATGTCATTCTGGGCGGGGATGCGATATTGCCCGAAATGCGGCGCGGCGTTCGGGACGGGCGGTTTCGAGGCGACGCCGTTCCCGACTTGCGCGGCGTGCGGGTTCGTCTTTTTTCGCGGCCCGTCACTTGCGAGCGGATGCATGGTCGTCGAGGATGGGCGATTGCTGTTGGCGATGCGCGGCATCGAGCCGTACGGCGGCTCATGGTACGTCCCCTCCGGCTTCGTGGATTACGGCGAGACGCCGGAGGATGCCGCCGTGCGCGAGTTGGCGGAAGAGACGGGACTGACGGTACGCATTCTTCGTCTCTCGGATGTGCTTGCTTGGCACGATGATCCGCGCAAGGATGGCGTGATGCTCTTTTATCGGGCGGAGCGGGTCGCGGGGGAGGCGAAGGCGGGCGACGACGCGCGGGAAATCGGCTGGTTCGCGCCGGATGAACTGCCGGAAAATATCGCCTTCGCGGTCCATCGCGCGGCGATCCACCGCTGGCGAGATGAGATGATCGCTCAAAAGGGTAGTGGCGGGCTTTAGCCTGCCACAATGACGGGCAGGCTAAAGCCCGCCACCACCCAATGCTCGAATCTTTACATCGCAGGAGGAACTATTGGCAACGTATACGGTGATTGTCTATGAGGCGGCGGATGGTGGGTACTACACCGATGTTCCGGCCTTCGCCACCGGCGCGGAGGGCGAGACGATCGAGACGGCCCTCGCGGAGACGCGCGACGCGCTCTCCGAAACGATCGCCGCGATGATCGAGAATGGCGAGGTCATCCCGCCGCCCGATCAGGGGGCGATTGCCGCCGTCGCGCAGATCGAGACGGACATCACCGTCGCGGACGCCGGTTGATAGTCGCCGTATCGCTGGACGACTTGATCGCACGGATGCCGAAGGCGGAGTTGCATATCCATCTGGAAGGTTCTGTCCGCCCCGCGACGCTGCTGGCACTGGCGCGGCGGAATGGCGTTGCGCTCCCCGCCGCGAATGAGGCGGAACTGCGCGACTTCTACCGCTTCCGCGATTTCGACCATTTCCTTGCCGTCTACGATCTGATCTGCGCGAGTATTTGCACGCCGGACGACCTGACGCTGATGACCTACGAACTCGGTGCGTCGGCGGCGGAGCAGAATATCCGCTACCTGGAAGTGACCTTTACGACTTGTGGCCGCGTGCGCCGGGGGTTGCCGCTCGACGATCAACTGGCGGGCATCCGGGCGGGCGCGCAGCAGGCGGAGCGCGAGTTCGGCGTGCGGATGCAGTTCATCCCCGACGTTGTGGCGGAGAACACCATCGAGGAAGCGTGGGCGCTGGCGCGCTGGGCAGTGGCGCGGCAGGGTAACGGCATCTGCGCCCTCGGCCTCGCCGGCAAGGAAGTCGGGCGAAACGCGGCAGCCCTCGCGCCCGTATTCACCTACGCGCGAGACGCCGGGCTTCCCCGGACGCTCCACGCCGGCGAGACGGTCGGGCCGGAAAGCATCTGGGATGCCTTGACGACGCTGCATGCCGACCGCATCGGCCACGGTGTGCGCGTCGTGGAGGACCCGAAACTGCTCGAACTGCTGTATGCGATGCAGGTGCCGCTGGAAGTCTGCCCGACCAGCAATGTTCGCCTCGGTCTGTACCCCGACATGGCCGCGCACCCGATCCGCACGCTTTGGCGGTCGGGGTTGTTTCTCACCGTGAACACCGACGACCCGCCGATGTTCGACACGACCCTCGCGGGCGAATACCGTGCCCTCGCCACCGTCCACGGCTTCACGGCGGACGAAATCAAAGAGTTGTCGCTGAACGCCGTCCGCGCCGCCTTCCTCCCCGCCGCCGAGAAACAGACGATGCTGGCGGAATTCGCGGCGGAGATGGGTAAGAGAACCTAACCCTCGGCCCGCCGTATTGACACCACGCCGGACCGTCATACCATACAATGAAGCGAGAACGAGGGAACACGACGAGAAGCGACGACTGACTGCACGGGCGACACGATGCATGTCGCATAGCGCGGGCGGTATCGCGGGAAGGTGGAGACGATGGAACACACGATGCAGGACTACCCGCTCACCGTTCAGCATGTCTTGTGGCGGGTCGAAAAACTCTTTCGGCGCAAGGAGATCGTCACCAAGCGCGAGACGGGTATCCACCGCTACACCTACGGCGATTTCGCGCCGCGCGTCCATCGGGCCGCGCACATGCTCGAACGGCTCGGCGTCCGGCCTGGCGACCGCGTCGGGACGCTCGCGTGGAACAATTACCGGCATCTCGAACTCTACTACGCCATCCCCTGCATGGGCGCCGTCCTCCACACGCTGAATCTGCGGCTTTTCCCGGAGCAACTAGCGTTCGTCATCGAGGACGCCGGCGATACCGTGCTGTGCGTGGACAAGTCGCTCATCCCGATCCTCAACAAGATCGCCGACAAAATCCCGACGGTGCGGACGATCATCATCCTCAACGACGGCGACGATCTGCCCGAGCACGACCTCGGCGAGCTGCTGGACTACGAATCGCTCCTCGCGGGCGAGCCGACAACCTACGACTGGCCGACGCTGGACGAACGCGCCCCGGCGGGCGTGTGCTACACCTCCGGCACGACGGGCAACCCGAAGGGCGTCGTCTACAGCCATCGCTCGCAGTTCCTGCACACGATGAGCGTCTTGCAGAAGGGTTGCCTCAACCTCGGCGAGGAAGACGTCGTTCTGCCCGTCGTGCCGATGTTCCACGCCAATAGTTGGGGCCTCCCCTATGCGGCGGGAATGGCGGGGACGAAACTCGTCCTGCCCGATCGCTGGATGGGCGACGGCGCGACGCTGATCGAACTGAGCCAGGCTGAGGACGTGACGATCCTCGCCGGGGTGCCGACAATCTGGATCAACCTGCTCAGGCAGATCGAACTGACTGGTGCGAAACTCCCGAAAGTGCATACCGTCGTCTGCGGCGGCTCGGCGATTCCGCCCGCGCTGATGGAGGGGATGGAGAAGCAGGGACTGCGGATGCTCCACGCCTGGGGGATGACGGAGACTTCGCCGCTCGGCACCGTCTCGATCCCACGCTCGTGGCAACCGGCAGAGGAAGCGCTCGCCATCCGCCTGAAGCAAGGCCCGCCGATCCCCGGCGTCGAAATTCGCATCGCCGACCTTTCCACCGGCGCGGAATTGCCGTGGGATGGCGAGGCGTTCGGCGAAGTCCAGGTGCGCGGCCCGTGGATCGCCAGCCGCTATCATCACGATGCCGATCCCGGCAAGCAGACTGACGACGGCTGGTTCAAGACGGGCGATGTCGCGACGATTGATGAGGACGGCTACGTGGCGATCGTGGATCGGACGAAAGACGTTATCAAATCGGGTGGCGAGTGGATCTCCACCATCGAACTCGAAGGCGCGATCATGGCGCATCCGAAGGTGCTGGAAGCGACCGTCGTCGGCCTCACCCACCCGAAATGGGTCGAGCGGCCCGTCGCCTTTGTCGTCACCAAGCCGGAATATGCCAACACGACCACCCCGGAGGAGATTCGCGCTTTCCTTGCCGACAAGGTCGCCCGCTGGTGGATACCGGACGAAGTCCGCTTCATCGCGGAAATCCCCAAGACTTCGGCGGGTAAGTTCGACAAGAAAGTCCTCCGTGCCCAAGCCGTGCCGATCAGCGAGGCAGTAACGACGTAAGCGAACGGAGAATTTGAACCGCCAAGGCGCTCTGTTTGCCCTAATCCCCTAGTCCCTTCCCCCTGTGGGGAAGGGGAGCAGTTTCCCCGGTGGTAGCAGGCTTTCCCGCCTACCTCCACGCCCTGAGAGGCAGGCGGGAAAGCCTGCTACCACCAATTGCTGCGTGCCCCCACAACATACAAGACGCCAAGAACGCCAAGAGGAGAGAAAGGAAGGAGGAGGAATTCATTCTTCTCATCTCTTCGAGTTTCTTGGCGTTCTTGGCGGTGCAAATTCTCCATCGAGATTCTCGGACCTGTGCTTCATTTCCACACTCCCTCTTGACATTCTACGATGTAGAGCGTAAATTCTACAGCGTAGACTTTCGATCTACACCGTAGATTAGGCGAGGAGACACGATGACATACGGGAATGACGCCATTATCATCGAAGGGTTGTGGAAGCGGTTCGGCAAAACCGACGCGCTGCGCGGCATCAACCTCACGGTGAAACAAGGGACGGTGCTCGGCCTGCTCGGGCCGAACGGCGCGGGGAAGACGACGGCGGTGCGCATCCTCGCGACGCTGCTCGAACCGGATGCCGGTCGGGCAATCGTTGCCGGGCTTGATGTCGTCGCACAGGCGGAGACGTTGCGCTCCCGCATCGGCCTGACGGGGCAATATGCCGCCGTGGACGAACTGCTGACGGGTCGGGAGAATCTGGAAATGGTCGGGCGGCTGTACCATCTTGCTCGCCAGACGGCGCGGCGGCGCGCGGATGAATTGCTCGAACGCTTCGATCTCGTGGACGCGGCGACGCGCGTGGTGAAGACCTACTCCGGCGGCATGCGCCGTCGGCTCGACCTCGCGGCCAGCCTCGTCATCGCGCCACCCGTGCTCTTCCTCGATGAGCCGACAACCGGTCTCGATCCGCGCAGCCGCCTCGCGATGTGGGACGTGATCGGCGAACTCGTCGCGGATGGGACAACCGTGCTGCTCACGACGCAGTATCTCGAAGAGGCGGACGTGCTCGCGCACCGTATCGCCGTGATAGACCACGGTTCCGTCATCGCCGAGGGCACATCGGACGAACTCAAGGCGCAGGTGGGCGGGGAGCGTCTCGCGATCACCATAGCGCGCGGCAGCGACCTCGCCGTCGCCGCTCGCATCCTACGCCCCTATGGCAATGGGGACGCGCGCGTTGACCCCGATAGCCGCACGATCCTCGTGCCCGTCACGGGCGGGGCGCGTCTGCTGCCGGATGTCGTGCGCGATCTGGACGCCGTCGGGGTGCGCCTCGACGATCTCGGCATCCGACGCCCGACGCTGGACGATGTTTTCCTCACCCTGACCGGGCATGGGGCGGAACCGGAACGCATCGACGACCGCACGAAGGAGGCCGCTTGATGGTCGCGACGACCCCGATCCACACGACCGCGCTCCCCACCGGGGCGCTCCAGCCGCCACACCGGAGCCGCCTTTTCTGGGTGGTCTCGGACACCTTCGTCATGGCGAAACGCAATCTCCAGCACATCCCGCGCGTCCCGACGCAACTGCTGGACGTGACGATCCAGCCGATCATCTTCGTTCTGCTCTTCCGTTTCGTCTTCGGCGGCGCGATCAAGACGGGCGACACCTCATACGTCAACTACCTGATGCCCGGCATCTTCGTGCAGACGCTGATCTTCGGCGGGATGAACACGGGTGTTGGCCTCGCGGAAGACCTCGCAAAGGGGTTGATAGATCGTTTCCGCTCGCTGCCGATGGCGCGCTCAGCCGTCCTCGCCGGGCGGACGGTCGCGGACCTCGTGCAGAGCGTCCTCGGCGTAACGATCATGTTGATCGTCGGGCTGCTGGTTGGCTTCCGACCGCAGGGGAATCCGCTTGGATGGATCGTTGCGTTCGCCCTCATCCTGCTTTGTGGCTTCGCCTTCTCATGGGTCGGCGCGCTGCTCGGCATGATCGCCCCGAACGCCGAGAGCGTGCAGGCGTTCGGGTTCATCGCCATCTTCCCGCTGACCTTCGCCAGCAGCGCCTTTGTGCCGACGCAAACGATGCCCGGCTGGCTGCGTGCCTTCACGGAGCATCAGCCCGTGTCAGTGATCGTCAACGCCGCGCGCGCGCTCCTGCTCGGCCAGCCGTTCAACGCGACCAGTTGGTTGGCATTCGCGTGGTGCGCGGGTATTCTCCTCGTCTTCGCCCCGATTGCCGTCTCGCTCTACCGCAGAAAGACGACGCGATGAACCTCTCCCCCAGCCCCTCCCCACGCGGGCGACGGCGCGGCGGCGAGCGGGCGCACGACCGTCCGCATCTGACCCGCGAACAGGTGATCCGCGTCGCGCTCGCCATCGTGGACCGCGACGGGTTGGACGCGTTTTCCATGCGCAAGCTCGGCGCGGAACTCGGCGTGGACCCGATGGCGGCCTATTACTACTTCCCGAACAAGGCGGCGGTGTTGGACGGGATCGTCGAGGCGGTTTATGCCGAAATCGTCCCGCCGCACGATGTGGACGCGCCGTGGGATATCCGCTTGCGCGAGACGTTTCGCAGCTACCGGCAGGTCCTCCGGGCGCATCCCCATGCCTTGCCCGTCCTTTCTACCCGTCCACCATCCACCCCGTTGATACTGGAACAGGAGGAAGCGATTGTAGCGATCCTCTGCACCGTCGGCTTCCCCCCGGTGGAGGCGGTATGGGCGATCAGCAATCTCGGAGGGTACGTGATCGGGATAGCCCTCCAGGAGGTCGGTGTACAGCCGGGTGGCGTCCCCGATCCCACTGCGGAGGAGATCATAGCGAAGGTCGCGCAACTCCCGCCGGACAAATTCCCCTTCCTGGCGGCGGTGTTCCGAACCGGATTCCCGTTCGACCCGGACGCCGAATTCGAGGCCGGATTGAACCTCTTCATCGCCGGCCTCAAGGTCCGGCATGCCGAGATCGCACGCCGCGCGCAGGACACTACTTCGTCACTGGTTCGGGATGCGGAAGGGTCTCCACCTCCAGCGTCTCACGGACGAGGGCGGCAAGAATAAGGGCGGCGGCGAGACCGATCCCCGACAGAACAAAGGCGGTTGCCGACAGGCCGACTGCGTCCGCGACGATGCCGACGACGAGCGGTCCGCCCGCCGATCCTGCGTCGCCGACGAAGCGCCAGACGCCGAGGAACTCGCCGATCGCGTCGGGCGGCGCGAGGTCCGCGCCGAGGGTCATCATCGAGCCGGAGCCGATGCCGTTGCCGAGGCCGATGATCACCGCCGCCGAGAGCAGGCCGAGAAATCCGTGCGCGAAGGGGATGAACAGCATCCCCGCCGCCATGATCGCGAACGACGGCACGGAGGCGACCTTGCGCCCGAAGCGGTCCATCAGCCATCCGGCGGGGATGAAGAGCGCCATATCAATCGTCGCCGCCGCCGTAAGGATCGTCCCGATCTGCCCGCTCGTCAGGCCGAGGGCATAGGCGCCGAAGAGCGGGATAATCAGTTGCCGCCCGGAGCGGATCATCGCCACGAAAATCTGCGCCGCCCCGGCGGAGGCGAGATCCGCGCGGTGCGTCTTCATCATCCGGCCGACGCTCTTCCAGCGCATGTGGCCGCGTGTCGCGACCCCGGCGCGGCTCCCCGTTTCTTTGATGTAGACGAAGGCGAGTACGCCCGCGAAGGCGGTCATCCCGGCGGCGAGGTAATAGGGGGCGGTCAGCCCGAACAAGTCCGCCAGCGTCCCGCCGAGGATCGGGCCGGCGAAGGTGCCCGCGCGGTTGATGCCGCCGAAACTGGCGATGAACTTACCCCGCTGGGCGCGCGGTGCGATATCGGTAATATAGGCGTGGCGCGACAGCCCCCAGAGCGCGGTACCGACGCCCTCGACGAGGCGACAAAGGACGAGGACGGGGTAGTTGTGGGCGATGGGGATAATCAGGGTCGTCGTGGCGGCGAGAAAGATGCCGATGAACATCGCCCGCCGCCGCCCGATCTGCGCGAGCACCATGCCGACCGGCACATCGGCGATCAGCGTGCCGATGCCCGCCGCCGCGACCGCGAGGCTGGCGAGGCTGAACGAGACGCCGAACCCCTTGGCGAAGATCGGCAGGATCGGGATGAGCATTCCCTGCGCGAAGGAGAGCAGAAAGGTCGGCACGTAGACGGGCATGATCATCGCGGCCCGCGAGAATCCCTTTTCCGCTTTGATCCCCGGTTCCGTAGCGCCCATGCCCGGTAGCATACCCGCACGTTGTTCCGCATGGGAAGGGTTAAGACGCCGATGCTGGATGCTCCCACATGCCGCGCGCCGTTTGCGTTGGCTAAAAGCGGTATCATGTGCGGTGTTCCGGGTTGGGGAGTTGGGTAGCCCGCGCTACCGAGATAGTCGTGGCATATGTCGTGCTGCACGTTTGGCACGGTGTCGCAACGGAAAAGGAGTGAGTACATGCTGAAATCACTTGGGCGGGTCTGCCTTTCCGGTATCTTCATCATCGCGGGGGCGGAAGCCTTTAAAGCGCCCGGCCCCCGGACACAGATGGTCGAGGGCGCGGGCATCCCGCAATCGGAACTGGCGGTTAAGGTCAATGGCGCGACGATGGTGATTGGCGGCATCCTGCTCGTGCTCGGCATCGCGCCAAAAGCGGCAGCGGGCGCACTGATCGGCAGCATGATCCCGACCACGCTCGTCGGCCACGCCTTCTGGAACGAAAAAGAGCCGAAAGCGCTCGCGATGCAGCGCGTGCAGTTCCTCAAAAACCTCGGCCTGGTCGGTGGCCTCCTCTGGATCATCGCGGAAGCGTCCGAAGAAAAGCGCGCGAAGAACCACGTCGAGATCGAAACCCTGCCGATGTGAGGGGGCAAATTTGAGGGGTGGTGGTGGGCTTTAGCCTGCCGAACCAGATCACTACGGCAGGCTAAAGCCCGCCACCACCGGGATGATGTCTTCCTTCAAGCAATCGTTCGAGCACAACCGCGACCCCATCCTCTTCATTCGCAGTCGTTACCTCGTCCACAACAGCGAGAACATCCGGGTGCGCATTCGCGACAGCGACGCTGTGACCTGCCCAGCCGAGCATCGGCAGGTCGTTCGGCATATCCCCGAAGGCGATCACCTCGGACGCCGCGATGCCGAGGCGGTCGCACAACCCCGCCAGCGCGGACGCCTTTGTGATGCCTGCGGCAGAGATTTCCACGAACGGCGCGCCGGAATGCGTGACCGCCGCCATCTCCCCGGCAACGACATGGCTGATCCGCAGCAGATCATCGAGCGGTAGTTCCGGGTGTCGGACGATCAACTTCGTCACCGCCTCAGCGCAGAGCGTGTGCGCGTCGCCGGAAAGGGGAGAGGTATCCTCAGCGATCTGACCGGCGTAGGCGTACGCGGGTTCGTGGCCGAAGACCAGCCCGCGCTCGACAGCGAAGCAGACTCCCGGCACCGCCTCGCGCAGGGCGCCGACCAGTTGCCGCGCCACATCGGCGGCGAGCGTGTTGTGCTCAACAATCGCGTCCGCCGCCAGATCGTAGACCATCGCGCCATTACAGCAGATCGCGAGTCCCGTCACATCGAGTTCCCGCGCGACGATCTTTAACCGTCGCGGCGGTCGCCCGGTGACGAGGACGAGCGCGATCCCCGCCTCCCGCACCCGCCGCAGCGCCGCAATCGTCCGCGCGGAGATTGTCTTGTCATCGCGCAGCAGTGTCCCGTCCAGATCGGTTGCCACAAGAGAGTAGATAGACATTTTTTCTAGTCACCGGATAGAAAATGAACGCTCGCAAGGGTTGTATCAGCGGCGTTGGACGTGGAACGTGAGTCGTTGTCGGGTGACCTTCAAACCAAGCCAGATAGCGCGACCTCAGCTCACCGCTTGCTTCACGAGCGCGGCGATTCGTGCCTCGTCGTCGGCGCTCAACTCCGTCAGCGCGAATTCGGCGGGCCACATCGTGCCGTCGTCGAGGTTCGCCGCGTCGCTGAAGCCGAACGTCGCGTACCGCGTGTTGAACTTCTGCGCGCATTTGAAGAAGCAGACGACCTTGCCGTCCTTGGCATACGCGGGCATCCCGTACCAGGTTTTCGGCGAGAGGGCTGGCGCGCTGGCTTTGATGATCGCATGAAGACGCTCGCCCATGGCGCGATCCCGTTCCGGCATCGCGGCGATCGCCGCAAGCACGGCGCTTTCCCCATCCGCCTTGTCCTTGTCCGCGCGCGCTTCCGCCTTCATCTCCCGGGCGCGCGCCCTCATCGCGGCGCGTTCCGCGTCCGTGAATCCTCGGGACTTCTCGCCGCTCGCGGTGGTGCTCTCGGCGGACTTCTGCGTGGCTTTCTTGTCGACACCTTGCATAGAGGATTCCCTTCTCCTACAATTAGAGTGCTTCATCTCGAATCGCACAAAACATTGCAGCACAAATGTTCGTATCTGTCCAGCCTCTTCCCGTAACTTGATTACGTCGTCATCGTTTGCCGCGTTTCGGGGCGGCGGTACGTTCTTTGGCGCGCTCGTGGTACTCGACGAGTTTGGTGAGGGCTTCGATGGGCGTCAGGCTGTAGGGGTCGAGGGCGGCGATGTCGCGGGCGATCTCGTCGGCGGGGGAGAAAAGGGTGAGTTGCATCGTCATCGGCGCGCCGTTGCCGTTCGACGGGGCTGCGGCGGTGGCGAGCGATTCGGCGGGGAGGCCGGGCTTCGGCTTCGCCTCGAAGTTCGCCAGCAACTCCTCGGCCCGCTGCACGACCGCCTTCGGCACGCCCGCCAGCCGTGCGACGTGGATGCCGTAACTGCGATCCGCGCCGCCCGGCACGACGCGGTGGAGGAAGGCCACCTCGTCGCCGTCCTCGCGCACATCCACCTTCGCATTGCGGACGCGCGGCAAAACGTCCGCCAGCGCGGTCAGTTCGTGGTAGTGCGTGGCGAAGAGCGTCTTCGGGCGGCAGGTCGGGTGGTGGTGCAGGTATTCCAGCGTCGCCTGGGCGATGGCGAGGCCGTCGTAGGTGCTCGTGCCGCGCCCGATCTCGTCCAGCACGACGAGTGAGCGAGGCGTCGCGGCGTGGAGGATCGCCGCCGTCTCGACCATCTCGACCATGAAGGTGCTCTGGCCCGTCGCGATGTCGTCCTGCGCGCCGACGCGGGTGAAGATGCGGTCCACGAGGCCGATGTGCGCCGATTTCGCGGGCACGAACGAGCCCATCTGCGCCATCAGGACGATTAAGGCCACTTGCCGCAGATAGGTGCTCTTGCCCGCCATGTTCGGCCCGGTGATGACGAGGATATACGACCCGTCGTCCAGTGCCACGTCGTTCGGCACGAAGCCCGTCTCGCCCATCTCGGTCAGCATCACCTCAACGACCGGATGCCGCCCGTCCACAATTTCCAGTTTGTCGCCATCATCCAGCGTCGGGCGGACATAGCCCCGGAAGGCAGCGACCTCCGCGAGCGCGGCGAACAGGTCGAGGTGCGCGATGGACTCCGCGACCGTCCGCAGCCGTTCGCCCGCGCCGCCGATCTGCGCGAGCAGGCTCCGGTACGCTGCCGTCTCCAACTCCGCGATCCGCTCTTCGGCGGTGAGGATGATGGATTCAGCGTCCTTCAGTTCGGGCGTGATGTACCGCTCGGCATTGACGAGCGTCTGCTTGCGCAGGTATTCGGGCGGCACATTGGCGATGTGCGCGTTGGAGATTTCGAGGAAGTAGCCGAAGATTTTGTTGAAGCCGACTTTGAGGCTGCGAATGCCCGTCCGCTCGCGCTCAGTCGTTTCCAAAGTAGCGATCCAGGCGCGTTTTTCGTCCACGGTCGTGCGCAATTCGTCCAGATCGGGCGCGTAGCCGGGGCGGATGACGGGGTGGTTACCGAGCACGGCGGGCGGATCGTCCACGAGGGCGCCACGGATCAGTTCGACCAAATCCGTGCAGTCCGGCAGCCGCGCGAGGAGCGGGCGGACGGGCGCGAGACGGGACGTAGCGGCCTCCGCGCCGACGCCGATCGGCGGTCGGGTGATCGCCTCGCGCACCTGCGGCAGTGCATCGAGCGAGCGGGCGAGGTGGGACAATTCGCGCGGCCCGGCATATCCCTGTAAGGCGCGGTTCGGCGCGCAGCAACCCCTCGTGGTGGAAAAAGGCGACTGCCTCCTGCCGCGCGTGCAGCCGGTGCAAATCCACCAGCGGCTGCATCACCCAGCGGCGCAGGAGGCGCGATCCCATCGGCGTCTTCGTCTGGTTGAGGACGGACATCAGCGACTTGCGCGCGTCGCCCCGGCCGCTCTCGGTCAGTTCGAGGTTGCGGCGCGTCGGGGCGTCGAGGGTCATCGTCGTCGCGGTGCTGTATACGGTCAGGCGACCCATCTGGGCGAGCGCCTTCGGCTGCGTCTCTTCCAGATAGCCGACAATCGCCCCGGCGGCGCGCACGGCGAGCGGCATGTTTGTGAGTCCCAGCCCTTCCAGCGTGCCGACCTGAAAATGCCCCTCCAATGCCTCTTGTGTGCGTTCCTGCCGCCAGCGGTTCGGCGCGACGGGGGTTAAGATCGTCTCTTTCGGCAGCCAGGGCGGGCGGAGCGGGGTGGGTTCGCCGTGCCGATATTCGAGCGGCAGGAGCGTTTCGGCGGGCAGGATGCGCAGCAATTCGCGGCTGAGCGTGTCCAGGTCGTCCAACTCGGCGCAGGCGAACTCGCCCGTCGTGATGTCCGCGTAGGCGATGCCGCAGCGGCCGGAGCGGTCGTCGGAGATGCAGGCGGCGAGGTAGTTGTTCGTGCCCGCGTCGAGCATCCCCGGCTCGACGACGGTGCCCGGCGTGACGACGCGCGTCACCTTGCGTTCGACGGGCGCGCGGCCGTTCGGCTCCTCCATCTGCTCGCAGACGGCCACCCGGTAGCCCGCCGCGACGAGCCGCGCGATGTACGACTCCGCCGCATGGACGGGCACGCCTGCCATCGGGATGCGTTCGCCCTTGCCCATGTCGCGGCCCGTCAGCGTCACTTCGAGGACGCGGTTGAGCGTGATGGCGTCCTCATCGAACGTCTCGTAGAAGTCCCCGAGATGGAAAAAGAGGATCACATCGGGGTATTGCTGTTTGATGCCGAGATACTGCTTGCGGAGCGGGCTGACCACACGTTTCCTCCCCTGCAACTGCGCGCCTCAGTATAGCAGGGTTCCTCATATCTGCCGGTAGCGCCCGCGACGGATAAGAAGGGACCGCCCTCGGTCAAGGGATATTTACGCATGTTTGTCCCGTTCCCAGCAGATAATGCTACGGATAGATGGCACGGAATCCCCGCCAGCGGGCAATCGGCCCCAGGATCGCCGTGAGCAGCCGGAGCACCGGCCACGGCGGCCGGGTGGGGCGAATCTCGTCCGAGAACGCGGGGACGAGCGCCACGAGTTGCAGGAATCCGGGCATGCCCGCTGCGTCCGTCTTCCCGTCGCGCGCCAGGGCGAAGTAGGTGCGGAAGAACGCCTCGGTCTGTAGTGCCGGGCGGAGCTCCTGGATCGCGCGCGCCTCGTCCGGGCCCTCGTTCCAGAAATAGTGCGGGGTGTTGGGTGGGATGACGATTTTCTCCCCCGCACCGACGGCTCGCACCGCCCCCCGGACCGAAAAGTGGAGCGTGCCGGCGAGGACCTCGGCGCTGCTCTCCTGCTTCGGGTGGACGTGCTCGGGCTCGGCGGGGCCGGGCGGATTGGTCGTTTCGATGCGCAAGAAGGTACCGTCCGCGTCCCGCTCGAAGCGCATCCGTTGCCCGGTGCGTGGGTTGGTGATCTCGTCGCTGGCGTCGGCCATGATATGCTTCCTGTCATACGGCGCATGCACCCTGAACGAATGATGGGAAAAATACTGCGGTAGTGTGCGAAGAGCATAGCAGTTCGCCACACGGGCGACAAACCTCCGTCAAGCAACGGGGTTAAGTCCGGCACGGACACACTGGCGGCCGTTGCGGAGGATTACCGCAACACTTGGACGGGACGGTCGCGGAGGAGGCGTTCTGTTTCGGCGATGATGGCGCGGACGATGTCGCCCGCCGGTAAGACGGCATGGATCAGGCCGGCGGCGTTGCCGGCGCGGGTTGCCGCGATGCGGCCATCGCCCGCCTGCGTTGCCTGCACGAGTTGGGCGTACAGTTCGGGGCGGCGCGCGGGCAGTTCGTCGTCGCGGCCGTGCCAGGCGTCGGTGTAGTCGTTGCGGACGACGCGGTCGCCGATGCCGGGCGGGAAGGCAGATTGCGTGACGAGGTCGTACGCCCTGGTCAGCACCGTGTCGTCCGTGCCCGCCGCGACGACGCGCTCCTTGACCCAACTGCCTCCCTCGGCCTCGACACTGGCGACGAAGCGCGACCCGAGCCACGCACCCTCCGCGCCGAGCATCAAGACCGCCGCCAGCCCGCGCCCGTCCGCGATGCCGCCCGCTGCGATCACCGGGATGCCCCCGGCCACGTCCACGACCGCCGGGACGAGCGGCAGCGTGCCGCTGTAGCCCGTATGCCCGCCCGCTTCCGTTCCTTGGGCAACGATGATGTCCACCCCGGCCGCTGCCGCCGTCCGTGCCAGCGCGACCGTCTGCACCTGCGCAATCATCAGGAGCCCCGCCGCGTGAATCGCTGCGACGTACGGCGTCGGGTCCGCGAACGAATGGCCGATTACCGGCACGCGTTCGGCGATGGCGACGGCGGTCAGTTCCCCCACATTCGGCCGCGACGAGATGAAGCCGACGCCGAATGGCTTATCCGTCCGCTCCCGCACCGCGCGAATCTGCCCGCGCAGCCACTCGCCATCGCCGTTCGAGCCGCCGATAATGCCCAGTCCGCCCGCCTCCGAAACCGCCGCCGCGAGCGCCGCATTCGCCGTCCCGGCCATCGGTGCGTTCAGGAGGGGATGTTCGATTCCTAACAAATCGCAGATTCGCGTGTGTAACATTACTTAACCCCCCAATTCTATCTTCGCCGCTTGTTGCTGCGAGTATAGCGCGGCTTCGTGACGTTCCGCGTATGCGATACTGCGGGCTGGATATTTTCGCTACTCACGTCGTGGAATCGGTGGGTATGACGCTTCGCAATCGCACCGGGCCACCTGGGCAGACACTGCTTCTCGCTGGACTGCTCTGTCTGATTACCGGCATCGTTATCGTCGTCGTGCGGCTGCACAATCCGACGCCCGGCGTGGTGATTCTCGCCGTTGTCGGGGTGGTCGCGGGGTTCTCACTGATCAGCGCCGGTATCCTCGCGCTGATCTCCCGGCCCGTTTGGGTCGAGGGGACGGTGGTGGATGCCCGCTGGACGATTAGCGGGATGCGGCGCACCGGCACCGCCCTGCTCGACATCGGCGAGGCGGATTTGCTGACGATTCACCTCGATTACGCGGTCTATCGCGCGCTGACCGTCGGCGACCGCGTGCGCGTCGAGCACAACAGCCTGAACCGGGCGCAGGTTTATCAGATTGAGATCGTCTCGCAAACGGCCACGAAGGCGCACGAATAGTCCTGCGTGATGGTGGCACAGGGGTGCGACCTGTGCCACCAGGCGCACGTCATTTTAGCCGCTGCTTTCGCGCGCCAGCACTTCCTTCAAACGGTAGTACGCCTCACGCGGCGTCATGGCGTCCATGCTCTTGCCCGTCGCCGACTCGACCGCGCGCCGGTCGGCATACCCCTTGCCGCGCGCCCAGCGCCAGAAGGCGGTGGTGGAGATCATCGCCATCTCCATGTCGGCGTCATCATCCTCCGGCGGTTCTTCGGTGCGAGGGGCGGGGCGGGCGGGCAGTTCGGGGGCGGGCGTCGCCGGTGCGACGGTTGGGGTCGCTGCCGGGGTGAAGGTGCGGCCCGCCGCCAATGTCCGCCCGCTGCGGCGGATCGGCGTCGGCGCGGGTTCTTCCGCTACTGGTTGCGGCTCCGGTTCGGGGGTGGGGGGCGCGGGCGGCGCGACATCGTGCAGGCGGCTCAGGCGTTCGGGCCGGAGCGCCCGCTCGATGGATGCGGGCACGGGGCGCGGCGCTTCTTCTGCCGGTTCGCTCCGCTCGGCCGCCTGGATGCGCTCAGGTCGGAGCGGACGTTCGGCGGCCAGGTCGCGCGGCGTCGGCGCAAAGCGTTCGGGCCGCGTCGGTCGTTCCGCCGGTTCTTCCTGCCTCGCGATGCGCTCAGGTCGCACGGTACGTTCCATGGGGTCCATTTGCTGCACGGGTCGTTCGGGTCGCTGTGCAATCGTTTCGGGCTGCCGTGCTACTCGTTCGGGTGTTTCGGGCTGCCGTGCCACACGTTCGGGCCGTTGCGTGGGTTCCGGTTGCGGTGCGGGCCGCTCGATACGTGGCGTCGCGTTTGGTTGCGCGGTCGGGCGTTCGGCGGGCTGCGCCGGTTCCTGCTGCCGGGAAAGCCGCTCCGGGCGGAGGTTGGCGGGCGGGGCGGAAGGCTGCGGCAGGGTGGTCGCCGGCAGCGCGATCGGCTCCACCGGACGCGACGCGGGCGCGGGCGGGGTGGCGACAACTTCGGTCGCGGCGGCGAGGGTCGGATCGTCCTGCCCCTCGGCGAACTCCGTCCCGTAGCCGAGCGCGGTGAGGGCGCGGCCAATCGCCTTCGTTTCCGCCTTCTCGATGAAATCCCCGAAGTCGCCCGCCGCCTCGCTCCCGTGGCCGACGGCGACCGCGCCGCCCGGCAGCGTGACCGTCGCCTTGAAGATCGCGCTTTTTTCGTCCAGCCGGATCACCTCGGTGACGAGTTGCGCGTCCGGGTGATCCGTACGCAGCCACAGGAGCCGCGCCGTCACCGGCAGGTAGGTTTGCTGCGTACCGCCGCGCACCTTGATCGTCCGCAGATACTTCGTCGGGTCGAATCGCTTCCCCGTGTCCAATCCGTCTCCCCTTTGTCTCCGCCGTGCGATTGGCGCGCATCGCACGCGCCGTTCTTCTCATCGCATTGTACCGCGTCGAGGAGCGATCACCTATCGCGTTCGTGGAATCGCGTTCGTGGAATTGCGCGGTATGTTCGCGCCGCTAGCGATGCGGGGGAATCGGTACGGGTGGGGTGAGCGAGACCGGCACGGTGGGTCGCGATCCCGGAAGCGGCGCCGGTGGCGTGAGCGAGACTGGCACAGTAGGCCGCAGCCCCGGAATCGGCCCCGGTCGGCCATAGGTCGCGGTGTAGGTTGCCGCGCTCGCCCCGATCGTGATGTCGTGCTGCGCCGCTCCCCCATCCGACCAAGAAACGAACGGCGTCGAATCCGGCGATGCGGGCGCCGTGATCGTGTGCCGCGAACCGACGACCGAGTCGAAGGTATGCGGCGCAGTGTAGGTCACGCCGCCATCGTAGACGATCGGCAAGCCGGTCGGCGATGTTTGCAGCGTCACACGGGCGGTCTGGGGGTGGAGGCTCACGCTGACACTGTTCGTCACTCCCGCGCTGTTGGTGGCGGTGAGGATGATCTCGAAATAGCTGTTATCCCCGTGATCCGGGATCGTGAAGCTGTCCGCCGCCACGCCCGACCGTCGCAACAAGAAGTGCGTGTGGCAGTTTCCGGGGCAATGATGGACGATTACCTGCCACGAAAGGCCGGAGGGCGGGACGTCACCGTCCAATGAATCGGTCGCGCTGCCGCTGAAGGCGATGGTGTCTCCTACCTTGTAGGTCAGGGATGGACCGGGCGCGGTGATCGTCGCCACCGGTGGCTGCCCAACGCCGATGATTATCCCCGCCGAGCCGTTCGCACCCGAGATGCTGCTGGTGACGGTGAGCGCTGCAGCGTACTTACATGCGGCGGAGCCGCACACCAACCCATAGGTATGCGCGGGATTCGCCGCCGTGGAGGGGGTGCTGCC
This sequence comes from Thermomicrobiales bacterium, assembly GCA_038231255.1. Lineage (GTDB taxonomy): Bacteria > Chloroflexota > Chloroflexia > Thermomicrobiales > JALYUS01 > JALYUS01. The sequence goes on along the minus strand of JBBRLR010000020.1, from coordinate 5,053 downwards.
GTCGCCGAAATCCCACGAGTATGAGAGCGTGCCTCCCTGCGGATCGGCCGACCCCGCGCTGGAGAAGTTCACCGTGAGCGGCGGCGGCCCCGACTGCCGATCCACCGCTATTTGCGCCACCGGTGCGGTCGCGCTGTAGACGATGCGGCGTAGTTCGCCCGCAAAGATCGCGCAGACGTAGAGGTTGCCGTCCGGCCCCATCTGGATGTCCGTCGGGATGTCCGCGTTCGGCGAAAAGTCCGCCGGCCCCGAGATGAGCGCGTCGTTGCTGTCCACGGTGAGGCTCCGCATGAATTGCTGGACATCGCCGTAGATGTATGCCCCCCGGTACTGCGCCGGGTAGGTCGTCCCCGTATAAAATGCCCCGCCGATCACCGCCGTGCTAACCGGGAACGATCCGAGTGCGTGGCCGTACGTTACTAACCCGAACTTCACGGCGCCGGCGGGTTTGGCATAGTTGGCATAGAGGGATTGGCAGCCAGGCTTCGGTGCATATGCCGCCTGCTGGGCGGCCCCTTCGTAGCATGGCCAGCCGAAGTTGCCGCCTCTTGTCGCGACATTGACCTCTTCCCAGGTGTCCCAGCCGACATCGCCAACATACGGCATATCCGTGCCGGGGCGGAGGTTGAAGCGGAAGGGGTTACGGAAGCCGTATGCCCAGACCTTGGAGCGGTTGTGGCTGGGATTACCGTCGAAAAAGGCGTTAGTGGCAATGCCCTTTCCCGCCGTCGTGATGTGCAGCACCTTACCGGCGAGGCTATCGAGGTTCTGGACGCGAAGCGCATCGTCGTCCGCGAAGTTGAAGCTCGCGCCATCGCCCATCGAGACAAAGAGTGTGCCGTCGGAGGCGAAGCGGACGCTACCGATCGAATGGGAGAGATTGTCCGAGACCATGCAATCCGCACCGAACGCAAAGGCGAAGTCATTGCACGATGGGTGCGCCGCATCGCCAACGACCGTGCCGAGGATCGTCTGCGCGCTCGCCGGTGAGGCCACATCCCCGTTCACGGTATAGCGCGCGAGCCGCGCCGTCTTCTTGCCCGTCGGATCGGCCGGATTATTCTCGTATGTGTGCAACAGATAGATGTACGGACTGGTCGTGGCGAAGTTCGGGTCAACCGCGATGCCCAGTAACCCGCGGTCGCCGTAGTCGTTGACGATGGTGTTGATGTCAATCAGGGGCGTGGGCAAGACCGTGCCGCCCTTGACTACCCAGACGAGGCCGTGCTTGGCGGTGATGAAGATGCGCCCGTCGGGCGCGAAGGCGAAACCGGTCGGCTGGTCAATGCCTGCGGCCACGACCTGGGTCGAGAAACCGGTCGGCAGAACGGTCGCTGAGGGTGCGGCGGCAGCTTGCGACTGCAGTGCGGCATGCACAACATTGGTGGTCGGGCGGCTCGTATCCCACAAACAGCCTCGCTGGGCATCACGGGCTTGCGCCTCGTCGGCGGCGAAGCGGTGGCGACTGTCCGCTTTGCCACCGATCCTGGCGACACCCGCTCGTACCAATTCCTGACCGATCGCTCGACCATCCTTGGTACGTGCGTAATAGAGGCGCAATCCGTTGGCATCGAAGGCGAGGGTGCTGTCCTCTTCGAGACTCAGTTCACCGCCCGCGACGAGCTTCCACAGTTGCTTGGTTGCTGCGCCGCCGCATGGGGTCGTATACGGGGCGACATCAATATCGGCGAAGCGGACGGCGACCTGTTTGCCATCAATCCAAGTGATAATTGTGTTGCCGTCGAGCACGCGCACCGCCGCGCTGCTCTGCATCGTCCCACTGCCGGCGGGCGGCGCACCACCGGGTGGCGCGGAAGCGGCGATCCTCCCCGGCCCCGTAATTGGGAGCGCCGTGGCAATGGCCACGAACAGGAGGATAAACGCCGACATCATCCGCCAAACGTCCGACGCTGCAACGGATCGTGCGATTTTTTGTGCGCGGTCAATCATCTGCCTGTCACCCGTGTCTACTCAGCGACATGCGCGTCGCCAAGGTCCTCCGCCGTGCACATCCCTGCTGCGACGCCGACTGTCGGGTATCATACAGGCAAATAGGTGGTGCTGACGTGCATCGAAGTCTTTATTGAATGACAGAGTTGCCAGCAAAATGGCAGCGTCCGCAGGCAAGCAGACGGACGCAAACGATGATGAAGACAATGTGAAGAGGCAGGTGGGGCATCGCCCCACCTGCCTCTTGCTGTCAATTACCGGATGCGGCTTAGAGGTCTTTCTTGCGGAAGACGAGGCAGGCGGCGATGATGAGGAGGATAAGGTAGCCGATGGCGAACGGGACGATGGCGCCGGAGGGCGGGGTGGAACTGGGGCCACCATTGCCGCCGAAGGCGAAATTCGTCGCGGGTTGGATGATGTAGTTCGCGTAGTTGTAAATGCGCTGCGAGGGGAAGACGAGGGAGAGCAATAGCCCCGCGTTCTCCATCGCGCGCACTTGGAAGAGTTGCCCCATGGATTCGACAATCGTCGCGGCGAGGCCAAAGGCGTAGAACATGTAGCAGACGATCCCGTTCGCCATCGTTGCGAAGATCGTGCTGCCGAGCACTGTCAGCGACAGCAGCCACCATGTCGCGACGATGACGATCAGTGTCGTCTTCACGGTCCCGGCGGGGATGTGCCCGGTGATCGCCCCCACCTCGGCGGCGACGACGGCCATCGTCACTCCGACATAGAGCGCAAGCATCAGCGCGTAGCCAAGCCACTTGCCGAGTACGACTTCCCAGCGACGGATTGGCTTCGGCAGGATCGCCTGGAATGTTCCGCCGTCTACCTCACCCGCGATTGTGCCGATGGCGGCGAAGATGCCCATCACGGCCGCGAGGAAGAAAATGATGAAGACGGCGACCGCCATATTCAGGTCCACCGCCTGATTGAAGGTGATCGGGAAGCGGAAACTGCGCGCCGCCGCTCGCGCGTCCCACGTCTCCTTGAAGCGATACACGCCCCAGCCATAGAAGGCGACGAAGAGCGCGGTCAGGAATACCACCGCCCAGATCATCTTTTTTCGCACCGCCTCGCGGAAGGTCATGCGGGCGAGGAGCCAGATGCGCCGCAGGCTACCGATGGCGTCGAAGGAGCGGGCGGGCGCGAGGGTCTGCGTTGCGGTCGCCATTATGCCCGCCCTCCCATCGCCGCGTCGTCGCGTTCCAGGCCGTGACTGTGCGCCGTGCTATCCGTCATGCCGATTGCCTCCATGAAAACGTCTTCCAGCGTGCGGCGATGCGGTGCGACGGCATAAACCTTCGCCCCCGCCCGGACGAGGCGATCCACCAGCGGTGGGATCACTTCCTCGTCCGACACGCGGATCGTCAGCGTGCGGTTCTCGATGCCGACCAGCGTCGCCCCACCGTCCAGCGTGCCCCAAACTTCCGGCGCGATGCCGTCCACCGTGATGTCCACCGTTAGTTCTTCGGACAGGAGTTCACGCATCGTGCCGAGCCGTACGACGCGACCGTGGTCAATGATCGCGCAGCGGTCGCAGACCTGCTCAACTTCGGAAAGGATGTGCGAGTTGAGGAAGACGGTCATCCCCTGACTGCGGAAGCGGCCGATCACGTCCCGCACTTCGCGCCGCCCGACTGGGTCGAGCGCACTTGTCGGCTCATCGAGGAAGACGAGCGCGGGGTTGTTCATTACGGCCTGCGCGAGGCCGATGCGCTGGAGCATCCCTTTCGAGAAGGTCTTGAGCCGGTTGCGCCCCTCGCCTTCCAGCCCGACGAGTTCGAGCACTTCCGGGATGCGTCGCCGCCGCTCCGACCGGCCCATGCCGTACAACTGGCCGTGGAAATCGAGGAATTCGCCCGCCTGCATCCACTCGTGGAAGCGAAACTGCTCGGGCAGGAAGCCGACGCGCCGCTTCACCGACACATCGCCGATCGGCCGACCGAGCAGGCCCATCGCACCACTGGTCGGGAAAACGAGGCCCATCAGCATCTTCATCGTCGTGCTCTTGCCCGCGCCGTTCGGCCCGAGGAAGCCGAAGACTTCGCCCTGCCGCACGGTCAGTGTCAGCGATTCCACCGCCACCTTCACGCCGTACTCCTTGCGCAACTCGCGCGTTTCGACGGCGGGCACGGTCGGGTCGAGGTGGCCGTCCGCATGAAGAAAGGCGACCTCCTCCGGGCGGAGGGTCGCGGGTTCGGCGGTTACGTCTCGTCGGTCAACAGGAGAAATGGTCGTCTGTGCCATCGGTTCGCTACCCTGCTCTCTGATTCGTCGTTGCCGCACCATGAGATATGGTACACCCTCTGCCAGAAAGACACCGCGCCCGACCCCGACGTGACATTCGCGCGGATCAGTCTCTCCATTGGAATTAGACAACGCCGCAGTGCAGCATGTTTCACCGTTGCTGCACGCGACGATGCATAGACACACAAGAAACGAAGGCCGAACACGGATGGGAGTCCGGGTCCGGCCTTCGGGGAGGAAGGAATGGGGAAGGGATGTGCGATTACTTGATGGATGTCGCGACCTGCTCCATCTCGCTTGCGGGGTAGCTGCCAGCGGCGACGTGCAAGGTGTTGTCTGTGGTGATCCAGAGGACGACGGACATGCTGCCGTCCTTCTGGCTGATCGTCGTGCTCGGCGCGCCCTTGATCGTGCCGTTCTTCACCACTTGCTGATCCGTCACGGGGATGATCAGCGTGTGCTTGAGGTCCGCCTTTGTCAGTTGCGCGACGAGTTCCGGCGGCATGTTCGGCAGCGCGCTGATCGTGTTAATGATGCCGGGGACATCGAGGCCGTTCACGATAATCGTCGGCGTGCCCATCGCGGCGACGGCAACGCCCTTCTGGTTCTTCGCCGCGTCGCCCTGCACGGTCGGGTCGAAGCCGTAGGAGACGATCGAGGTGGTCGGCAGGTCCACATGAACGGTCGCGCTGTCGCCCGTCGCCGGGACGAGGCTCGCCATGCCCGCTTGCGCGAGGGCCGGGCGAATCTCATTGAGGTGGAGCGTCGCGTCGGCCGTCTGGTGGTCGGAGACGTAGTAGCGGGGCGTATTCGCGACGCCTGTCGGCAGGTGGGCCGGCAACGACGCGGGGCA
>JBBRLR010000019.1:0-61004 GCA_038231255.1 Thermomicrobiales bacterium | reverse complement strand
GCGGCGATCTTCCGCCCCTCGGTGATGCCGCCCGTGTGGCCGAGGTCGCAGCGGATGAAGTCAATCAACTGCTCGGTAATGACAGGCAGGCAGTCCCATTTGTTGAAGTAGAGTTCGCCCATCGCGAGCGGCGTCGTCGAGTGCTGCCGAATCAGACGGAAGGATTCTTCGTGCTCGGGGCGCAACGCGTCTTCGAGGAAGAAGAGGTGGAATGGCTCCAACTCCTTCGCTAGCCGCGCCGCCTCGATCGGCGTCAACCGCTCATGCACGTCGTGGAAGAGTTCGAGTTCTTCGGGCAGGTTGCTGCGGAGGTGATCGAAGAGGCGCGGGACGGAGCGCAGGTACGGCGCGGGTTCCCACGTCTCGACTTCGGGCAAGGCGGGCAAATCCTGCTCGCCTTCCCGGCGGTTACCCCGCTCGACGCCGTACGTGCCCTTGAGTCCCGTGCCAGTGATCGCGACCTGCGCGCGGATTACCTTGAACCCTTGCTCCATTAACTGCCGCACCCGCTCCTCGACCGCCTGAAAATTGCTCCCGCTCGCGTGCGAGTACGCCAGCGCACCCTCACGCGATTTGCCGCCGAGGAGCGAGTAGACGGGCAGATTCGCGCGCTTGCCCTTAATGTCCCACAAAGCGAGATCAATCCCGGCGATAGCCGTCATCTGGATCGGGCCACCCCGCCAGTACGAGCCGCGCGACAGGTACTGGTAGATGTCCTCGATGCGGTCCGGGTCCATGCCGATCAGGAGCGGCGCGATGTGTTCTTCCAGCAGCGTCGCGACGGCGAGTTCGCGTCCGTTAAGCGTCGCGTCGCCCCAACCGTACAGCCCCTCGTCCGTCTCGATCTTGACGAGCACATAGTTCCGCCCCGGACAGGTGACGACGACCTTCACATTCGTTATTTTCACGGCGTTCTCCCTAACCCCAGCCCCTTTCCCCACGGGGAAAGGGAGCCGAACGAATCGAACAACCAATATTGCTACTGGCAACGTCCGTGCGGCATGATACGATGCCCCGGTTGGGATTGCACGGGGTACACAACAAGGGAGCGTGCGTGACGATTCTCGATGCAGCATATACCGACCGGCAGGCGCGCTTCGTCGCTCTCGCGGATGAACTCGCCGCGAAGATCGCGCCGCGCGCCGCTGCCTATGACCGCGACAACGCCTTTCCGTTCGCGGACTTCGCAGATTTGAAAGAAGCGGGCTACCTCGCCCTCACCGTCCCGGAGGCGGACGGCGGCATGGGCGCGAATCTCGGCGAGTTTGTGCGCGCCCAAGGGCGGCTCGCGCTCGGCAATGGCGCGACGGCGCTTTCGAGCACGATGTCTCTTTCGACCATCGGGCGGGAGGCGCAATTCCACGCCTGGCCGGACGGCATCCGGGCGCGCGTCTTCGCGGCAGCGGTGCGCGACGGGGCGACGGTCAACAGCGTCGCGACGGAGCCGGAGCTCGGTTCCCCCTCGCGCGGTGGGAGACCGAACACGACCGCCAAACAGGTCGAGGGTGGCTGGTTACTCACCGGTCGCAAGACATGGAGCACGCTCAGCCCGATCCTCACCTTTTTCCTCGTCTTCGCCGGGATTGACGGCAAAGAGGAGACGGGCGATTTCCTCATTATGCGCGGCGTGAGCGGCCTTTCGATCATCGAGACATGGGACAGCCTCGGTATGCGCGCGACCGGTAGCCATGACGTGCTATTACAGGATGTCTTCGTGCCGGACGCCGATGTCGTTCGCCTCGGCGGGATGCGCAAGGGTGCGGACCCCGGCGCGACCGACCACCGCGCGTGGGGCGCGCTCGCCGTCAGCAGTACCTACCTCGGCGTTGCGGAAGCGGCGCGCAACGTAGCCGTGCAGTATGCGACCGAGCGCGTGCCGACCAGCCTCGGCAAGCCGATTGCCACGCTCCCGGCGATCCAGACAAAGATCGGCGAGATAGACATTGCGTTGCTCACCGCCCGCTCGCTTGTGTGGCCGGTGGCCGATGAGTGGGATATTTCCAGTGGGCGTCGTTCCGGCTTCGCGGGCCGGGTTGCCGCTGCGAAGATGACGGCGACCAACACCGCCGTCCGCGTCGTGGACCTCGCGATGCGCGTCGTCGGTGGCGCGAGCCTGACGAAAACCTTGCCACTCGAACGCTATTACCGCGATGTCCGTGCCGGACTGCACAACCCGCCAATGGACGACGTTACGGTGATTCTCGCGGGAAAGAGCGCGTTCGGCCAGGACTGAGATCGCCAAGCAGCCGAAAAAGGGAGTAGCGCAGAGGACGCAGAGATCACAGAGAAGAGATAAAAGAATTTCTCTGTGATCTCTGCGTCCTCTGCGTCCTCTGCGCTCGGTTCCTCTCTCTTTCTCTCATTCCACAGTCGGCTCACGGCGTCGAATCTGCCCGGACCCGTCACGGATGCGTGGGTATGTCCGTTCACATCAGTAGTGACGAGCGTTGCCGACGGAGTATGCGCGCGAAATTGGCCCACCCATCCTTCCCATTGCGTGATACGTTCTGTTAGACTGGCAAACGCGCCAGGCGAGCGCTCGGCGCCGTGGTCATGAGGGGGACGAATGGAAGCCGACGCCATGCACGTCCGCGCAACGGACGATGTGCAACCGGCACGACGAAATGAACGCGCAATCCCGCTGCAAAGCGCGCAGACCATGCCGCATAGTGCCCGTGCAACGCGCCTGCCGGTGCGCTCGCTGCTCCTCCCCCATCGCCACCGCCCGATCTTTGCCGCCCTCGCCGCCTTTTACCGCGAAACGCGCACCCTCGGCACTGCGACGCCGGAGCACACTGCGCGCCTCGACGCATGGGAAGCCGACATTCACCGCGTCTGGGAAGGGGAGGCGACGTACCATCCGGTACTTTCGCCGCTCCGGGCGCATCACCTGCCATGCGAACCCCTCCTCACACTGATCGCGGCGCAACGGGAACGCCAGCGCAACCTTGGATACGAGACGTACGATGCATTACTCGCCGCCTGCGCGCGGGCGGCGAACCCGCTCGGTCGGCTCGTCCTGGCGATCCTCGGCCATACCGACGACGAGCGGATCGAATACAGCGATGCGATCTGCACCGCCGTGCAACTGACCGCCTTCTGGCGCGACATCGCGCGGGATTACACGCGCGGGCGCATCTACGTCCCGCGAGAGGATTTGCATCTCTTCGGCGTCGGCGATGCCGACCTCGCGCGGGCGATTGCGAACCGCCGTGCGGACATCAATATCCGCGCGCTGATCGCCTTCGAGATCGAGCGCAGCATCGAACTGCTCCACTACGGCGCACCGCTTGTGACGATGCTGCGGGGCCGGGCACGCCTCGATTGCGCGCTGATCATTTCCGATGCCCGCGCGATGCTCGCGGCCATCGTCCGGCAGGGCTATGACCCCTTCGTCGTCCGCCCGCAACTCTCGCGCACCGCACGCGCCGGCACGCTCTTCGGCGCCGTGCGCTCCATTAGCGAAGAAACGTTGCACAGCCGGTAGGGGAAATCCTACCCCCAACCCCCTCCCTCAGAAGGAGGGGGTTTCTGTCTCCCCTTCCCTACGAGGAAAGAGGCAGGGGGTTAGGATTCCCGCCATCTCCGTGTGAATGCCATCTCCCGATCGACGACGCGAAAACCGGCGGAAAGGTAGAGCGCCAGCGACGCATCGTTGCCGGCGGTGGGGGCGACGATTGCAGTATGTGCGCCGTGGGCCTTCAATCTCAGCAGACCATCCAGAACAACCGCCTTGCCGATCCCTTGCCGCCGGTATGCCGCCCGCGTGCCGACCGGCTCGAACTCGCCCGTCCGGTTGACCGGATCGAGCCAGCAGATGCAATAGGACGCGAAAGCGTCATCGGGCATCGCCGCGACGATGTCCAGATCGGGCAGATAGCCGGGCACGGCGCGCATCCGCGCGTACGATGCGTCCGTCATGTGCGAGTTTGTCCAGACGGCGCGGTGGAGCGCGACGCGTGCGGCGATCTCCGTGTCGTCCGCGAGCGGGCGGATCACCGCGCCGTCCGGGAGGGGCAGATCGGGAATCGGCGCGTCGAGATCGCGATGCATGACATGGTGCAGATGCGCCTCGGCACCGACGAATCCGTGACGGTGCAGGGGCGCGAGGCGGCGCGTATCGCTTTCCATCGCATAGGTCGTCAGCGTGCGCGCCGCTCCGCCATCGCCCCGCACGCTCCACGCATCGCCGATCCATGTCAGCATCGCTTCTTCGAGCGCATCGTTGTCGTGGGCGCGCGGGTGGAGTTGCAGCACCGCCGACGTGGGATCATCGCGCCAGGCGAAGCCGAGCAGTCCGGCATCGTCGTACCAGAGGCGGATACGCGCCGTCGCGTCGAAGCCATCGCTGCGGAACATCTGCCATAGCACATCGCCGATGTGCCAGTGGCTCGGTCGTCGCGCGTCGCCATTCGCCGCCGTGACGAGGTCGAGGAGCGGCCGCAGGTCGGCGGGTGCGACGAAGGGGCGTGACAACAAGGGTGCTGACGGCGATGACATCGCTTTCCTTCCGCTTGCGGCGTATCGGACGCGCGGCTATTCTCTCAGGGCGGAGACAGCCGCGCCACGGGGATAAGGCCAACGATGCCCGACGACCATCCGACAACCCAACGCCGCAAGGCCGAGCATCTGCGCATCACGATGGATGAGGATGTCGCCTCCGGTCTCGCGAACGGCTTCGCGCGCTATCGCTTCGTCCATCGGGCGCTACCCGACTGCGACCTCGATGCGATTGATACTCGCCAGCCATTCCTCGGCAAGACGCTCCGGATGCCCCTGCTCGTCTCGTCCATGACGGGTGGGACGGATGAGGCGACAGCGATCAACCACCGCCTCGCGGAGGCGGCCCAGGCCGCCGGCATCGCCCTCGGCGTCGGCTCGCAACGGAGCGCGGTGGAGCGCCCGTCGCTCGCCGCCACCTTCCGCGTCCGCGATGTCGCGCCGGACATCCTGCTCTTCGCGAACATCGGCGCGGTGCAGTTGAACCGGGGCTATGGCGCGGCCGAATGCCGCCGCGCGGTCGAAATGATCGGCGCGGATGCGCTGATTCTCCACCTCAATCCTCTCCAGGAGGCTTTACAACCGGAGGGCGATCATCAATGGCGCAACCTCCTCAAGCGGATCGAGGCAATCTGCCGGACGATCGGCGTCCCGGTCATCGCCAAGGAAGTCGGCTGGGGAATCGCGCCAACGGTCGCCCAGCAGCTCGCGGAGGCGGGCATCGCGGCGATTGATGTCGCGGGCGCGGGCGGCACGTCATGGAGCCAGGTAGAGATGCACCGCGCCCGCGACCCGATGGCGGCGCGCGTCGCGTCGCACTTCGTGGATTGGGGCATCCCGACGGCGGAATGCGTCGCCGGTGTCGCCGCCGCGCTGCCGACGATGCCGCTGATCGCCAGCGGCGGCTTGCGTAACGGTGTCGAAGTCGCGAAAGCGATTGCCCTCGGCGCGCACGTCTGCGGCCTCGCCCTGCCCTTCCTCAAGGCGGCAGCGATCTCCACGGAAGCAGTGCTGGAAGCAATCGAAGAACTCACGACGACGCTCCGAGTCGCGATGTTCGCGACCGGCATCCCCGATCTCGCGACCCTGCGCGGAACGCTGCAACTCATCCGATGGGATGCTCCGTTGCTACCCTAATTGGTGGCACAGGTTGAAAACTTGTGCCACCAATTGCCGGTCATTCAATCTATGCGTGCGGCTCGCAGGCTGAAGCCTACGCTACCACGTCATCGCTTCGCGAAGGCTTCCTCGATCTTTGCGGCGAGGTCCACGTCGCGCTTGGTGACGGCGTCCGCGTCGTGCGAGCTGCACATGATGTCCACCTTGTTCCAGCCGCGCAGCGTGATGTCCGGGTGGTGCCAGACCGCCTCAGCGATCACGCCGACCTCGACGACGAAGCCGAGCGCGTGGACGAAATCGCTCAGTTCGTACGTCTTGGCGATGCCGTCGCCCTTCCGTTCCCAGCCCGCCAGCGTTTGCAGCCGCGCGGCCACTTCGTCGTCCTTGAGTTTGTCCATGATGTCGCCTCGCTCTCGGATAGATGTTTTACGTCGTGCCGTCGCCCGCGAGCGCGGTGCAGGCCATGACGAGCTTCGTATTCGGGTTCTCGAAGCCGAGTTTGACCGTCGCGCGGGCGGGCCGCTGATCGTCCGGGAAATGCTTGACGTACTCGGCATTCATGCGCGCGTACTCCGCCGGGTCGGCCAGCCCGACCTGAATCCAGACGACGCGCGCCAGGGACGATCCGGCGGCGTCGAGAATTTTGCGCAGGTTCTCGATTGTGCCGCGCGTCTGCTCCTCGATTGTCCCGCCGCCCGCGCCGCTCGCCTGATCCACGCCGCCCACCCCCGACACCCAGACGAACCCATTCGCGACGACCGCCCGGCTGAACGGCAAATCCCCCCGCCCGCCCGAAATGTTCTTGATGGACCGAATCTCAACCGCCATACCCCCCCCCTCTTTCAGACCGACAAACCGAATGAACCGCAAAGGCGCGAAGGACACAAAAGAAAGATATGACATGCCCGATACCCGATGAACCATACCACTCATCTTCACACTATTTTTCTTTTCCTTCTTTGCGTCCTTCGCGTCCTTTGCGCCTCTGCGGGTCTCCCCGGTTTCTGTCGTTTCCCTCATCCCACCGCGACGGGTTCGGGTTGCACGCTGCCGCGCTCCTGGGAGGCGAGCATCGCGGCGACCTGGCGCTCGACATCGGCGCGGCGCGGGACGAGCAAGCCGAAGAGGGCCGCGATGAAGATAAAGAGCGACATCAAGGCATAGACAGGCCGGACGCCGACGAGGTCAATGCCGAAGCCGGCAATCGAGGACGAGAGCGGGAAGCCGCTCATCGAGATCGCGCGGGCCGCAATATTCACCCGCCCTTGCAGGTGATCGGGGATGAGCCGCTGGCGGAGCGAGATGACGGTAATAATCACCATCTCGACGCAGAACGCGCGCAGCATCAGTAGGACAAGCGCGGCGGGCAGGTTCGGTGCGAAGGCCATCGCGACCGTCAGCACGCCCGCGAGCGAGAAGCCGCCAATCATCATCGTGCGGATGCCCAGTCGTGCGCTGACGCGGGTGACGAGGAATGCCGAAACGATGCCGCCGACCCCGGACGCCGCGTAGAGCAGCCCGACGAGCGCCTTGCGGATGCCCAGTCCTTCCAGTGCATAGACCGGCAGCAAGCCGTACACGCCGCCGTCCGCGAGGGTGAAGACGAACAGCACCGCCGCGAGCGCCCGCACCGTCCGCTGCCGCCACAGGAAGCGGAGACCTTCGCCGAGATCGGCGCGGACGCTGCGGCCCGTCGCCTCGCCGAGCGTGTGCCGCTGGAACGGGCGGCGGATCGTCGCCAGCGCGCAAAACGAGCAGGCAAATGTCACGCACGCGACCATCAACGACAACGCCTCACCGATGTTCGTGATGAGCACCCCCGCCACCGACGGCCCGACCAGCGCGCCGACCGAGACGGTGATTTGTAGCCGCGCGTTCGCCTCCACTAACTGGTCGCGCCGGACGAGCGCGGTCAGGGCGCTGAGAGCGCAGGCATCGAAAAGCACCGTAAAGAGCGGCGCGAGTGTAGCGATGATGTAGACATGCAGGATGGAGACCTGCCCGAACGCCGCCGCGACCGGGATGCTGCCATACAGGACGACCCGCGTCGCGTCGCACGTCAGCATGATGACGCGCCGGTTCATCCGATCCGCCGCGACGCCCGCCCACGGCGCGACGAGTGGGTACGCCAATGTCTCGAAAGCGGCGACCAGCCCCGTCTGCCACGCCGAATGCGTCCGGCTAAAGACGAGCAGCGGCACGGCGATCAGGATCGTGAAATAGCCGAAGACCGTTGCGGCCTGCGACGCCCAGAGTTTACGAAAATCTACATTCCGCAGCAGTGCAGGCCCGGCGAACGACACGCGCGACATCCCTTCCCGGCGCCACGATCCGGTCGCCACGATGAGCATAGCGGCGGTATGCGGGGGATTCAAGGTGTGGTGCGGAGAACCTAACCCCCGGCCCCTTCCCGCGAGGAAGGGGAGGAGAGTCTCCGCGACATCGGGGCGTTCCGGGGAACATCATGGCCTCGCAAAGAGTCACCCCTTCCTCGCGGGAAGGGGCCGGGGGTTAGGTCGTTCCCCGCCCGCCACACTTCTGTTACAGTGACACGGACGGAATGGCTGCTGCAACGACGCGGGAAGGAGGAGCGAATGCACACGCGCGATGAAATCCGCCTGACGACACTCGCCGCCTGCGCGGGCTGAGCATCCAAACTCGGGCCAGGGGACCTGGCTCTTGTCCTCGCGCCACTTGCCGCAGTCGCCACACCGCCGGAATTGCTCGTCGGCCTCCACACGAGCGACGACGCGGCGGTCTATCGGCTAACGGACGAACTCGCCGTCGTACAGACGGTGGACTTCTTCGCGCCCGTCGTGGACGATGCGTACGACTACGGCGCGATTGCCGCCGCGAACGCGATGAGCGACATCTACGCGATGGGCGGCGAGGTCCGTTTCGCGCTCAATGTCGCGGCGTGGCCGGAAGACCTGAGCGCGGCGTTACTGGCGCGCGTCTTTCAAGGCGGCACGGACGCAATGGCCTCGGTCGGTGCGGTGATCGCGGGCGGCCACACGATCCGCGACGCCGAGCCGAAATACGGCCTCAGCGTCACCGGCGTCGTCCATCCTGACCGGATCATCACGAAGGCGGCGGCGCAACCCGGCGACCTGCTCGTCCTCACCAAGCCGCTCGGCACCGGTACGATCACGACGGCGGCGAAAAACCTCCGCGCCGACCCCGCGCACCTCGCGGCGGCGATTGCCAGCATGAAGCGGCTGAACAATGTCGCCTCGCGCCTTGCTGTTGCGGCAGGCGTCCGTGCGGGCACCGACATCACCGGCTTCGGCCTGCTCGGCCACGCGGACGAAATCGCCACCAAGAGCGGCGTCGCGCTCACCTTCGATGCTGCCGCCCTCCCGTGGCTGGACGGCGCGCGGCGATACACGACCGAGGAGATTCGCACCGGCGGCAGCGCCCGCAACCGCGACTACTTCGCCGCGCACGTCACCTTCGCCGATTCCGTGGACGACGTGACCCGCCAAGCCTTGTGGGAATCGGAGACGTCCGGTGGTCTCCTGCTCTGCCTCGCGCCGGATGCCATCGCGGATTTCCTCGCGGCGTGCCAGTCGGCCGGTCAGCCAGCATGGCAGATCGGCGCTGTCGTAGCGGGCGCAGGCATCACGGTTCGGTAAAGTGGAAGACCGAAAAACCGAGACACGATGCAAAGCCAGGGGCCAGTCCCTCGTCGCGAATGATGTTATCGCACATCATTCGCGACGTTGACGATGAGGTGAGATAAGCGACATCCGCCACTGATGAGATCAGCCAATATCGGGTCATCGCGCAATCCGCATATAACGGCTCAAATTTTGTGGTACGTCTCGGCGATCAGAAGAGATGGGGGATGATTGCGAACGCCGTCACACCCCACACGGCATAATCTGCGACAAGGCACGCAAGCATTACTCGTCGTAATCGCTCCAAGTCTGGCTCCTGCTGTCGCGTCCAGAGCGCCGCGAACTTTGCCCGCGTGTACGAACGCTGCTTATTGACTTGCGCATCTATGCGCTCCATTAGGCTGATGGGCAACCATATATCCCGCGCGACGCGATACCGCCGGAAGTAGATAGCACACAAACAGAAGTAACATCCGGCCAGCAAAAGTGACCCCACGGTGCCAAGAATAGCAAAGGGAATCCAGTACGGATGCTTGATGAAGGGGCCGGGCTCAGCCTTACCCGTGAATAGCAGGATAGCACTGATCATCTTCAACCTTTACGTCTATTCCAGAGAACAACCTACCACTTCAGTCGCCTTCGATTGTTGGAATGCATAGATGCTGCCGCGACACTGACCAGCACAAGTAGCCGAAGAACCGTCTCAGAACTTGCGACGTATTCTCGTTCCGCATCTACGAACGACGGTGGATAACTGAGCGCATGTTTGGTCGTTCACATCTAACCGCTACGCACCGAGGCGTGGGGTGAAGGTGAGGACGACCGCGCCGCCACCGAGCGGGCTTGGCTCCAGCGATACGGTGCCGCGTAGGTCGGTGGAAACGAGGTTCTGGGTGATTTGCAGGCCGAGGCCACCGTCCACGTCGGCGCGGAAGCCGGGAGGGAAGCCCTTGCCGTCGTCCTCGACGCGGACGGTCACTTGCTCATCCTGTAATCCGATTGTCACCTTGACGATGCCGCGCATCCGACCTTCGAGGCCGTGCAGCACGGCGTTCGCGACCAACTCGTTAATCAAGATCGCCAGCACTGTCGCCTCGCGCGAGGAAACCTCGGCGGGTTCGCCCGCGACAATGAACTGATAGTCCGCGCCCGGCGGCAGGAGCGTCGTCGCTGCCTCGTCGGTGACGAGTTTGGCGACCTCATTGACGGTCGTGATGCCGATGTCCTCGCGGGTGAGCAGATCGTGGACGGCGGCGATGGAGCGGATACGGTTGACGGCCTCCTTGAGCGGCAACGCCCATGCCTGCTCGCCCGCCCGCCGGACGTGCATCGAAAGGAGCGCGGCGACGGTTTGCAGGTTGTTGCGGACGCGATGATGCATCTCCTGCAACAAGGCGGATTTGCTGGTCAGCGAGCGGCGCGCATCGTCGTAGAGGCGCGCCTGCTCGATGGCGATGGCGGCGGTGTTGCAGAACGATTCCAGTAGGTCAATCTGATCGCGGCTCGGCCCGTTGCCCGTGTCGAAGTGCAGGCAGATGCCGCCGATCATGCCGTGTGCGGTGCGGAGCGGGATGCAGAAGACGGTGCCGTCGCCGGCATCGTCATCGGCGCCGGACGCGATGACCGACAGCGGATCATCGGAGTCGAGCGCGGAAATCTGCATCGCCCGCCGGACGGCCTCCTTGCGCATCTCCTCCCGGATCGGCGCGCCGCCGGTCGTCGTCGCCTCGTACCCGGCGAGGAAGGTCAGGCTTTCGCCATCCGGCCCGAGTTCGTACATGCTGACGACATCTGCCTGGCCGAGCACCGCCGCCTGCTCCGCGATCGTTTCCAGCACGCGCGTCAGGTCGAGCGTGCTCGTGACGACCGCCGTGACCTTCTGCAGCGTCTGGAGTTCCGCGACTTTGCGGTGCAGCGCGACATCGGTCGCCTGATAGAGCCGCGCGTGGTCAATCGCGATAGCGAGTTCGCCCGCAACGGTCATCAGAAAGGTAAGATCGTCATCGCTCATCGTGCGGGCGTCGCGGAAATGGAGATTGAGCACGCCGACCAGACGCCCGACCGTCGGCAGGAACATCGGCACGGAAACGTGCGCACGCAGATGATCGTCGTGCAGCAGCGGACTTGGAAGGTAGGCGGGGTGCGTGCGAGCGTCCGGCGTCGCGATGATCGTTCGCTCGCGCGCCGCGAGGCCCGTGATGCTCTCGCCGATCCGCAGCGTGATCCGGCCAATTGCCTCCTCCGGCAAGCCGACGACGGCGGACAGGACGAGGTGGGCGCGCTCCTCATCGTGCAGATAGACGCTGCATGCATCGCTCCGCATTACCTCGGCAACCGTCACCACGACCATGTCGAGCATCGGGCTGAGGTCGAGGGTTGAGGAGGCGGCACGATGAATCCGGTGGAGCGCATCAAGTTGCGCGATGTGCTGAAGGAGCGATTCGCGTTCGTTCAGCGTCGGACTCGATGGGGAGCGATCCTGAATCATCTTGCAGCATACCCGATTACAACCCTATATCGTCCGTTTTAGTGTACCAGTTTGCATCATGGGCGGCATATGTGCACAATCTCTTCGGGCTGCAACGTTCAGGGTGTCCGTGCAGTCACGTCGCGTGGGAAGGGTGCGACGATGCCAGGGGTGCTCGTGGGAAGGGGTTTCATCGAATGACCGATCGTCACCGTCGAGGGATGCGCCAAAGCATTGCCCTCGTGTTACTTTTGCTGCTGACACTGCTCCCGGCGGCACAAACGCCCACGCCGGCTGCCGCCGCGCTGACCGATCCGTACGCGGATCGTGACGGCTTCTTCGGTGTCGTCGGGCGCGATCCATATTATGAGTGGAACACCGATACGGTGCATTTCAACAACGATGTCAACAAAGTGGTGTTGGAAAATATCGTCAAGGAGATGGCGGCGTCGGGTGCGAAATGGGTGCGCATCGAGTTCTTCGCCGAATACGGCGACCCGAGCGGCCCCGGCAGGATGCCGTACGAGAAATACGACTGGTTCCTCACCGATCTTTGCAAGCGGTACAACATGAATGTGCTCGGCTTGCTTTCCTATGGCATCGTGCGGGACACGAACTACACCTATGCGCTTAACAAAGTAAACGACCCGACTGACCGTCAGGACGGCTCGAACCCCTTTATCCGCGGCTTCGCCGACCGTGCGGCGGAGATCGCCGGACACTACGCCGGGTACGTCGATGCGTGGGAGATCATCAACGAGCCGAACTCGAATTCCCAACTCGACTTCATCACTAAGGGGCAGCAACAGCGCATCTTCCCGGAGCGGATGGCGGCGATTATGTCGCTCACCTATCCGCGCCTCAAGGGCAACAGCCCGAATATACCCGTCGTCCTCGGCGGTCTGATCAACACCGCCGGCGCGTATCCGGACAACTATGATGTCCCGTATCTGCGGCAGATGTACAACTCGCCGCTCATCAAGGGGCACGGTGGCGCGCCGTGGGATGTCGTCGCCGATCACCCGTACGAACTGACTGCCGCGAATATCCCCGGCCATGTGCGCGACATGCACACGGTGATGGAGCAGGCGGGCGAGGGATTTAAAAAGATCTGGGTGACGGAGTTTGGCATGCAGGCGGCAGCGCCCGGCGTGCCGGAATCCGGCATCATCCCCGTGACGGACGACGAGGCGAAACAATCGGCGTTCCTCAACGACACGCTCTCGGCCCTGAACAAGATGCGCGACATCGTCGAGCGCGCCTTCTGGTTCAAGCTGGAGGATTTCACGCTCACGGAAGGGAATCAGGAGACACATTGGGGCTTATTCGCCTTCCGCCGCGAGGGCGACCACCCCGGCGAACCGTGGCCGCGCAAAGACGCACTCCGGGCCTACGCGAGCATCGCGCGCCCGTCCGCGCTCCCCACCGCGCCGGAGGACTTGAACAAACCGACCGCGTCCGACGCCAAATGGTTTCCGGACACGAAACACTGGATCGCGGGGCCTTTCCGGTTGTATTGGGAGCGCAACGGCGGCCTCGAGCGGTTTGGCCTGCCCCGTACGAGCGTCTATACCTCTGCTGGCCGGGTCGTGCAGATTTTCGAGCGGGCGCGGTTCGAGTTCCACGACGAATTTGCGGGCACGCCCAACGAAGTATTGCTCACACTCCTCGGCAACGTAACGACGCGCACGCGCACTTTTTCGACCGTTCCGCGCCCGCTATTGGAGTCGGACGTCTACTTCCCGTCCCCCGACGCGCCGACGCGCCCGCCGGCGACATCGACACCGACGCCCTCGCCGACCCCTTCACCGACGCCAAAGCCGACGATAGCGGCGAGCGGCACACCCGGCGCGGTGAAAACCGAAACGGCCACGCCCATTCCTACCCCGCCGCCCCCGCCGCCGTTCACGGGCATGTACTTCGCGGAAACGTCGCACACCCTTACCGGACCGCTCCTCCAATTCTGGAAGCAGGGCGGCGGACTCCCGGTCTTCGGCTATCCGATCAGTGAGCCGATTGTCGAGAAGAATGCCGACGACGGGAAATCGTATACCGTCCAATATTTCGAGCGGACACGGTTGGAGTATCACCCGGAGTTCAAGGACAACCCGCTCCCGGTTCTCGAAGGGCTGCTCGGCAACGATCTGATGCGCAGCGGCGGATGGTGGCGGTAGCGAGCGATGAGCGATGAGTAATGAGAAGCGGGCTTTCTCTCCACTCATTGCTCATTGCTCATTGCTTTGGCCTACCTGTTAGGCGGAGTTTGCCGTTCAGGACTTCGACGCGATCGACGTAAATAGGCAGGTTGTCATTGATGAGCGCGTCGTTCTGGACATTGGCGACGATCTGATCGGTGATATTGCCCGGCAGCGGGAAGCGGCCGCTTTCAACGCGCTCGACGCGCAATCTCAGCTTGCCATTCTCCGCCGTCGGCACGGCGACGACGACGAGATCTACGCGCACGGGGAGACTATCGCTCTTCGCCTTGCCCCCAGCGAAGACGCGACCGTCGTGTACGGAGACTTGCGGGTTCTGGATGTCCGCGCCGATACTGTCGCGCTCCTCACGCACCGTCTGCGCGAACTTCGAGGTCAATTCTTCGTCGGTCAGTTCGACCGTGACGGCGGTGTTGCGGGGCGCATTGACGATTTGATTGACCTTGGTGTCGAAACTGCCTACCGCCGCAGTGCTCACCGGTACGGTCGTCGCGGCGATCTGCGTCGGCGCCGGGCGCGTGACAAAAAAGTAGACCGCCGCGAGCGCGACCACCGCGCCGAGCACCAGTGTTGTCAGAAAAACGAGAAACCCGCGCATCGCATCTCCTTGGCAGTAATCAGTGGACAGCAGTCGGCCCTCAGTCCTCATTCCTCAGCACAGTACGTGCCCCGCCCGATTGTGTCAGCCTTTCGTCATCTTTTCGTTCGCGTATTGACCGCGCAACGTGCGGTAATGCATAGGAGCAAGAGATGCAAATCGAGTGAGGGGCAGAGAATGGCGACTGTGACTGACCGACCATCACGATCGAGCAAGCGCGATCCACGCGCGCCTCGACCCTTCTGGCGCAAGCACTTTTTTAAGCTGACAACGTTGCCGCTTGGTGTGATCGCCGCCATCTGGTTCCTTGTCATCCAGCCGCACATGAACAAGACGGTGGACGAGGCATTCCCAGCAGCGGCGCCAGCAATTCCCGCAGTGACCGTCGCACGACGGGTCGTAACCGCCGCGCCAGCGATCAGCGCACAATCCGTCTCGACAAGAGTACCGGCGACCGCCGTACCGCCCGTTGCAACCGCTGCTCCTGCGACCGCACAGGTGCAAACGCCGCCGACCGCCGCGCCGACGAGTGCGCCTGCGGCGACCGGCCCCGTCGCCGTGAAGAGCGGACATTTCGTCAAGGTCGAGCACGACGGATCGGGCACGGCGACGATCTTCAAGCAAGGGGACGGCGCGTACATCCTCCGCTTCGATACTCTCGATGTCACGAACGGCCCGGACTTGCGCGTCCGCCTGCTCGGGCAGAACGGCGCGAACCTCGACCTCGGCGGCTTGAAGGGGAACAAGGGTAACCAGAACTATGTCCTCCCCGCCGACTTCGACCCCGCGACCTACGACACTGCCGATATCTGGTGCCGCGCCTTCAAGGTGCAGTTCAACACTGCGGCGCTCTCCTAACGCATATTCCCTCCCTCTCCTTCCTCCTTTCCGTCAGACCGGGGCCGCAACGCCCCGGTTTGGCGCGTGAGCAACTCACCCCCGCGACGCTCGCACCGCAGCGCCGAGGCCTAATCGTGCCCGTTCAGCGACGCGGCGCTGAAAATATATCTGGAACAGGCCGACGCTGAGGAGGAGGAAGATCGAGTACACAACGAAAACCGCCGCGTAAGAATTGGTCGCACGGATCACCCGGCCCATGACGATGCTGGTGACCGCCCATCCCGCGTTCCACAGGACGGAGCGGATGCTGAAGACGTACGCCCGCTGCCGCGCCGGCAAGAGGTCGGCGATAAAGGTGGAGTCAATCGGCCACGACATATTGATGCTCGTCACGCGTAACGCGTGGGCCGGGATCGCGAGTGCGAGGTGCGGTACGAAGATCATCGCGACAAAGAGCGGCAACGGCGAAATGCGCAGGACGCCGACCGTCCTGAGTGCGCCGAACTTCGCCGCAACGACTGGCCCCGTCAGGCCGACGACCGCCGCGACCAGTGCTGCGAGCGCGTAGATATAGCCAACGACCTGCGTGCTCGCACCGAGCCGTTTGAGGAAGACATTGTAAAAGGGAACGACCGCGCCGGAAGCGATGGCGAGCAAGCCGCCGGAAATAATGAAGACGTAGAAATCCGCCCGACGCGTCCCGCTCTCCTTCTTCGCCTCGACGGGCATTTGCCGCCGGACGCCCGCCATCTCGCCGCGCCGCTCGCCGCCCGATGGGCGCATCCGAAGCAGCGGGATGAGCGCCAGCCCCGCAGCCAGGACGCCGACCATCAGCGTCGCGCGGTACGACCCGACCGAACCCGTCGTCAACGCCGGAAAAAGGAGGAAGATCAGTTTCGGCAGCAGGCCGCCGCCGAGGTTGCCGAGCGTGGCACTGAGCGCCTGCGATGAGTAGACGATGGCCGAGGCGTGCTGCCGCGTCTCGTTCGTCGTGTATTCGAGGACGATCAGCATCGTCGGGTTCGAGAAGAAGGACGTGCCGATCCCCTGCAATGCCGCGAAAGCGAGCAAGAGGAGCGTGCCGCTCGACAGTGTCAGTCCAATACTTGTCAGACAGAAGATCGTGAAGCCGAAGACGACGACAATCCACGGACCATACCGATTGACGATCGGGCCAATCGCGAGCGCTGCGCCCGCGATCGCGATCGTATTGACGGCTGTGAAGGTGCCGATAAAGTCTTCCTGCAAGCCGATCCGGTTCAGATACAGGTTGTAGAGCACCTGGAAGACGCCGATATTGAGATAGCCGATCAGGGTAAAAAGGATGTACAGGCGCATGTCGTGGCTGAAGGCGCGGACGGTGCGTGCGTACCCCTTGATGCCACCCGGCGTTGCTGCCATGCGTCGTGCTCCCTCCCCACGCACTTCCGGGAAATTCCGCAGTTGCAACGCACGTCACGCTACCATCTCCGATGAACGCACGCAATCAGTTGTGGGCCGCGCGACGATAGCGGTAAGAACATGCAGGGACTTTACGCACGTTGGCTGCGCTTTTTGGTAGTATGGGTGTCCGTAGCGCAGGCTTTCCAGCCTGCCTCCCTACTTCAAGCGGAAGGCTGGAAAGCCTGCTGTGGCTGAAAAAAGTGTCGCCTCAATAAGAGCGGCGACTGCGTGGAAAGGGGTCGGCACATGGATCAGTTGTCCCGGAGTCAGCGGATGATTGTTGTCGTGATCGCGGTGATCCTGGCGATTGTTTGTCTCGGCAATATCGTCTACTGGACGGGGTTCGCCCCGGCGCATCCGCGCGTCAAGCATGATGTGCTGTTCGTCGTCCTCACGCTCGGTAGCTTGCTCGTTGCCTGGTTCGCGTGGCCCAACTCGTCGTCCATGCGCGAGGGGTAATTCGGTCACCCAGCCGCAGCGAAACCTTCGTACGCCAACAATGGTCGCCAACGAATCGGGCGGCCATTATCAATTGCATACTTGACACGGCAACCATGCCGCGCCTATGATCGTGTCATGTACAGGTGTTACATTGCAACGCCTGTGTTTGAGAAGGATGATATGACCGAGCAGGCATGGGTGCTCCTCGTCTATCGCGTGCCAACCGAACCCGCCAGCAGGCGCGTCGCGGTGTGGCGCGATCTGAAGCGGATGGGCGCGCTGTATTTGCAGCAGTGTGTCTGCATTTTGCCCGACCTGCCTGCGGTTCGCGACGATCTGGCGCGGGTGACGGCGAAGATTCCCGATCTGGAAGGCGAGTACACGCTTTTCGAGGTGCCACGCCTCGCGGACGCGGATGCCGTGAGAATCGTCGCGGCATTCCGGGTACTGCGCGACAAGGAATACGCCGAGATCGTCGAGGAGTGCGAGACGAAGTTCGTCAAGGAGATCGAGTTCGAGCATTTCCGCCAGAACTACACCTTCGAGGAGGCGGAGGAGATCGGGCAGGACCTGGAGAAGATCCGGCGCTGGTACGCGCGAATCATCGAGCGGGACTGGTTCGGCGCGAGCCGTCGCGCGGCGGTCGCGGAATGGATCGAGAAGTGTGAGGAGCTGCTCAATGCCTTCGAGCAGGAAGTCTATCGCCGCAGCAGCGATGACGCGCCGGATGGGCCTTCGCGCGAGACGCCGGGTGTGCTGGGCCTGCCGACCCCGATTATCGGGCCGGTGTCGCCCCTAAAAATGAAGCGAACCGAAAAGGAGAAGGAGATAGGTGGATGAGTACGAGTAGTGTCATTCTTGTTCTCGCGGCCTTCCTCGCGTCCGCCGTGGAGATGGTCGAAGCGCTGACGATCGTTCTCGCCGTCGGCGTGACGCGCGGCTGGCGGTCGGCCTTGATCGGGGTGGCGACAGCGACGGCGGCGCTCGCGGTCGTCGTCGCGGTGCTCGGTCCTGCCCTAACGCACATCCCGATCAACGGCCTGCGGCTCGTCGTCGGTGCGTTGCTGCTGATTTTCGGCTTGCAGTGGCTGCGCAAGGCGATCATGCGCGCCAGCGGCTACAAGGCGTTGCACGACGAGGACGCGACTTACCGCGAGGAGATCGAGGCGGCGCGCGCGGCTGGCACGGAAGTCCGCGCCGGGATGGACTGGTATTCGTTCACGCTCTCCTTCAAGGGCGTTTTCCTCGAGGGGTTGGAAGTGGCGTTCATCGTCCTGACGTTTGGCGCGACGCACGGGCGCGGCGGCGTCAGGCTGGCGGCGATCGGCGCGGCGGCGGCGATCATCATCGTCGGCGTCATCGGCGTGCTGATCCACGCACCACTCAGCCGCGTGCCGGAGAACACGATGAAGTTTGCGGTTGGCGTGATGCTGACGACCTTCGGGACGTTTTGGGGCGCGGAGGGTGCGGGC
The DNA here is from genome assembly GCA_038231255.1 of Thermomicrobiales bacterium. Lineage (GTDB taxonomy): Bacteria > Chloroflexota > Chloroflexia > Thermomicrobiales > JALYUS01 > JALYUS01. The sequence continues at coordinate 42,288 of JBBRLR010000019.1, read as the reverse complement.
GTCGAGTGGCCCGGCAAGGATGGCGCGATCTTCGCGATTCTCGCCTTCATCCTCGTCATTTCGTTCGGTTTGGTGGCGCTGCTCAAGCAGCAACATGCGCGGACGGTGGCGGCGACGCCGGTTGTACGCGGCGCGGGGGACTGAGCGATGCGCTACATCACTGGCTTTTTCGAGTTCTGGTATGACTTCATCGTCGGCGACGACTGGACCGTGGCGGCGGTTGTCATCATCGCCCTCGCCCTCACCGCGCTCCTCGCCCACAGCAACATCGCCGCCTGGTGGCTGATGCCCGTTGTTGTCGCCTTCGCCCTCACCGAATCACTCTGGCGCGTGGCGCGGAAGAAGTAGTCGGCAGTCAGCCGACAGCGGACAGGGATGGAAATACCGACGCTGCCGGTGAACGAACATGGCAATGGGCCTCCGGCGAAAACATCGCCGGAGGCCCGTTCTTTCTCCGTTTTTGCTGTCTGCTGTCTGCCGTCTGCTGCTGCTTCCCACCTACTCCCGCACGATGTCCGCGAGGCGGTAGATGCCCAGAGCGACGATTAAGAGCGAGAAGATGAGCCGCACGGAGTCCGCGACGCCCGCATAGATACTCGCTGCGACGACGATCACCGCGATGCACAGGAGGGTGTTGATCCAGATAATGCGCATCCCCGACTCCTCCGATTACGTCCGCGAGCACGCCGGTGTGCCCGCCGCCATTGTAACCCGTCGCCCCGCTTGTTGGATACGCCCCTCCGCGAAGGCGCGAATCACCGCCGGGTAGAGCGCGCACTCGGCGGCGAAAACGCGCTCGCCCAGTGTTTCCGGCGTATCATCATCGCGTACTGGCACGCAGTGTTGCGCGACGATCGGGCCGGCATCGTATGCGTCGTCGCAGATATGCACGGTGCATCCCGACACCTTGCAGCCGTGCGCGATCACCGCCGCATGGACATGCTGCCCATACATCCCTTTGCCACCGAACGCGGGCAAAAGCGATGGATGGATATTGAGCACGCGCCCTTCCCACCCGGTCGGCACGAGCAACTTGTGCAGGAAGCCCGCATGGACGACGAGGCGGACATCGTACGGTGCGAGCGATTCCCACACCGCAGCGCTGAACGCCTCGGTGTCAGCGAACGTGCGGCGTTGAATAACATGCTGCGGGATACTGGCATCGGCGGCAATCGCCAGCCCGCGAATGCCGGGCTTGCTGCCGATTACGCAGCGAATCGCAACGGGCAAATCGCCGTGTTCGATCCATGCGAGCAGGTTCGCCAGCGTCCTGCCCTGCCCGGACAGCAGTACCGCAATGGGAAAGTCACCGGAAAATGCCCCACCGGGCGGTCGTTCGTCCATGTGCAGAGGATAACGGCCCCGTGCGCTCCCGGCAAGACCGCCACCATCGGAGACTTCTCCTACCGATTGTCTCCAAATCCAGCAACACAGCGAGTGGAAGAGCCATTTGATAAAGAGACGGGTAACGAAACGCGCTACACAGGCAGAACCAGTGACGCTGGACACGGTTCGGAACAGCCTCAAATAGGAGCCTTTGATGAGATTACGAGAAAACATAGGGCACTTGCTATAGTTGTCCGAGCGGACGACGGAGGGCATATCGGTTTTGTGTTGAGGTGAAGGCTATGGCAAACGCTGATTTTCCGGGAGATACCTTCCTTTCCGTCTATATCCTAGAAGATGCCGAACCGCCGCATGAACTGGCTTTCTATCAATTACGCCATTGTGATGAGGACCCATCGGTCGGCACAGTGCTGGTTGAAGACGGCAGCCGTACGAGTGGCATGGACGAGACAGATATGAGGAGTCTTCGTTTCATAGGCGTACCGCTCGCCACTGCCTGCGACGCGGACGGGAATCTTGTATACGGTAATAAAGCGCGACGGGGGTTCGATCTTTCGCTCGCACCTTGGCTGCATGACGATCGCAAACTTCGCGTAGTGGCCTTGACGCAAACAGTACTGCGATTCGCGGAGTTCACTCCGGAGCAGCACCGCATATGGGGAGAAGTGAAGATGAGATTGGCTCAACATGCGAAAGACCGCCGAGACAGGGCCAGAGGCAGACAAACACGAAATTTCGAGAGAAATAATGAGACTGGCGAGTTTAGAAACCGATCTCAGATTGCAAACGTAGAGGGTAGTAAGTAGATCGTCTAGCATTGTCGGCCTCAAAAAGGAGAGTACTCGTGCTCAGAAAGCACCGAACTCCTATGAAATACTGGAAAACAAAAACAGGAAGTAGGTGCTCATTACTGAGATGACTAAGCGGCACATCAATAACGCCATTCGCTACTTGGAGCGGATCGTGATTTCATGGTCGAGGATACGCCGCCCCCTTTTCCTCCGAACGCGTACTGCTCGCGGTCATCACGTTGCTGTCTTATTCGTCCCTACCTTTGTCTTTGCCAGATTGAAGTCCACCGCCGCACGCACCAGAGTCCTCAGTTCGATCTCCTTGATCTTGTCGTCTTGAAATAATCGATGGTCCGCCATTTCTTGCCCGCAAGCCCGTTGTTGTAGAGCTTGTCCGGGTCGGCGACACTCGCGCCTTCATAGAACGTCACTTTCACTTTGTCTCTGAAAGCATTGGCGATACAGACGATGCCGCCGTGAGACCATACGGGCGTGCCCATCCATTTCCATTCCTCAACGATCTCCGGGTCAGCCTCACGGATAATCCGTTGAATGTCAGCAAACGTCTTGCCGCGCCAGTCGGTAAGTTCCGCCACGAGGTTGTCTATCAGTTCACTGGCATCTATGTTTTTCTCCACTCGCACGTTTGTTCTCTTTCCTGAGTATCATGATACATGCGGGTGGATGTCAAACTCACCATGACGCTATTCACACCGCTTCATTCGCCGATACGTATCGCCGCTTGAATGTCGCGCATCATCGCCGCGACATCCGGGCAGGTGTCGAGGTCGCGCACGGCGGCGATCACGCGGTCGGCGAGCGCGGCATCGTAGCGCGGCTCGACGAGGCCCCGGAACTTCGTTTCGAGCGTCGCGAATGGGACGGGGTTTTCGGGATTGCCACGCGGGTAGTCGGCGCTGCCCTCGATTGTTTCGCCATTCGCGAGGCGGATCGTCACGCGGGCGGGCCACTGCTCCGGATAGCGTGCCGTCAGCGCCGGGTCAATGCGCACCGTTGTCCGGTCGAGCAAGGCCGCGATGGCTGGGTGTGTCACACCATCGGCGTTGAAGCGGTCGGGATCGAACTGCGCCAAACCGACGACGCCCTCGACGAGCGCGGCGGCGACGCAGTACGCGACGCTGAATTTCGCCTGATACGGCGTGTGCGGGACGAGACGGCGCACGACATCGTAACCCGGCCCGTAGAGCGCGATCTCGATTGCCGCGACCTCTCTCGCCGCGTTGTCACCCTGCCATCCTTGCGCAGTGCGGAGGTCTTGCGCGGCGTCAATCGCGGTGTGCGTGTGGCCGCAGCACGAATGAAGTTTGTAGCAGTTCTCGGTGATCTTCCATTGCTCGCCCAGCCCGGTCGTGATCCGGCTTTCGTCGTAATCGCTGCTCGTCGCGCGGAAAAAGCCGCGCTCGCCCTCCAAAATGCGCGTCGCGGCGGTGAAGCCGCGCTTCGCCAGATCGGCGGCGAGGATGCCGTTCATCGCTGCTTTCCCCGGATGGAGATGCTTGCTCATCGCGCCGTCGGCGTTGAACTCCCATAACCCCGCCGCCTGCGTGCCCGCGCTGCCGAGCGCGTCGCGCATCTGCGTCGCATCCAGGCCGAGCAGCGTGCCCGCCGCGACCGCCGCGCCGAAGGTGGCGGCGGTGCCGGTCGGGTGCCAGAATGCGTAGTGGCTCGGATTAACCGCCTCGCCGACGCGCAGGCCCGCCTCGTAGCCGAGCACGGTTGCGCGGAGAACCGCCCGGCCATCGGCGTGCGCGCGTTCGGCGACGGCGAACGCGGCGGGCAGGATCGGCGCGGCGGCGTGCATCGTCGAACCCTTGTGGACATCATCGAATTCGAGGATGTGCGAGGCGACGCCGTTGCCGAAGGCGGCCCCGGCGGCAGACGAGCGACCGTGCGGGAAGAGCGTCGCATCATCGCTCGTGCCGAGCAGCGTCGCCACCTCGTGCGCGATCCGGGCCGGTGGTTCGAGCGCGCCCGCCAGCATCGAACCGAACCAATCGAGGATCGCTCGTTTTGCCTCCTCGATCACCGGCACGGGCAGATCGTCGTACTCCGTTACGGCGGCGAAGTCCGCGAGGCGCTGCGTCGGGCCGGGTTCGCTCGATGCGTCCGCACGTTCCTGGATCGTCAGCAATCGTTCGGTCATGGCAATTCCTCCAAATCTGAACCGCCAAGAGGAAAATGGAATATAACGCAGAGCGCACAGAGGACGCGGAGGACGCAGAGAGGAAAATCTTCTGTCTTCTCTGCGCTCTCTGCGTCCTCTGCGTCCTCTGCGTTCACTCCTTCTCCCCTTCTCTCGCTTTGCACATCGCTTCTTAGCCACCCGCCTCGATGACAGCGGTGTATCGTTCGGAGAGGGGTGCGGGGGTGATCGGGATGTCGAGCAGGAGCGGTTCGCGTCGGGTCGCTGCATCTGCCAAACATGCGCGCAACTGTGCCGCCGAGACGATCTTCTCGCCCCGCATGCCGAGGCCGCGCGCGACCTGCGCGTAATCGAGCGCGCCGAGTTCGGTGCCGACGAACCGCCGATTGTAGATCGCTTCCTGCCGCACACGCAGGGCGTTGTACTGGCCGTCGTTGAAGACGGCGACCGTAACGGGCGCCTGCATCGCCGCGATCGTCGCCAGTTCGCCGAGCGTCATCATCAGGCTGCCGTCGCCGACGACCGCGAGCGCCGACCGCTCCGGCGCGCCGAGCGCGGCGCCGAGTGCGGCACCGACGGCGTAGCCCATCGTCTGTTGCACATCTGGCACGAAGACCGAGCCGGGGTGCGTGACGACGAAACCGGGTTCGTAGAGCCACGATTCCGTCGCGGAGCCGTCCGATGTGGCGATGCTGTCGGCGGGGAATGCCTCGCGCAGCAACCGCGCGACGAAGCGCGGATGGAACGGCGGCGCGGCGTCCCGGTTCTCCGCCATGAACAGATCGAGCGCGGCGCGGCGGCGTTCCCGGAGCGCGGCTGCTGCCGCAACGAGCGGGGAAGGCGCACGATACGACGGCAACCGCTCCAGCAGCCAGTCGAGGACGCGCGCGACATCACCGTTGATCGCGACTGCGGCCGGATAGTTCATCATGAGGGCGGCAGGGTCGCGATCAACGCGGATCAGGTTCGCGGGCAGCGGCGTCTTCCATGTCAGCGTCGTGTACTCATTGAAATGCGTGCCGAGGGCGATGCAGACATCCGCATCGCGGGCGATGGCGGCGACGCCCGCCATACTCGGGACGCCGACCGCCAGCGGATGATCCTCCGGGATGATGCCGCGCGCCTTATTCGACGTGATGACGGGCGCGCCGAGCGCCTCCGCGAGGGCGATCAGCGTGTCTCCCGCCCCGCACCGCACGACGCCATGCCCCGCGTAGATCAGCGGCGCGTCGGCATCGCGGAGCAGCGTCAATGCGCGCTCCAACACGGCGTTGTCCGCTATTGGCGGAATCTCAGTCGGCGGTCTCTCTGCCGTGTTCGGGCGACGTGTTGCTGCCGCATCGCCACTCCGACCGAAGAAGGGATACGGAATGTGGACGTGGACGGGGCCGGGCGGCTCGGTGAGTGCAAGGGCGAGGGCATCCGCGACGGCAGCGGCGATTTCCGCCGGTGTGCCCGTCGTGACGGCGATTTGCGCCTTGACGACGGGCCGCATGAAGGCGGCGATGTCGAGTTCGTGGATCGCGAACCGATCTTCGAGCGCGACCGGCACGGCGGCGGTGATTAGGACGAGCGGCACGCTGTCGCTCTTCGCGACGAGGGCGGCGGTGGCGAGGTTCGTCGTGCCGGGGCCGGGGACGACGAGACAAACGCCCGGCTTGCCCGTCGCGCGCGCGTAGCCGTCCGCCGCGAAGCCCGCCGCGCCCTCGTGCCGCGTCACAACGGGGCGGATCGTCGGATGGTCGTGCAACAGATCGTACGGCAGGAGTGTATGCACGCCGGGGATACCGAAGAGGTGCGTGACGCCGTGCGCCGCCAGCGCGTCAATCAGCGCGGCTGCGCCGGTCTGGGTGCGTGTCGTCATCGGTGCTCCTCGGCGTGTGCTCCCTGTCCGCTTGACGCCACCGTGTTAGGCGGCTCGGATAGATGCCATGATAGCACGCCAGTCCGGTATCCGTGGCATGGGCGGGGCGCCGAGGCATGCTACAATGCGCGGCGGGGTGAGGCGGGAGAAACAGCGCGGATGGGGATGGGGCAACAGATGACGACAACGAACATTGATCCGCCTCTGGTGGCGGGGAGACTGGCTGCGGCGCTCCGCTGGTCGCCCGATACCATCCGCGCGAAAACCGGCACTTTCCTCGGTGTCTGCATGTTCGCACTCCTGTCGGCGCTCCTGCTGTTTCAGGTACCCTACCGGCATACGGTCTATGTCGGATCGTCGAATGACGACCAGAGCGTGCGAGGCTTCTACGATGCCGAGGGGAAGGGCAATTTCACGTATCGGTGGTCGGAAGGCCGCGCGCTTGTCCGTCTCCCTCTGGGCATTTTCCCCGGTGAGGCCGACATTGTGCTGTCCGGGAATCGGCCCGGTAGCAAGCCGCCCGGTGTCACGCTCGGTCTGCCCGACAAGGCCGACCCGCTCGCTCGCATCCAGAGCACGGGCGATTTTGTCACCTACCCGGTGCGGTTGCCCACCGGTGGCGCGAAATGGAATCCGTTTGATACGCAGGACCTGCTGATCGTGCCGTCCGACACGGCGATACCACCGAGGGAGAATCGCGCCCTCGGCGTGGCGGTTGAGCGAGTCGTCGTCTTCACGAATCCGCTGCGCTTTGGCCCGGTCGTACCGCCGCTGCTCGCGCTGCTGCTCATTCTTGGCATGGCGGCGGCGCTGGCGTTGATCGCGCTCTCGGTCGCGCCGCCGATCGCGCAACTGCTTCTTGCGACCAATGGCCCGACCCTGCTCGCCGCGCTGTACCTCGCGCTCGGCCGCGCGGACGATCCGGGCCGACAGGTATACGCGGTGATCGGCTTCACCGTCGTCGCGCTCGTCGCGGGCGTGATCGTATGGCGGCGGGCCTTAACCGACCGGCCATGGGTGCGCGCACTCGCCCGCCTCGACGGGCGGTGGTTGCTCTGTGTCGCCGTGCTTCTCACCCTGTGTTACTCGCTCTACGCCTCGCACCGGATGTTCGGCAGACTGTATGACGACACACACATCACGCTCCGGTACGCGCAGAATTTCGCGAATGGTGATGGTCTCCGTTTCAATCCCGGCGAACAGCCGGTGGAGGGATATACGAATTTCCTCCTCACCGTCTTCCTCGCGGGGTGTGCGAAGATCGGCCTGCCTCTGCTGACGATGGCAAAAATCGTCTCGATCGGCGCGGCAATGGGCGTCGTCGTTGCGACCTACTGGCTGACGACGCTCGTGCTGCCCGACGCGTCAGGACTGCTCCGGGCGACACCGAGCCTGATGATGGCGGGGTGCGGCTGGTTCGCCTACTACGCGGCGATCGGCTTGGAGACCCATTTGTTTGCGCTCCTTGCCACGGTGGCCGCATGCCTCGTTTTGCGCGGGAAATGGCCGTGGGCGGGGATCGTCTTCGCCCTCGCATACTTGACGCGCCCGGAAGGGGTGGGACTCTGGGGGGTAACGCTCGCGTGGCTCATCTGGCAGGCGTGGATTGCGCCTCGGCTCGCGCGACGACCGGGGCGCTCGCAACCCGCCGATGCGATGCCGGCAATCCGAACACGCGACCTTTGTGCGTTCGCGTTGCCATTTGCCGCCATCGCCGGGGTGCATGAGATCTGGCGGCTTTCCTATTATGGCGAGCCGGTACCGAACACTTTTTATGACAAAGTTGGCTCGACGGCGCAGCAGGTACGACGTGGATTTGGCTATGTCGCGCATAGTGTGCCGCAATTGCACCCGTTCATCATTGCCGCGCTGGTCGTGTTGCTCGTGCTCGCCCCATCCGCCGTGGTCGGGAGTCGTGCCGCGCGCTATGTCGCGCTTCTCGGCGGCGTTTTCACCGCGTACATTATCCTGATCGGCGGCGATTTTATCGGGCCACGATTTCTTTTTCACATCTTTCCGTTCATCATCGTGCTTGCGGTTGCGGGTATCCGGTCGCTCGTGCGCATCCTTTGGCATCGCTTCGATTTCACGGGCGCGGGATCGGGCTGGAGCGAGCGTGGTTCGCCGCTCGCCGCGTTTTCCGTCGCGCTGATCGCCTTCTGGCTCTTCATCCCCCTTCTGCCACCCAATACATTCCTGAAGCAGCGCGTCGCGAGTACGCATATGCGCGTCGTCACCGGCCTCATTGCTCTCGGGGAATACCTGGGGGAAACCGCACCGCCGGACGCCACGCTGGCGATTGACGCGGCCGGTGTTGTGCCCTATATCAGCCACTTATCAACGCTCGATATGCTCGGGTTGAGCGACTACCACATCGCGCATACCGTCAAGGCAACCGGCGACGGATTGCCGGGGCATGAGAAGACGGACCCCGCCTACATCCTGGCACAGCACCCCACCTATATTGCCGTCGGGATGAGCAAAATCACGAGCGGCGGTCGCCCGGGGCGCGGCCTCGATCTGCCCGGATTTGATACGCAGTACACGCGCATCGCGCTCGTGCAGATGACCGCCTCGGTCGTCTCACCGAATCTCGTTCTGGTCCTGACGCCGCAGACCGACATCCAGGCAGCGATTGACAACGGCTTCACGTACGCGCTGTATCAGCACAAATAGGGTGAAATCAAATGAACCGTAAAGGTGCAACGAGCGCAAAGAGCGCAAAGGGGAAAAAGAAATTGAGGATGGATTCCGTTCTTCTTTCTCCATCTTTGCGTCCTTTGCGCTCTTTGCGCCTTTGCGGTTCTCCCCGGTTTTCGATTACGAACGGAGGCTGGGAGTGGAAGTGAAGTTGCCGCTGGCGGGCGTGCGGGTGGTGGATCTGACGCGGGTGATGACGGGGCCGTACTGCACGATGATGCTCGCGGACATGGGTGCGGAGGTCATCAAGGTCGAGCAGCCCGGCAGGGGGGATGACACGCGCGCGTGGGGACCACCGTTTTCCGAGGGGGAGGCGAACTACTACCTGAGCGTCAACCGGAACAAGCGCTCCATCGCCCTCGACCTGAAAAATGACGAAGGTAAGGCGGTCCTTTGGAAGATGATCGAGACGGCGGATGTCCTGATCGAGAACTTCAGCCCCGGCACGATTAGTCGCCTCGGCTTCGATTATGAGGCGGTGGCGGCGCGGCGGCCAGAGATCGTCTACTGCTCGATTTCCGGCTTCGGACAGACAGGGCCGGGGCGGAACTGGACGGCGTACGATCTGATCTTGCAGGGGATGAGCGGCATCATGAGTCTGACCGGGCAGGAGGACGGGCCGCCGACGCGCGTCGGCATCCCAATCGCGGACATGACCGCCGGGATGTTCGCGGCATACGCGATTGTCGCCGCGCTCTACCGCAAGGCGGGCGGCGGCGGCGGCGAGTTCATCGACGCCTCGCTTTTGGGCGCGCAGACTTCGATGCTCGTCTATTACACGGTCAATTACTTCATGGACAACATCGTCGCGCAGCGCGTCGGCAACCGTCACCAGACGATCTGCCCCTACGACACCTATCCGACGGCGGACGGCTTCATCTGCCTCGCCATCGGCAACGACGCGCTCTGGGGCCGTTTGTGCGGCGTGCTCGGCTGGCCGGAACGGGGCAACGACCCGCGCTATGCCCGCAATCAGGATCGCCTCGCGCGCTACGAGGAAGTGACGGCGATGATCACCGAAAAGTTCGGCGTGATGACGACCGCCGACTTGTTGGCACTACTCGGCTCCGTCAATGTGCCGTGCGGCCCGATCTACAACATTGACGAGGTCTTCGCGAACCCGCAGGTGCAGCACGAACGGTTGGCTCGCACCGTCATGCACCCGACCATCGGCGAATTGACCGTACCCGGTATGCCGTACCATCTGCGGCGCGCCGATCTCGAAGTGACCCTGCCACCGCCGCTCCTCGGCGAGCACACCGATACGATCCTGCGCGAACTCGGCTACGCCGATGGCACGATTGCCGACCTGCGCACGGGCGGGGCGGTCGCGTAGGGAGTGGTAGCGCAGGCTTTCCAGCCTGCGATTCGTGCGCCAGGGACGCAGGCTGGAAAGCCTGCGCTACCACGAAGGTGCGCGCTAGAGCGCTGCGTCAGGATACGGGCCGGAATAGTCCCCCGGTTGCTCCGCGTCGCTTTCCTCGTCCGGCTCTTCTTCGAGACGTAGCAGTCTTCGGTCAATGTCGGCGTTCAGCGTGCGGTAGACGGAGCCGGTGATCGTGCCGCGGTTGCGCAGCGAAAGGAGTGCGTCTTTCTCCGCCTGCAACGCCTTGCGCCGCGCGACGATCACCTGTTCGGTGCGGATGGCGTCCGCCGAGACGTTTAGCCCTTCGAGTTCGTCGCGCAGCCGGGTTCCGCGCTCCTCGTAGGAGCGGGCGAGTTGGGCATAAACATCCGGCGCGATCTCGCCTCCGTCGCTGAGGTCTTTCAGGGCGCGGCGGGCGGCTTGCGTCGCCACGAGCTGCCCCTGCAGCCGCTCGAAGGCGAGCAGGTGCGCGGAATGGTCCGTGCCGCTGAGTCCGAGCCGCGCGATCAGTGGCCGGATCGTCAGCCCCTGCACGAGTAACGTGAAGACGACAACGCCGAAGGTCATCAGGAGAATCGTCGGGCGCTCCGGCACGGCGTCGCCGGGGATGCTGAGTGCGGCGGCGAGCGAAATCGCCCCGCGCAGTCCGCCCCAAAGAATGACGTGCTGGAAGCGAAGCGGGATGCGGAAGACGGGCGCGTTGCGCCAGTTCGTGTACAGCCCGACACCGTAGACGACGATCGCGCGGCTGACGAGGATGCCGACAATCGCCCACAGGATCAGCGGAATGTCCGCACGCGTGACGGATGCCGTATGCACCTGGAGGCCGATCAGCAGGAAGATTAGCGAGTTAGCGAAGTAGCCGATCAGTTCCCAGGTATCGTGCATCGAAACGCGCGTGCGCGCCGACATGCTGGCGCGCGAGGCGTAGTTGCCGGTGACGAGCGCCAGCACGACGACCGCGATCACCGGCGACGCACCGATCTCGTTGCCACTGACGGTCAGGTGCGTGTGCTCGCACAGGATGAAGGTACCGTACGCCATGAGCAGCGTGACGGTGATCTCGACCAGATAGTCGTCAATCTGCCGGAGCGCGAGCGCGCCGAGATAGCCGACCGCCAGCCCAACCGCCATGCCCCCGGCAATCGAGGCGACAAAGGCGAGGATCGTCGTCGAGGCGGTCACCCCACCGGCGACGACGACCACGAGGATCAGTTTAAAGATGACGAGCGCGGTGCCATCGTTGAACAGGCTTTCGCCCTCGATGATGATTGCGAGGCGGCGGTTCGCGCCGATTTGCCGGAAGATCGCGAGGACGGAGACCGGATCGGTCGCCGAAATTAGCGCGCCGAACAGGAGCGCGACGGGCCAGCGGAGCCCAGCCATATGGACAATCGCGCCGACGATGAACGTGCCCGCGATCACGCCGGGGATGGCGAGCGCGGTGATCGGGCGGATTTCCGCACGGAGGCGCGGCCACGAGAGGTTGTATGCCGCCTCGAACAAGAGCGCGGGGATGAAGACCTGGAGAATCAAATCTTCGGTCAGCGGCACCTTGAACGGCCCACTAATCACACCGAGCGTCAGCCCCGCGACGACGAGCGCAATCGTGTACGGCACGCGGACAAAGTGCGTCAGGACAGCAACGAGCGTCACAGCGAAGAGCAGCCAGACAATCGTCGTTACCGCCGTAACAGTCGTGCTTGCCAGTACAGGCGAGGGCAGGACCCCCATCATTGTGCCACTCCATCCATCTGTCCGTGCATGTCACGCGGAACGCGGCCAGTATACAGGCGCGCGGGGCGGCATAACGTCGGTAGCGCAGGCTGGAAAGCCTGCGCCCCTGGACGGCGACCGCAGGCTGGAAAACTTGCGCTACTGAAATTGACCCGTGGCGTGCTGGCTGGTATGCTTCGTCGCGCTGAGCCGAAGTGGCGGAATGGCAGACGCGACGGTCTCAAACACCGTTGCCGCAAGGCATGAGGGTTCGAGTCCCTCCTTCGGCACCATCTTTACCAGTGCTGAGTACTGGGTACTGAGTACTGAGTGCGATTCGCAGTACTGGGGGATGTTCATGCAGCGAGATTCAGCCGAAAATCTGCGTTCAGAAAGCTACGCGTACCCGTCGCGGCGGATGCCGGTGATCGCGTCGCGCGGCATTGTCGCGACGAGCGAGCCGTTGGCGGCGCAGGCCGGGTTGGAAATGCTCCAGCGGGGCGGTAGCGCCGTGGACGCGGCTATCGCGACCGCGATCACATTGACCGTGGTGGAACCAACGTCCAACGGCATCGGCTCCGATGCCTTCGCGCTCGTCTGGGACGGCAAGAAGCTGCACGGCCTCAACGCCTCCGGTCGCGCGCCTGCGACGCATACGATGGACCTGTTCGAGAAACTCGGCCACACCGAATATCCGCGCAGCGGCTGGTTGCCCGTCACCGTGCCCGGCGCGCCCGGCGCGTGGCGGGAGTTGCACGACAAGTTCGGCAAACTGCCCTTCGCGCAGCTCTTCGAGCCGGCGATCCGCTACGCATCCGGCGGCTACCCGCTCGCACCGGTTGTCGCGGAAGGGTGGGCTGGTTCAGCGCGGCGCTATGCGGAGGAGCACGTCGGCCCCGAGTTCGCGGGGTGGTTCGCCACCTTCACCAAGGACGGCACGCCGCCGCGCGCGGGCGACGTCTGGGAGCTGCCCGATCACGCGCGCACGCTCCAGCGGATCGCGGAAAGCGGCGCAGACGACTTCTATAAAGGCGATTTGGCGGGCAAAATCGCCGACTTCGCCGCCGAAACGAACGGCTACATCACGCGCGAGGATCTGGCGGCACATACCAGTACCTGGGTGGACCCGATCAGCGTCTCGTATCGCGGCCATGAGGTCTGGGAAATCCCGCCGAACGGGCAGGGAATCGCGGCGCTCTCCGCGCTGAACATCCTCGAAGGATTCGACCTCGGCGCGATCCCGCGCGAAACGACCGAGAGTTATCATCTGCAAATCGAGGCGATGAAACTCGGCTTCGCTGATGCGCTGCGCCACGTCGCCGATATGGAGCACAGCGATGTACCGATGACGGGCCTGCTGGACAAAGAATATGCCTCGCAACGCCGCCGCCTCATTACGGATCGCGCGATGCAGCCGGAAGCAGGTAAGCCGCCGAGCGGCGGCACGGTCTACCTTTGCGCGGTGGACGGCGACGGCATGATGATCTCGATGATCCAGTCCAACTATCAGGGCTTCGGCAGCGGCATCGTTGTACCGGGGACGGGAATCTCCCTGCAAAATCGCGGCGCAGGCTTCCGGCTCGACCGCAACCACCTCAATGTCGTCGCGCCCGGCAAGCGCCCGTACCACACGATCATTCCCGCCTTCCTGACGCGAGGCGGCGAGGCGCTCGGGCCGTTCGGCGTGATGGGCGGCTACATGCAGCCGCAAGGCCACCTCCAGATGGTCGTCAATCAGGTGGACTATGGCATGAACCCGCAGACGAGCCTCGACGCGCCGCGCTGGCAGTGGATGAAGGACAAGACGATTTCCGTCGAGATGTCCGCCCCGCAGCACGTCCTGAGCGGTCTGGGGTTGCGCGGGCACAAACTCGAAGTCCAGTATGCCGGCGGCAGTTTCGGCAAGGGCCAGATCATCCGCCGTCTCAAGAACGGCGTCTATGTCGCGGGTAGCGAGCCGCGCGCGGACGGCTGCGCAGTCGGTATCTGATTTCTTCAGTCGGGAACTTATTAGGGTGTATCCCGTCACCCGGCATGCCACGATGGCATGCCGGGTGACGTTTTCACGTCCAGCCTGGGTCACGCGCGGTGCGCGATCATCCGGGCTGCGCCCCTTGCGTGTTGACCTGGAGAACGTAGATTGATTGGCTCGCGGTCATCAGCAGGAAATTATGCTTGGGGCCGCCGAATGCCATGTTGGCACAGACCTCCGGCAGCCGAATGCGCCCGATCAGCTTGCCCTGCGGATTGAAGACGAGCACCCCGGCGTAGCCGAGGGGCGCGTTGGAGCTCGCCCAGACATTGCCATCAACGTCAACCCGCATGCCGTCCGGCCCGCAATGGACGCCGTCCACCATCATGTCCGTAAAGAGCCGCTTATTGGCGACGGTCTTGCCGTCGCTCCCGACATCGAACGCGAAGAGGACGCCCGTACCACCCGATCCGGTGTCACCCGGCCCTTTGCCGGTGCTGGCGACATAGAGCGTCTTGTAGTCGGCTGAGAAAACCAGCCCGTTCGGGTCCGGAAGTTGATCCTCCCCGATAACGACATCCAGCCGGCCACTCGGGTCCCAGCGATACACATTAGTCGGGAGTTGCCGCTTGAAGTCACCCGCGAATGGATCGCCGACTTTAGGGTTGATATGCCCCGTCGGATTGGCCGGCCCGCCGGGCGCATCGGGTTGCCCCTCGGAAAGCGTGTCGCCGTAGGGCGGGTCCGTGAACCAGAGGCTGCCGTCGGGGTGCGGGACGACATCGTTCGGCGAGTTGAGTGGCTTGCCCTGATAGTTGTCGGCAATGATGGTGACCGTACCGTCGTGCTCCCACCGAATGACGCGGCGAAATTCATCCTGACAGGTGATCTCGCGGCCCTGGAAGTCCCGCGTATGGCCGTTGGAGTGGTACGAAGGATCACGGAACTTGGTCACGCGCATGTCGTCCCAGGTGAGGCGATACTCGACATCGGCCTGCACGTCGCTGAAGAGCAGAAAGTTGCCCTCGCTGGACCAGGCCGGCCCCTCCAGCCAGCGCCCGCCGGTCCACACGCGGCGGATCGCGGTGATGCCGAGCAGGTACGGGCCGAAAGAAGGGTCCACGGTGATGATGTCCGGATCGGGATAAATCGTCGGGGGGGCGTCCGGTCCCCACTGGCGCGGTGGGTTGGTGATCACACTGGGGGGCGTGCCCTGACCGGGCGGCGCGTCCTGCGCCCTGGTCTGGAATGTTGACACAGCGGCTTGGGGTGCGGCTGCCGGGCTACCGAGCGTGCCTGCCAAGTTGTCGGGCGCGGCGGCGAGTCCCGCGCTGGGCATCATCGCCGCACCAACAATGGCCGTGGCAGCAGCCGCAGCTGCTTTGATCAGCGTGCGCCGAGACATTGGGCTGATGTTCCGTGGGCCGGTTTCCTGGTACGTCACGGATGGTCCATCCCTTCCCTGGCGATCGCGACAGACGCAAGCGATTCCCACGCTGGCCGCGCTCTACTATTCCCCACCGCTACGGGGCGACAATGATGATCTAACCGAGTGTGTACGAATGCATCGTACACATACATTATATCTTTGTCAATGGGGAAGTAGTTTTTTGTGCCAAGTGTTCATGTCCCAAAGGACGGCGGATACTAACGGAATGAAAGATGCCCTTCCATCACGGGTGTCACGCCGTGGCGTCTGTCGCTTGTTCGATCCACTGGCCGACATTGCGGTACTTCGCATAGCGATCGCGCAGCAAATGCGGGACATCGAGGCTGGCGCCGGCGCCGTAGGTGGCATCCAACGACGCGAGATGTCGTTCGAGGGCATTGCCGACGGCGTCAATCGCGTCGAGCGGGTCTTCGTGGGCAGGTGTTGGTTCGGGCACGACTTCGTCTATGACGCCGAAGATGTGCGACTCCGGGCCGGTAATGCGCATCGCCGCCGCGATTTCCTGCTTGGTGGACGGGTCGAGTTTGAGGATCAGGGCCGCCGCTTCCGGTGGGGCGACGGAGTAGACGGCATTTTCCATCATCAAAATCCGGTCGGTGACGCCGATTGCCAGCGCGCCGCCGCTCCCGCCCTGACCGATCACGACCGAGATCGTCGGCACGCGCAGGCCGAGCATCGTCAAGATGGATTCGGCGATGGCGATGGCCTGCCCGCGTTCTTCCGAGGGCAGGGTGGGATCGGCGGCCATCGTGTCAATGAAGGCGAGTACCGGGAAGCCGAACTTTTCCGCGTGGAGCATCAGCCGCTTCGCCTTGCGGTATCCCTCCGGTTTGGACATGCCGAAGTTGCGCTTCAAGTTTTCCCTGGTGTCCGCGCCGCTCTGGTGGCCGAGAAGCATGACGCTGCGGCCATTAAACCGGCCAACGCCACCAACAATTGCCGGGTCATCGCCGAAGAGTCGGTCGCCGTGGAGCGGGACGAACGCGGTGCAGAGGCCGCTAATGTAGCCGAGCGTGCGCGGCCGATTTGCGTGGCGTGCCCGTGTGACCCGCTCCCACGTCACGTCGGCGCGATGCGACTCAGGCATGGGCGGCGGAGAATGCGGGTACGAGGACGCCATCGGGTGTGCGTGCGGATTCAGTCGCATCGCTCGCGAGCGGCGGAGCGGTGATCGTCCGTGGCGTACCATAGAGCGCGAGCAGCGTGCTGAGGGTCTGCCGCAGGTCGCGCCGGTGGACGACGCTGTCAATCATGCCGTGCTTCAGTTGAAAATCGGCGGTCTGCACATCATCGGGCAGTTTCTGGCGCATGTTCTGCTCGATCAGCGTCTTGCCTGCGAAGCCGATGCGCGCCCCCGGCTCGGCCAGCAGCACATCAGCGACCGTCGCGTACGAGGCCGTGACGCCGCCGTAGCAGGGATCGGTCAGGACGGCGATATGCGGCAATCCGGCATCGCCCAGTCGCGCGACCGCAGCAGTCGTCTTCGCCATCTGCATTAGCGAGAACAAGCCTTCCTGCATCCGCGCACCGCCCGAGGCATTGAAGGTAATGAGCGGTAGCCGCTCGCGGACCGCACGCTCGGCGGCGCGGGCGAGTTTTTCGCCGTAGACGCTGCCCATCGTCGCGCCCATAAAGGTGAAGTCGGCGACCGCGACGACGACCGGCTCGCCATTGATTGCGCCGCAGCCGGTAATCATTGCTTCGGTTTCGTCGGTCTTTTTCTGCGATGCGCCGAGTTTGTCGTCGTACCGATCCCTGCCAATCGCGAAGCCGAGCGGATCAATCGGGCGGACGGTCGTGTCCCACTCCGTGAATGAGCCATCATCGAGCGTGTATGTCAGCCGTTGGCGGGCATCGAGCCGCAAATGCGCGCCGCATTTCGGGCAGACATGCAGGTTGTTTTCGAGTTCCTTGACGTAGAGCGGTTCTTTACAGGTGGGGCATGGGACGATGATCGCGGACGAGGCCGCATCGTCGGCAGCCGCGCGCAATTCGGGCTTGAACTTCGACGGCGCTGCGTGCCGCTCATTTTCCGCCGATTCGTGGCCACCATGCGCGCCACGGCGGAAGATCCGCTCCTTCATCTGTCCCATCCCCCGCGCATCGCACTGTTCTACGGCGCCTGTATCAGCGCGCCCGATATTCATCACGCGAACCGGCGCACTACTTCCTCTATGGCTATCAACGCCCGCCGCGTGCGGCAGGTTCCGGGCAGCATAACATACCCCTCACCACCGCGCATCTGAGGCGTCATAGCAGGGAAGCGTCTAAAAGCCGGTAGATCGTCGCCGCCGTGGGAGTTGGTAGCGCAGGCTTTCCAGCCCGCGTCCCGCTCGCAGGCTGGAAAGCCCGCGCTACCCAAATCGGTCGCTCATGGCGAACCTTCTTCAAACGATGGTGACGCGCCCAGCGTTGGCGGAGATCGTGAGGGTGAGGCGATTCTTCGCGCTCGCGTACTCAGGTGTCTCGTAGCCGCCGTTTTTCTGGACGAAGCGGGCGGGCACGTCGCGGCTGCCGGCTTTCGTTTCGATGACGATCCGCACCGCCGCGCCGGGCGGGATCGTCACCTGCACGTTCCCTGCCGCTGCCTTGATGCGACCTTTCGCGTCGCCAGTATAGGAAGCGGGTAGGACAAGCCGGAATGTACTGGCGTTCGCCTCGGCGTCGAGTGCGGTGAGGCTGAGCGCTTTCAGGTCCACATCGCTGCTGGTGGCATCGAGCGTCATCGAAAGGTCGAGCGCGATGCCCGGCGCAATGCCGATGTCCCATGCGGCGGAATCGGCGCTGTCGCTCGATCCGTTCTCCTCCTGCACGGTCCACGTCTCGCCCTTGTGCTGGAGCAGTACGTCGCCCCGGGCCTTGCCCGGCGTGAATGAGCCTTGCAGGAGGTTCGGATTGCCCGTGTCGAGCGGGTGGATGCTGACTGTCGCGGCGTTCGCGGTTAGTGCGATCTTGCTGCTGCTCCCGGCACGCGGCGCGGCGAAGGTCTGCGCGACACCGGCTGCCGCGTGTTTGTCGTCGCGCAGATTGAGCGCGACAACGACGCCGATGACGATCAGCACCAGGAGGATTGCGCCCGCACCGCCCATGAGCAACAATCGCTGGCGGCGCGGGGTAACAATACGCGCGCGAAGGCCGATGCGTCTGGTCGGCTCGTCGTGGATCGTCGGCAAGTCGGCCATAATCGCTCCTTCCTCCCCACTGTCGCGTTCCGCGTGAGCATACTCGGTCGCTGCGTCGGAAGCGACTGTACGTTCAGGACGGACTCGGTGTTGACGCTCTGTGCGAAATGCGTATACTGTGCAGTCGGGACGGGTGATGAGCCGTCTATTGGGCGCGAGCGAAGATCGGGCAGAACGTGACCGCATATTGGCTGACAAGTGAAACGCCGCGTCGTCGTCCGCCGGGCAGAGCCGGGGGAGACTCGCTGCGTGCAGCGCTCGCGCCTTCCGGTTGTTCCGGGAGGCTTTTTTTCTGTCCGAAGGTAGGCGCGCGATGAGCACGAGTGGGAACAGCCTCGTCATCCGGGGCGGGCGGGTGATTGATCCGGCATCCGGGTTCGACGGCATTGCGGACCTCATCATCACGAATGGCCGGATCGCCGCGCTCGGCGCGGTCGCTAATCGTTTCGATGGCTTGCGCACGCCGATGCCCGACGAACTCGACGCGACGGGCTGCATCGTCTGCCCCGGCCTGATTGACATTCACGTCCACCTGCGCGATCCGGGCCAGACGCAGAAAGAAACGCTCGCCACCGGCACGCGGGCGGCGGCGCGTGGCGGCTTCACGCACGTCTGCTGCATGCCGAATACCGTGCCCGCCCTCGACAACGCGGCGATCATCCGCGATCTGCGCGAGCGGGCGATCCTCGACGGCATCGTGCGCGTCTCGCCGATTGGCGCGATCAGCATCGGGCGGCGCGGGGAACAGGCCGCGCCGTGGGCAGAGATGGCGGCGGCGGGCGCGATCGCCTTTTCGGATGACGGCGACAGTTGCATGAGCGACGACATCATGCGCGCCGCGCTCGACGCGACGCGGGAGCACGGCAAGCCGCTCGCCGTCCACTGCGAGGACATGGCGCTGATTCCCGATGGCGCGGCGATGAATGATGGGATTGTTTCGCGGCGGATGCGCGTGCCGGGCATCCCGCGCGAGGCGGAAGAGGCGATCATCGCGCGCGACCTGCGGCTGGCGGAGGAAACGGGCGGATTGCTGCATCTCTGCCACGTCAGCACGGCGGGCGGCGTCCAACTGCTGCGCGAGGCGAAGGCGCGGAGCGTCCGAGCGACGGGCGAGGCGATGCCGCATCACATGGCGCTAACGGACGAGTGGGTCGCGGGGGGGCGCGCTTGGGCATGGGAGAAGCCGTACCATCCCGGCTGGCCGACGCTCGACCCGCTCGCCAAGGTCAACCCGCCGTTGCGAACAGCGGAGGATGCCGCCGCCGTCCTCGCGGGGCTGAAGGACGGCACGCTGGACTGCATCGCCACCGATCACGCACCGCACACGATGGCCGAAAAAGCGCAGGACCTCGCCGCCGCTCCATCCGGCTTCACCGGCTCGGAAACCGCGCTACCGATTTTGATGGAGATGGTCAAGGCGGGATTGCTGACGATCCCCGAAATCGTTGCGCACCTGACGGTGAATGCGGCGCGCGTTTTCAAGCTGGCGGGTGGCGTGCTGCGGCCCGGCGCACCAGCGGACGTGACGGTCTTCGATCCGAACGCGTCGTTCACCGTTTCGGAAACGACGCTCGTCTCGAAATCGCCGAATACGCCGCTGCTGGGGATGCGGCTGACGGGTGCGGTGCGCGCGACGCTCGTCGGTGGCCGGATCGTGTACGACGCGCGGCGGGAACCGGTACTCAGCGGGGGGGACGTATAAATGGTCTATCACAGCGCAGGGCGAACCGCCGCGCTCGCGCTCGAAGATGGGCGCATCTTCGCGGGTCGCTCATTCGGCGCGCCTGTCGAGACGGACGGTGAGGTCGTCTTTACGACCTGCATGACGGGCTATCAGGAGATCGCGACCGACCCGTCGTTTCGCGGTCAGTTGGTCTGCCTGACCTATCCGATCATCGGCAACTACGGCGTCACGCCCGGCGACGACGAGTCGCGCCACCCCTGGGCCTCCGCGCTGATCGTCCGCGAGTACGTGGACGAGCCGAGCCACTGGCAGATGACGGGCACGCTGGACGCCTATCTCAAGGAGCATGACATCCCCGGCATCGCGGATGTGGACACGCGCGCCCTGACGCGACATATCCGCGCGCTTGGCCTCGTGCGCGGCGTGCTGGTGCCGGACCGGACGGGGATGAGCGATGCGGCACTCGTCGAGAAGGCGCGCGGCGCATCGCTGACCTCCGACATTGATGCGGTGGGCGACGTGAGTGTGATCGAATCGCGCGACTACGATGCGCCGCTCGACGGCCCGCATGTCGTCGTCCTCGATTGCGGGCTAAAGGAGAATATCGTCCGCTCGCTCGTCGCGCGCGGGGTGCGCGTCACGGTCGTGCCGCACGACACGCCGTATGCCGCTGTGCGCGCCCTCAACCCGGACGGCGTACTCTGCTCGCCCGGCCCCGGCGACCCGGAGAACGCGCAGGAAGCGGTCGAGACCGTCCGCCAGGTGCTCGATAGCGGCACGCCGTACGCGGGCGTCTGCCTCGGTCATCAACTGCTCGCGCTCGCCATTGGCGCGAAGACGAGCCGCTTTCCCATCGGGCATCGCGGCGGCAACCATCCGGTGCTCGATCTCGTCACGGGGCAGGTGCGGGTGACGAGCCAGAACCACGGCTTCAAGGTCGAGCCGGACTCGATCCCGACGGCGGACGGCTGGAAAGTCGCGCACCTCAACCTCAACGACGGCTCGGTGGAAGGGCTGATGCACGACGCGATGCCTGCGTTCAGCATCCAGTACCACCCCGAAGGCGCGCCTGGCCCGCAGGACAGCCAGGACCTGTTCGACCGCTTCCTCGCGATGATTCAGGAGTATCGGTCGGCGCACCAGACGTCGGAGGGGGCGCGGACGGCGTGAGCAGTAGCAGCATGGCGAACCCATTTGCCGAAACATGGGAGGAATTGCGGGTGCGCGACACGGTGGATGCCGCCCGCCGCATCTTCGCATTCTGGGACGCGGCGGCGATGCCTTTCTACGTCTTCGTGTTGCGGCCACCGTCGGCGCTCGCGCATCGGGTGGTCGAAATCGAGCAACCACTGATTGCCGCAGGTATCGGCCACTGCATCCCGCGCGATTTCCTCCATGTCACCATGCAAAACCTCGGCAATATCGGCGAAGGTGAGGTGACGGAGCAGATCGTGGACGACTGCGCGGACGTGGTCGCGACAACACTCGCGGGCATGCCGCCGTTCGCTGTCCGGCTGCGCGGTGTCGGGTCGTTCGGCCCCGCCGCCTTCGTCGCCGTTCACGAGGACGACGCGCGGATGCCCCTTCAACGGATGCAGCGGGCGGTAGTCGAAGCGTTGGTCGCCACTGATCGCGTGCCGGTGCGCCATCCCGACCGCGCGTATGTGCCGCATCTTTCCATCTGCTACTACGACCGCGCCTATCCGGCAGGCGACGTGATCAGTGCGCTGGAGCCACAACGTCACACCGATATCGGCGTGATGACCGTCGGTTCAATCGAACTCGTGCGCGTCGTCGGCAATGGCGAGCCGTATCCGCCGATGGAGACGGTGCGACGCATCCCGCTCGGTGGTGGCGCATGACGATGATTCATCGGCGGTTGGTGGTATCCTGCGCGCATGAGTGTTCGTATGCTGACGCCGGAGGAGCGACCTTATCATGACAGCCACACGCCACTATGTCACGACCTTCGATGAAGCCTGGCAGCAGTTCCGCGCCCGTCCGACAACGGACGACGCGACGGCGCACGTTATCGGCCAGCGCGCCCGCGAGGAGAAGTCATCGTATATCGCATTTCTGGTGCCCGTCACCGGACACGGCATCGTCCAGGCGACACGCCCGGTGCGCGAAGCATTGACGGCGGCGGGGATCGAAGAGGCGGTGCCGTCGCACTACCTGCACATGACCCTTCTCGGCATCGGCTTCGAGTCGGCGATCCGCACGACGACGGGCAACATCGCGCGGATTATGGATCGGGCGAGCCGGGCGTTGCGCGATGTCCAACCGTTGACGCTGACGCTGAAGGGCGTCAACTCATTCGGCAACGCCGCCTTCGTCGAAGTCCACGATGAGAAGAATGGGTTGCCAGCGCTGCGCGACCGGCTCGTCGGTGTCCTGCATCAGGTTGGATTGGCAGGTTTTGGTGAATCCGCGCTTTCCAGCGTCGGGACAACGCCAGACGGCGAGGCGGAACGCGATCAGGCCGATTCGATCAACGCGCCGCCGTACGTGCCGCACCTGTCGCTCTGCTACTACCGGGAACAATACCCGACGGAGAAAGTCGCAGAAATTCTTGAACCTTACCGCGACCTCGAAGTCGGCACACTGCGGATGAATTACGTGACACTCGCTGCCATGCCACATTCGGAGTTCGACCACTTCCCGCCGCTAACCCGGATTGCCGACTTGCTGATCGGCTAAGGAGAACGAAACGCGTGACGACGCCCACTCCGAAGACCCACCATGCGCCGCCTCGGACCGTGTTTGTGATCGGTTCCGGCCCGATTGTGATCGGGCAGGCAGCGGAATTCGATTACGCGGGGACGCAGGCGTGTCGCGCACTCCGCGAAGAGGGTATCCGCGTTGTGCTCGTCAACTCGAACCCGGCGACGATCATGACCGACGAAGATGTCGCGGATGTCGTCTACATCGAGCCGCTGACGGTGGATGTGCTGCGAAGGATTATTCAGCGCGAGCGGCCCGACGGCCTGCTGCCCACGCTCGGCGGGCAGACGGGGCTGAACCTCGCCGTCCAGCTGGCGGACGCCGGTGTGCTCGAAAAGTACAATGTCCGCCTGCTCGGCACGCCGCTCGAAGCGATCAAGAAGGCGGAGGACCGCGCCCTCTTCAAGGAGACGCTGGAAAGCATTGGTGAGCCGTCCATTGCCAGCGCGATCTGCCACACGCTCGAAGAAGCGCGCGAATTCGCCTTGAGCGTCCCGCCGCCGCTGATCGTCCGCCCCGCCTACACCCTTGGCGGCACGGGTGGCGGCATCGCGGATACGTGGGACGATCTGGATGCGAAGGTGCTCGCCGGCCTCCATGCCAGCCCGATCCACCAGATTCTGCTGGAACGGTCGCTCCTCGGCTGGAAAGAGGTCGAGTACGAGGTGATGCGGGATAGCGCGGACACCTGCATCACGATCTGCAACATGGAGAACTTCGACCCGGTCGGCGTCCACACGGGGGACAGCATCGTCGTCGCGCCGTCGCAGACGCTGTCGGATCGCGATTATCAGATGCTGCGCTCGGCGTCGCTGCGGATTATCCGCGCGCTCGGCATCGAGGGGGGCTGCAACATCCAGTTCGCGCTCGATCCGCGCTCATCGCAATACTACGTCATCGAGGTCAACCCGCGCGTCAGCCGCTCCTCTGCGCTCGCCTCGAAGGCGACGGGCTACCCGATTGCCCGCGTCGCGGCGAAGATCGCCATCGGCAAGTTGCTGCGGGACATCCCGAACGCGGTAACGGCGAAAACGACCGCCGCATTTGAACCCGCCCTCGATTACTGCGTCCTGAAAGTGCCGCGCTGGCCGTTCGACAAGTTCTACCGCGCCGAGCGGACGATTGGCACGCAGATGAAGGCGACGGGCGAGGTGATGGCGATTGACCGCTCGTTCGAGGCGGCGATGCAAAAAGCGGTGCGCTCGCTCGAATGGGATGACCGCGACCTCGGCTGGGAAGAGAAAACGTGGGGTGGCCCGGAAGGCGCGGACATCCTCGATGATCTCGTGCGCCGCCCGAACGACCAGCGGATCTGGGCGCTGATGGCCTCGCTGCGGCGCGGGATGCCTTCGGACACGATTGCCGCGACGACGGGCATTGACCCGTGGTTCATCCGCCGTCTCGACGCGATTGTCCAGATGGAAAACCGCATTCAGCGCGAACCGCTGACCGATGAGTTGCTCTGGGAAGCGAAGCGGATGGGTTTCGGTGATGCCTGGCTCGGACGGCTTACCGGGACGCCGGAAATGGCGATCGCGACGCGGCGGCGCGCGGTTGGCATCGTGCCGGTCTGCAAGATGGTGGACACCTGCGCGGCTGAGTTCGACGCAGCGACGCCCTATTTCTACACGACCTATGAGGACGAGAACGAGGCAGAACCGTTGCCCGGCCCGAAAGCGGTCGTGATCGGCAGCGGCCCGATCCGCATCGGTCAGGGGATTGAGTTCGACTATTCGTGTGTCCAGGCGGCGCACGCGCTCCACGCCGCCAATGTCCGCTCGATCATGCTGAATAACAACCCGGAAACGGTCAGCACCGATTTCGACACCTCGGATCGCCTCTATATCACGCCGCTTGATGAAGAGGGCGTGATGGACATTTTGTATCATGAGGGGGCGGGGATACCTAACCCCCCAACCCCCTTCCCTCAAAGGGAAGGGGGAGCCGTAGGGGCGCATCCTGCCCAGAGGGCACCCGGTGCGCCTAATGCTGATGCAGCATCCGCGACCGTGACCGCGATCGCGGTTGATACGAACGGGTCGCATTCCCGGCAATCTCCCCTCTCTCGCATGGCGGGGGAGGGAGACGCTCCCGACACGCCGCCCGTTGTGTTGCAGTTCGGTGGGCAGACGGCGATCAATCTCGCGGGGCCGCTGGCGGCGCTCGGTGTGCGGATCCTCGGCTCCGGGCAGGAGACGATTGACCTCGCGGAGGACCGCAAGCGGTTCGAGAAGTTCCTGCGGCAGGTCGGCATCCCCCAACCGCCGGGCACCGCCGTCCGCACGTTGCTTGATGCGGAGATCGCGGCGGAGGCGATTGGCTATCCTGTCCTCGTGCGGCCGTCATATGTGCTCGGTGGGCGGGCGATGGAGGTCGTGCATACGGAGGAGGACTTGCGCGCGTACCTGAGCCGCGCCGTCCTACTGTCGGACAAGCCGGTGCTGATTGACAAATACCTCGCCGGCAAAGAGGTCGAGGTGGACGCGATCTGCGACGGTACGGATGTGCTGATCCCCGGCGTGATGGAGCATATCGAGCGCGCGGGTGTCCATTCGGGCGACTCGTTCGCCGTCTATCCCGGTGTCAATCTCTACCCGACCGAGGTCGAGCAGGTCGTCGAGTACACGACGCGGATCGCGCTGGCGATGGGCGTGCGCGGCCTGATGAATATTCAGTACGTCATCTACCGCGCGCGGCTGTATGTGATCGAGGTGAACCCGCGCGCCAGCCGCACGGTGCCGTTCCTGTCGAAGGTAACGGGCGTGCCGATGGTCAAATTGGCGACGAATATCATGCTTGGTAAGAGTTTAAAGGAGCAAGGGTACGAGGGCGGTCTATGGCCGCGCCGTCCGCTCGTCGCCGTCAAGGCGCCGGTCTTCTCGATGGCGAAACTGCGCGGTGTCGAGGTCGGCCTCGGTCCGGAGATGAAGTCCACCGGCGAGGCGATGGGGATTGACCGCGCCTTCGCGCCCGCCTTCATTAAGGCGATTGCCGCCGCCGGGATGTCCCTGCCGGAGCGCGGCAGCGTCGTCGTCTCGTTGCAGGACAGCGACAAGACGGACGAGTACGCCGAGATCATGGAACTGCTCGTCCGCATGGGCTTCCACACCTACGCGACGGAGGGGACGGCGTCGTGGCTGGAGGCGCACAGCATCCCGGTGCAGGCGATTGCGCACCGGATCGGCCAGGGAGCGCCCGACATGCTCGACCTGATCTCGAACGGCACTGTCCATGCCGTCATCAATACGCCCGGCCCGGTAGACCGCGAGATCGCCGACGCCTTTTTGATGCGCCGAGCGGCGGTAGAGCGCGGCATCCCGTGCATCACCAGCATGGACACCGCCCGCGCGATGATCGAGGCGATGCGCGTCGGCAATGAGGCATATACCGTGCAGCCGCTGCCGGACTACCGGAGTTTCGTGGGGCGGGGGTATTAGGGGAAGGACTGAGGACTGAGTACTGAGTACTGAGTGGGGGCCACACCGCCGTTATGCAGATGTTCAGTGCGCCGATTATCGAGAATGAGCCTGCCGGGCGCGGGAGTAGCGTGCTGCGGGTGCAGTTGCCGCACAATGTGGCGACGCAGGCGCGGGCGGGGCAGTTCGTTCATATCCGCACGGTGGGGAGCGCGGAGCAGTGGGACCCGCTCTTGCGCCGCCCAATGTCGCTTTTGCGCGTGGATCCGGCGACGGATGAAGGGCTAATCCTCGTCCAGAATGTCGGGCGCGGCTCGGCGTGGCTCCTGGAGCGGAAAGCGGGCGATACGCTGGATCTGCTCGCGCCGCTCGGCAGCGCTTTCACCGTGGCGGGGAATCAGCGGCATCTGCTGATGGTCGCGGGCGGCGTCGGCATCGCGCCGCTGGTGATGCTCGCGGCTGAAGAACTGCCGAAGGGCGCGGAGATCGTGCTGCTCGTCGGTACGCAGACGGCGGAGAAGCATTTGCCGCTCCATTACCTGCCTGAGCAGGTCGAGGTGATCCGCGCAACCGACGACGGGACACTGGGGCATCACGGCTTCGTGACCGATCTGATGCCGGAATATCTGGACTGGGCAGATGGCATCTTTGCGTGCGGGCCGAACCCGATGTTCCGCTCGCTGCGTGCGAAGGTAGAGCAGCACCGGGGCGTGCGCACGCCGCCCGTGCAGATCTGCATCGAGCAGCAGATGGGATGCGGCATGGGCGTCTGCCTCGGCTGCGTCGTCGAAACGACGCGCGGCTACGAGCGCACCTGCACCGAGGGGCCGGTGTTTCAGATGGAGGCGCTGTCATGGTCGTGAATCTCGCCACCGATCTCGCACCGCGCAATGCCCGCGAACTCGTTGTCGCGAACCCGATCCTCGTTGCCTCGGGGACCTTCGGATACGGGGTCGAGTACGCGCGGATCATGGACATCCAGCGACTCGGCGGCATCGTCTCGAAGGGGACGACGCTCCTGCCGCGCAAGGGCAACCCGATGCCCCGGATCGCCGAGACGCACGCGGGGATGCTGAACAGCATCGGTCTCCAGAACCCCGGCATCCACGAGACGATCCGCAAGTACGCGCCCGTATGGGAGCGGTGGCAGACGAAAATGCTCGTCAATATCAGCGGTGAGCATGTGGACGACTACGCCGAAATGGCTCGAATGCTCGATGAAGCGCCCGGCGTGGCGGGCATCGAGGTCAACATCTCCTGCCCAAATGTGGATGTCGGCGGCATGCAGTTCGGCGTGGACGCGGTGATGGCTGGGGAAGTGACGGCGGCGGTGCGCGCGAACACGACATTGCCCGTTCTCGTCAAACTTTCGCCCAATGTTACGGATATTGTAATAATTGCGGAAGCGGTCGTTGCGGCGGGCGCGGACGCGATCACGCTCATCAATACGCTGAAGGGGATGCGGATTGATACGAAACGGCGGCGACCGATCCTGACGACGGGCGGCGGCGGGCTGTCCGGCCCGGCGGTCAAGCCCGTCGCGCTCTGGATGACGGCGCAGGTCGCGCAGGCGGTCGCCGTACCGGTGATCGGCATCGGCGGCATTGCGACAACCGAGGACGTGCTGGAGTTCTTCATGGCGGGCGCGACAGCGGTGCAAGTCGGTACGGCGACCTTCGTCAATCCCCATGCCGCGCTCGACGTACTGGACGGCCTCGCGGCCTGGCTTGATGCCGAAGGACTGGATTCGCTCAACGAAATCATCGGTGTCGCGCTGCCCGGCCCGATGCCGCTGCGCACCACCGCCCCGAATGCTGCCGACGAGGCCGATCTGGTCGCGATGTTGCGGACAGACGATTAGCAGTGGTAGCGTAGGCTTCAGCCTGCGTCCCCGGCAAAGAAGGAAAAAGCGACGCAGGCTGAAGCCTACGCTACCAGGGAAAAGGAGAGTGGACTTAGCCGTATGAGCGACCCGGTATACGTGTAATGAGCGTGGCAAGCGGTCTTTCGCGCCGCCCTTTTTGACAACAACGCTGGACGCTATATGATCGAAACATGGAATGGATAGCAACGTGAGTAAGCAAGGATTGTTCATACAAGGCGCCGGGCAAGGTGCTTACGCAGCAGACGAAAAGCTGGTCGCGAGCCTGCGGCACGTACTGGGCCCGGGATACGCAGTCCAGTACCCAGTAATGCCGCACGAAGACGATGCCGATTACGAATCATGGAAGCTTCAGATCGCAAAAGAGCTGACTGCATTAGACGATCCTGTCCTTCTCCTCGGCCACTCGGTAGGCGCCTCGATTCTGCTTAAATGTCTCACCGAAATTGACCTAGAGAAAGCAATTGCCGGCATCTTCCTTATTGCGACGCCGTTTTGGGGCGGGGATGGCTGGCGGTACGAAGGCTTTACTCGCCTAGCGCTGCAAGACGGCTTTGCCGCCAAGCTCCCAAAGAGTGCGCAGCTATTCCTGTATCATAGTCGCGACGATGAAATCGTGCCGTTTACGCACCTTGCGCTCTATGCGCAAATATTGCCACAGGCAACGATACGCGAACTGGACGGCCGCGGACATCAACTGAATGATGATTTGTTTGAAGTCGCTGAGGATATAAAAAGCCTGCAACGCTAGCGAGAGCCGATCCGCTGCCGCGTGCTCATCGCTGCGGCAGGATAGGAATCTTGTCAGCGTCAGTGCAAGGATATCGGGTCAATCATACGACTAAGTCCAAGGGAAAGGACCACGTGGCACAAACAACCGATCCCGCGATCATGGAACGAAACGCCCTTGTTCTCGCCGCGCACGGTAATCTGGAGAAGGCGCGCGAACTCGTAGCGCAGCGGCCGGAGTTAGTCAATGCACCGGGAGTCGGCGACGACTTCGGCGGCGAAACGCCGCTGGCCGCTGCGTCGCACACGCACAACCGCGCCATTGCCGAACTGCTGCTTGCGAACGGCGCAGCGCACGACCTGTCCACGGCGACCTTCATCGGCGATCGCGACCGGGTCGTCGCGTTTCTGGATGCACACCCCGACCTCGTGGCGCTTCCAGGCATCCACAACATCCCGCTGCTCAGTTTCGCCACCGATGGCGCGCTCGCGACGCTGCTGATCGAGCGCGGCGCGGCGGTCAACGCGCTTTCCCGCCCGCCGTTCCAGTCATCGCCGTTGCATGGCGCGGCGCGGCGCGGCTACGCCGATGTGGTGGACGTGCTACTCGCCAATGGCGCGGACACAGCGGTCCGGGACTACAACGGGAAAACGCCGGCGGAGTTGGCGACATCGCCGGACGTGCGGGCGGTCTTCGCGCGGCGCGGCATCGCGGCGGTCTGACTGATATGGCACGACTTGCCGTCCGGCGCATCCAGCCCGGTGATTACGAACCGCTGCGGGCGCTCGATGACGCGGTGATGCGCTACAGTGCCCGTACCTTTCTCGGTTTCGATTGGGACCGGGCTACGCCGGAGCGGCGCGAGGAGCAGCGCGCGATCACCCCGGATGCTTTCGCGTTCTATCTAGAAACGGCGTGCTCGTTCGTCGCGGATGGGGATGGGGATGGAGTAATCGTCGGCTATGTGCTGGCGCAGCCGCTCCGGCATTTTGATCTCGAACCGCTCGCCGTCTGGGTCGAGGACATCTCCGTCCACCCGGATCACCACCGGCGCGGTGTCGCGACGACGCTCTACCAAACGCTGCACGCGTGGGGGCGGACAGCGGGCGCGTCGGCGATCCTCGCCGGTATCCACCAGGAAAATACGGCGTCACTGGCGATGCACCGACGCGTCGGCTTCGATCTGTATGCATCGCGGACGGCCGTCTGGCGGCTCGATTGACGGGGGAGGATGCGGACATGCGCGAACCGATGGCGGGCGAGGTGCTGCGGGAGGCCGGGGCGATCAAACACGGGCATTTTCTCTATTCGTCCGGGCTGCACGGCGACACCTACGTCGAGAAATTCGACCTGCTCCGCAACCCGCGCGCGACGGAGCAGATCTGCGGCGGCTTCGTTCGGGCGTTCGCCGACGCGCGCGTGGACGTAGTGGCGGGGCCGACGACGGGTGGCATCCTGCTCGCCTTCGAGACGGCGCGGCAGATGGGCGTCGCGGCGGCGTATGCGGAGCGCGAAGGTGAGACGGGCCGCGCCTTCCGTCGCGGGACGACCTTCGCGCCCGGTGCGCGCGTCCTCGTCGTGGACGATATTCTCACGACGGGTGGGAGCGTGCGGGAAACGCTGGCGGCGCTCGCGTCGCATGATGTAACAGTCGTCGGCATCGGCGTCCTGTGGGACCGCTCCGGTGGCAAGGTAGTGTTCGATGCGCCGCTCGTCGCGCTCAATGCGGAGGAAATCGCCGCCTATCCGCCCGATCGCTGTCCGCTCTGCGCGGCGGGGATTCCGCTCATCAAACCGGGTACAACAGCGACGCCGGGGCCGCGCTAAGTGCGCGGCGGCGTACGCACGTATCCGCGCGCATTCGCGGCGACGATCATCATCAGCATCGCTGATCCCGCCTTTTTCCTGCTCGCGAATGCCGCCCTGCACCTGCTCCGGCGGGATCTGAGTCCGGCGACGCGGTACATCAGCGAGTATGCCGTCGGTCGGTTCGGCTGGCTGATGTCGAGCGCGTTGGTCGTCCTCGGCATCGGCACCGTCGCGCTCGCCCTCATCATTTATGCCACGATGGATCGAACATGGCTCGTGCGGATCGGGACGGTCGTATTGTTTCTGTCCGGCCTCGGCACGATCCTCACCGGCCTCTTTCGCACGGACATTGACGGTCGCCCGTCAACGGTTGCCGGGGCGATCCACGGGCGCGCGGCATTCATCGCCATTTTGTTCGAGGCGATCAGCGTCCTGATCCTGACCGCCGCGTTTTTCCGCGACAGTCGCTGGCGATCATTTCGGCCGGTGTCGCTCGCCTTTTCCGTTGTCGTCGTCATCAGCGGCGTGCTGCTGCCGGTGCTGCCGCGCGGGACAGGCGAGCGGTTACTGGTCTACACACTCGTCCTCTGGCTGCTCGTCACCGCGCTCCACATGCGCGCCGCCAATACGCTAGCGGAAAGCGGGTAAGACCTTGTCAATGAACAGGCGCATGTCCGTCGTGTCCGACCAACCGGCGAAGGAGAGGGCGAAGTGGTCGAACCCGAGCGCGTGCATCTCGTGGATGCGCTCGACGAGCGCGGCGGGTTCGCCGACAAAGGGCGGGCTGTCGCTCTCCGTCTTCGATCCCGCCTGCCGCTCCGCCGCCGCGCGCGATTCCGCGAGGTAGACGGTCATCGGGTAGACCTTGCGGATCGTCCCGTAATCCCGCCCCACATCCTTGCAGTGCTGCTCCAGCACCGCCATTTTGTGCTGGATGACCTCGGTGCCGCGCGAGTAGGTGAGCCACCAGTCGGCGTGCTCCGCGACGGCGCGCAGGAGATATTTCTCGCCGTCGCCGCCGATCATCACGGGCGGCACGGGGTCGGGCATCGGCTCGCAGTAGGCATTTGCCACCTGGTAGTACGTGCCATTGTAGTTGGCAGGCCGCTCGGTCCACATTGCCTTCATCACCTCGATACCCTCGACCATCTGCGCGATGCGGATGCGGGCGGAAGGGAACTCGTAGCCGTACGCGCGGTACTCGTCTTCGAGCCAGCCCGCGCCGTAGCCCATGATGAGGCGGCCGCGACTGAAGGCTTGCAAGCTCGCGGCCATCTTGGCGAGCAGCGGGGGATGGCGGTACGAGTTGCCGATCACGACCGTGCCGAGCGTTTGCGTCGGGTAGCGCGCCGCCAGCCAGGTCAGGTGCGTCCAGCATTCCATCCGAAAGGTGTCACCGCGCATGAAATGGTCGGAAATCCAGAAGGTGTCGAAGTGCTGGCTGGCGAGATCGCAGACCTCGTGCAGATCGCGCACGTACGTCGCGCTGTCAATCACCTCGATGCCCCGGTCGCCACTGGGCGGGTTGTAGCCGAACTCGATCTGCCCCGTTGCCATATTCATATTGCTCCTTCGTTGTAACTCGATAGCCACTGGCGCAGGCTGGAAAGCCTGTGCTACCGGTAGCACAGGCTTTCCAGCCTGTGTCCCCGCCACTATCAACCTTGCTTACCCACGGGTGGCCGGTGCTGCGCCCACGGCTGCAACGCCTCGAAGCAGGCGGAGGCGCGGAGCACCATGCTGTCCGCGTGCCACCGGCCGGCGATCTGCAAACCCACAGGCAAGCCCTCGGCAGTGAAGCCACAGGGAACATTCGCCGCCGGATAACCCGTCAGGTTGAAGGGATACATGAACGGCACGCGGTCGAAGATGCTCGACGCGGGGAGCCCGTCAATCGCGAATGTCCCTTCGTCCGCGCCCGGCTCATACGACCATGCGGCGACGGGCATCTGCGGCGTCAGCATCAGATCGTAGGTGTCGAACGTCGCGCGCACGGCATTGTAAAAAACGCTCCGCTGGAGGATCGCCGCGTTCAGTTCGAGCGCGCTGTAGCGGCCCGCATTGACCATCATCCGCATCATCGTCGGCTCGATCCAGTCAGGGCGGGCGAGGGCACGCTCGTGGCTGCGCGTGGCGACGTTGACCTGATAGATGATCTTGTGCCACTCGTATGGATCGGGCCAGTTCAGCGTCGGTTCCTCGACTGTCGCGCCGAGTTCGGTGAAACGCTGCGCCGCCCGCTCGGTGATCGCGCGGATTTCGGTATCCACCGCCGCATAGCCGAGGTCGGGACTCCAGGCAATGCGCAGGCCGGAAAGATCGCCATTGCACGCGGCGAGATAGTCGTCCGGCGGCGCGTCAATCGTCAGCGGGTCGCGGTGATCTGGCCCGGCCATCGCTTGCAGCATCAGCGCGCCGTCGCGAACTGTGCGCGCCATCGGTCCGTTGTGGGAGCGAAGGGCGAAATAATCGGTGTTCGGGTAATACGGCACGCGCCCGTACGACGGTTTGATACCGAAGATGCCGCAGAGGGCGGCGGGGATGCGGATCGAACCCGCCCCGTCTGAGCCGTGCGCGATCGGGCCGAGGCCCGCCGCGACTGCCGCGCCCGCGCCGCCTGACGACGCGCCCGAGGTGCGCTCGGTATTCCACGGGTTGCGGCAGGGGGGGCCGAGCAGGTTGTCGCACATATCCTTGTAGCCGAAATGCGGCGTGTTCGTTTTGCCGAGGAAGACGCCGCCCGTCGCCTTCATCCGCGCCGCGACCGCACCGTCCTCGGTCGGGATATTGTCCGCGAAGAATTTGGAGCCGAACGTTGTGCGCACACCGGCGGTCGCTTCGAGGTCCTTGATCGAATACGGGACGCCGTCGAGCGGGCCGCGTCGCTCGAAGCGGAGCGCGCGCGTCTCGGCGGCTTTGGCGTTTTCGCGGGCGATTTCCGGCGTGAAGGTGAGGAAGGCATTGAGCGTTGGGTTGAGCCGTTCGATGCGTGCGATCACCGCGTCGGCCAGTTCGACGGGTGAAAGATCGAGCGATTGGATCATTGCGCTCAGTTCCGTCGCCGGCGTAAAGCAGAGTTCGGTCGCATCCACCTCATGCCTCCTTCCCTACCGGAACCCATACGACGCGGCGTCCGTGCCGTCACCGATTCCCCAATTTGCTTGTGCGGGCGGCAGTATAGCACTGCTCGCGGCGGCGCAATGACAATCCGCTGTTCCGCACGACATGTCTCATACCTCTGGCCCGATATCCCATCGCGAGGTGCTGATACACCAGGGCAATCGCATCTAAATTTCGGGCGGTTTGTACCGACGTTTCTCAGGAATATGGCCCTCTTTACCGCCATTCCGTTGCCCAATCCGTCCCGATCCGCTGAAGAGAGGCGGCGGGTGCGATTCGTCGGTAGATGATCCCTCCGAGCAACGAATGTACGGCGAGATGAATTTAGATGCGATTGCCCTGCTGATACACGGACGGCTTGTGACACGCCATCCAATCGCCGCAGCATAACCGGGTTCGGAGTTTCCTCACAGAGGCTTCTTTGTGAGAAACATCCCGATACTCATGTCCGCGTACGTAGAAGCGCATCACGTACTGTGTGATGCCGTTTGACACACTCACTATACTGCAACCAAGTGAAGTGCGTGGGCGGCTAGACATAACGGATACCACGGGAGGCGAGCGATGGGCGAGGTTACGAGGCGTGAGGCGATGAAAGCGGCATTGAAAGCGGGGGCGTATGCGACGCCGGTCGTCCTCTCCGCGACTGTGCCGCAGATGGTCTCCGCCGCCACGCCGCCCCTTTCCGCCGACCTTACCATCACCAAGGCAGTTGATATCCCTGCCCCTGCGGTGGGCGCCAATGTCACCTTCACCCTCGTCGTCAACAATCGCGGCCCCGCCGTCGCCACTGGCGTCGTCGTCACTGACCTCCTGCCCGCCGGTCTCACGTTTGTCTCAAGCAGCACCTTGCAGGGATCCTATTCCGCCGCCACCGGCCTATGGACGATCGGCACGCTCGCCATCGGAGCACGCGCTATGCTCACCCTGGTTGCCACCGCCGCTATAGTCGGGGTGACGGTGAACACTGCGACAGTGCGGGCCGACCAGGGGGATCCCGACCTGTCGAACAACTCCGCCATGGTGCGGGTGACGGTCGGGGCCGTGCCCGCCGCCGACCTCGGACTCACCAAGACGGTGGACAACGCCACCCCGAACATCGGGGATGTCGTCACCTTCACGCTGACGCTGACCAACGCTGGCCCAAGCGCTGCGTCCGGCGTGCAGGTGACCGACGTGCTGCCGGTGGGGCTGACCTTCCTGTCGGCGACGCCGAGCGGCGCGTACGTGAGTGCTACGGGGGTGTGGACGGTGGGGACGCTGGCGAACGGGGCGACGACCACGCTGGCGATCCGGGCGACGGTGGCGAGCGCGGGAGCAAAGACCAACACCGCGACGATTAGCGCGAGCGCCCTGCCGGACCCGGTGACGACCAATAACACAGCGAGCGCGACGGTGACGCCCCAGCAAGCTGACCTCGGACTTACCAAGACGGTGGACAAGCTAGCGCCCGATCTCTTTAGCACAGTGGTGTTTACCCTCACTCTGACGAACAACGGGCCGAACTCCGCCACCGGTGTTACCGTGACGGACGCGTTGCCCGCGGGTGTTATCTTCGTCTCCAGCATGCCGAGCCAGGGAAGTTACAATGCCGTCACGGGGTTGTGGACGGTCGGCGCCATGGCGAACGGGGCGACAGCCACGCTGAAAATCACGGTGACGGTGGGGGTGGCCGCGCTGCCGAGCGCGACGAACACCGCCAACGTGAGTCACAGCGACCAGATAGACCCGGTACCAGGCAACAATAGCGCGTCGGCGACGGTGAATCCGCGGTCGGCGGACATCGAGGTGACCAAGGCCCTGGGAAATGAGGCGCCGGTGAGAGGCGAAACCCTCACCTATCAGGTGTCGGTGCGGAACATCGGCCCGAACGACGCGACGGGGGTGGCGGTGACCGATCCGATCCCCGCCAACCTGGGAGGCGGCGCTGTGACGGTGGTGGATCAGGGGACGTATAGCAGCGTGACCGGTATCTGGAGCATCGGGTCGCTGTCGGCCGGTGGGGCGTCGGTGTCGCTCTTTCTCCAGGGATCGTATGATGGCCCGATCACGAACACGGCAACGCGCACGGCCAGCAACCCGCCCGACCCGAACACGTCGAACGACAGTCAGACCGTGACCCTGCCGACCCCGTAATCACCCCTACGGGATCACTTCGAATGGTGCGTTGGCTAACGCCGCCCAATCAAGCAGATCGGCGAGCTAGCGTCGGGTCTGCTCGCGCACCTCCGCCCGCGCGAAGCGAGGGGTGATGCGCCGATGCAGTTCGTCCAATGCCTGCGACCACCGCGCGACGACGCCCTCCGTCGCTCGCCAGTTCCGCAACCATGCTTCCCTCCTTTGAGGAAGAGGAGGAGGGGGTCGCCGCTCGCTTGACGCCGCCGCCGGATGGTGGCGAAATGGCGGTGCATCGAGGGATCTGTGCGACTTATTCCTTCTGTATCGGAGCGTGCCGCGATGACCATTGAGAGTGACCTGACTTACAGCAATTATCTGCGCTTACCGGAGATGCTGGCCTTGCAGACACCCGTCGGCCCCCCGGAAATGCCGATGCACGCGCAGGCGGCGGAGCATTTCTTCATCGTCGTGCATCAGGCATTCGAGTTGTGGTTCAAGCAGCAACTGCTCGATCTCCGGTGCGCGACCGATGCGCTGGACGCGGGCGATTGCGAGATAGCGGTGGAGCACCTGCTGCGCGTCGCGGGGATTCAACGGCTCCTGAACGATCAGATGCTGCTGCTCGATCACCTGCCGCCGCGTAGTTTTATGGAATTTCGTCCGTCGCTCGGGACGGCGAGCGGCTCGGAATCCGGGCAATTTCACAAGATTCAGCACGCGCTCGGCCTCCGTAGCCTGGCCGAAAGCCCGGTCTGGGTGGCCTTTCGTGGCGCGCTCGACCGGGCGGGCATTGATCTCGAATCGTTGTATCGCGAGCCATCACGCTCCGGTGGACTCTACCGCATCGCAGAAGCGCTGGTTGATGTGTCGGAGACGAACTGGCTGATGGCGGCGATGCATGTTCGCATCGCCGACCGCGCCATCGGCGACCGCCCCGGTACCGCCGGCACAAGCGGCGTCGCTTACCTGATGGAAGCCTTGAAAGAGAAAGCGTTCCCGGAACTCTGGGCGGTGCGGACACGGCTGTGAGGGTTGAGGGTGAGGTTCCCGTTTAGCGTCGCTCGTCCGGTGCGAAGATGCGGGCGAGGACGGGGCTTTCGAACTCGGTCGCCAGGCACTCCATGTAAATTTCGTCCCAAAGTTGCCCGCCCATCCAGTGGCACTCACGGCGGCGGCCGAACACCCGGAATCCGGCCTTCTCGTACGCCCGCTGCCCCGCCAGATTGAACGCGTAACTGGTGAGCATGACGTTGTGCAGGCCGAGGGCGATGAAAGCGTAGTCGAGCATCAGGCGCGTCGCTTCGGTGCCGTATCCCTTGCCCCGATCCGCCGCGTCGCCGATGAAGATCGCCATCTCGGCGGTACGGTTTCGGTAGTCAATCGCGCGCCATTGGGTGTTGCCGACTGGTCGCCATGTCTCCATTTCGTAGATCGTGAAATGCACTGTCGAACCATCGGCGGTTGCGGCGTGCTCGTACCAGGTGACTTCGCCTTCCATCGTGACGGGATGCGGTGGAATAGCGAGTGTCCGCAGCGTGCCGAAGTCGTTGAGCCACCGCTGATAGAGCGGTAGCAGGTCCCGGCGAATCGGCCCCAGCGCAACCCGCTCGCCGACGATGTTGACAATCGGAGTTTCTGCTTCTGATCGCATGCGTAAACCCCCCGGACGTGAGCATATTGATGTTCGCTCCCTTGACCCCCCACGATTACGGTGGGGGAAGAAATGGGCTGTGTCAAGACGGACGGCGACCGATCAAGTGGGCGCGCGATGGCAGGCGCGGCATCCGGTGCGATACTGACGAGACGATCCATCGCGTTTCGACCGTGTTGGTCGTGATAATGAACGAACCCGAGCCGCATCGGAGGCACAGCATGACCAATCGTTTGGCCAATGAAACCAGCCCCTATCTCTTGCAGCATAAGGACAATCCCGTGGACTGGTATCCGTGGGGTGAGGAAGCATTGACACGGGCACGCACGGAGAGTAAGCCGATCATGCTCTCCATCGGGTACGCGGCGTGCCACTGGTGCCATGTGATGGAGCACGAATCGTTCGAGGACCCGGCAACGGCGGCGCTGATGAACGAGCGGTTCGTCAACATCAAGGTGGATCGCGAGGAACGGCCCGATCTCGACACGATCTACATGGCGGCGGTGCAGGCGATCACCGGGCAGGGCGGCTGGCCGATGACCGTCTTTCTGACGCCGGACGGCGAGCCGTTCTACGGCGGGACGTATTTCCCGCCTGAGCCTCGCCACGGCATGCCCGCCTTCCGCACTGTACTTACCTCGGTTTCGACCGCGTATGCCGAACAGCGGGAGGAGATCGCGCGGAACATTACGGCGCTCCGGGAGCATCTGCGCACCGGCTTGCAGTTCGCCGGGCAACCGAATGGCGAGGGTGCGACGACCGCTGCGCTCGATGCGGCGATTGATGCCCTCGGCAAAGATTTCGATTGGGTGAACGGCGGCTTTCGCGGTGCGCCGAAGTTTCCGCAGCCGATGACGCTCGATTTTCTGCTGCGCCAGTATGTCCGCACCGGCTCCGTGCAGGTGTTGGACATGGCGGAGCGGACCTTGCAGAAGATGGCGCGCGGCGGCATCTACGACCAACTCGGTGGTGGGTTCCACCGCTATTCGGTGGACGCCGTCTGGCTCGTGCCGCATTTCGAGAAGATGCTCTACGACAACGCGCTGCTCGCGCCCGTCTACCTCCATGCCTACCAGGTGACGGGCAGCGACTTCTATCGCCGCATTGTCACCGAAACGCTCGACTGGACGACGCGTGAGATGGTGGATCCGGCGGGCGGTTTCTACTCCACGCTCGACGCCGACAGCGAGGGGCACGAGGGGAAGTTCTACGTCTGGACGCTGGATGAACTGACCACGCTCCTCGACGCGGAGGACGCGCGCTTGGTCGCCGCGTACTACGATGTGACGGCGCGCGGCAACTTCGAGGGCGTCAATATCCCGCACGTTGGTGAGCCGCTGGCGGCGGTCGCGGAGCGCGTCGGGGTTGATCCGCCGGTCGTGCAGGCGGCGCTCGATCGCGCGCGGCCGATCCTCTTCGCGGCGCGCGAACACCGTGTCCACCCCGGTCGCGACGAGAAGGTGCTGACGGCATGGAACGGCCTGATGCTCCGCGCCTTCGCCGAGGCCGCCGCCGTGCTCGACCGCGCCGACTACCGCGCTACGGCGGAGCGCGCCGCCGACTTTGCCCTCGCGACGCTCCAGCGCGACGGATTGCTGTTGCGGACGTACAAGGACGGTCAGAGCAAACTGAACGGCTATCTGGAAGACTACGCCTTTCTCGCGGATGGTTTGCTCGCGCTCTACGAAGCGACCTTCGACCCGCGCTGGCTGACCGAGGCGTGCGCACTCGCCGACACGATGGTCGCGCAGTTCTGGGATGACACAGACGGCGGCTTTTTCGACACGGGCCGCGATCACGAAACATTGATCGCCCGGCCTAAGAGCGTCTTCGACAACGCCATCCCCGCCGGAAACTCAGTCGCAATTGAATTATTGCAACGTCTCGCGGTGATCTACGACGATAATGAATACATGGAAAAGTCAGACCGCGTGCTGCGGAGCCTGTGGGAAACGATGGTGCGCTACCCGACTGGCTTCGGTCGCATCCTCTGCGCCCTCGATTTCGCCCTCGCCACACCGCAGGAAGTAGCGCTCGTCGGCGAACCGGATGCACTGGACATCGCCGCGCTCGCCCATGTCCTCCGCCGCCGTTTCCACCCGAACACCGTCGTCGCGCTCCGACAACCCGACACTGCGGAAGGCGATCAACCCGCACTTCTCCGTGCCCGCGACCAGATTGACGGCCACGCGACCGCGTATGTCTGCGAGCGCTACGCCTGCCAACTCCCCGTCACAACCCCCGACGCACTGGCCGCGCAATTGGGCGATTGATTGATGAGCATCCATTCGTGGGGGCGTGCAGCTGTGTGCCCTCCTCATTCCATCCTCAGGCCCCAGCCCTTTGAAATACCCGTACCTGTGGATCAAATCCCACATCCGGGTCGAGTGGGAAGATCGGGCGGGTGCATTCGGTATGGCCGAGGTAGGGCAGATTGGCGCTGGTCGAACCGGGGGCGTCCACATTGATCAGTCGCGCGCACCAATCCGCGTACATGTGCGGCTTGCAATGCGGCGATTTGACGACGACGCAGTCGAACTGCTTCGGGTCTTGCCCGTGCGCGAAATAAAAGGAGCGGTCGTGCAGGCTGACCGGGCGACTGCCGAGGACGAGCGTATAATTGTCCGCGATCACCACTGCCGTCGGCCCGGAATACGCTTCCATCGCGTTGAACTCCGCGATAAATTTTCCGTCCGAGAGCAGATGCACCTGTCCCTCGATACTGAGCGGCGGGAACCGTTCCGGGTCGAATGCACCGCCGACTTCGGTGCGCACCGGGTTGCCGACGCCCGCCGCGAAAGCCGCCGCAGCGGCGCGCGGATCAATGATCGGTACGAGTGTCCGGCCCTGATAGCCCGACTCCATCAGCGCGCGGAGGATAGCATTGCTGTCGCCGGAGGCGCCTGAACTTGTCGCGTCCGCCGCGTCCATCATCACAACGGCGCCGGTCGTCCCTTTCGCGATCTGGATAGCGTCGGCGAGCGGTATCAGGTCTTCGTGCAGCGTGCCGCGCACCGCCCAAAAGTCCTCGGCGAGCGCCAGCGCCTCGTGGGCCGACCGCTCCGGATCGTCGGTGACGACGATGCTGTTCGACCGCAGATCGGGGACATCGGTGAATGGATTGCCGATGAACATCCCGGCGGAAAGCCCGCCCGGACTCGCCTCAATCGCCTGGCAGCGACGGATGAATCCGCCGAAGATGCCCGTCTCCGTCATCAATTCCTTGCCGCGCACGAGGGCGGGAATTTTGACGACCGCGGTCGCGGGCCGCACGCCCTCGTCGAGGATGCGCAGGAGGAGCCGCGCCGCCCGCTCGCCCGTCTCGAACATGTCCACATGCGGGTAGGTGTGGTAGACCGTCAGCGCGTCGGTGTGCTCCAGCATCCGGTCGGTGAGGATGCCGTGCAGATCGAGCGAGATGACGATCGGGATGCGCTCGCCGACGATCGCGCGCGTTTCCGCGATCAGGTAGCCTTCCGGGTCGCCCTCACCCTCGGCGGACATCGCGCCGTGCAGCGAGAAATAGACGGCGTCCACGGCGGGAGCATGTCGTACTGCGTCGAGGAATTCGTCGGCCAGACGCCGCCAATCCGCCGCCGCGAGCGTCCCGCCCGAGGTGATCGCCCGTGCGCCGAATGCCGGGATCAGTTCGATGTCGTCGCGAGGCATGAAGACACTCAGCGCGCCACTCATCTCGCTCTGCGCGCCATGATGGACGGCGATCAGTTCGTCGCCCCGCGAGAACGTAAAATCGTTGTAGTGACTCAACGCCGGGTTGAACGACGAAACTTCCTGCTTGCATTCCCCGAGCAAAATTCGTGTCATCGCGTACCCTCCTCATAGGGGTAGCGCAGGCTTCAGCCTGAGTCCCCGGTGTAAGAAATCTGCGAGTGGGACGCAGGTTGAAGCCTACGCTACCGATTTCAATTCTCAGTCCCCAACCGCTTTTTTGATGGCGAGCCGTTGCGCGTCGCCGCGATAGACGACGAGCATACCAGCCGCGCAGACGATGAAACCGACGCCGAGCGCGCACGCCGCGACGGTGAAAACGCTGGCGATCCCCCACCGACCGGCGATCAGGCCGAGCAGGATCGGCGCGGCCGTCCCGCCCAGATTGGAGGCGGTCGAATAGACGCCGACTGCCGC
Organism: Thermomicrobiales bacterium; assembly: GCA_038231255.1. Classification (GTDB taxonomy): domain Bacteria; phylum Chloroflexota; class Chloroflexia; order Thermomicrobiales; family JALYUS01; genus JALYUS01. Next base: position 456 of record JBBRLR010000019.1, on the reverse strand, counting down.
GCCGCGCGTTTCCCGCGTCGTATGCTCCGCGATGTAGGTCTGGCCCGCGACGAGGTACGCGCCAAATGCCAAACCTTCCGCAGCGAGCAGGGCGGTGAGCAGGACGCGCTGCCCCGTCATGGCGATGCCGAACATCACGATCACTTCGAGGAGAAGCGCGATCAGCAAAACCGGCTTGCTGCCGACGCGGCGCGCGAGCATGCTGTTCGGGAAGCGGCTGGCGGCGGAGATCAGCGCGCGGATCGCGAACATCGTGCCGATCGTCCCCTCGGAGATCATCACATGGTCGCCGTAGATCGGGAAGAAGGTCGAGATCGCGCCTGAGAAGGCGATGCCCATCAGCAGGTTGCCGAAACTGACGACGAGGATGTCCCGCTGACGCAGAATGTGCCGCATGCCACCGAAGAGCGATCCGGTGCGCGGCGCGACGTGGCGCTGACCGCCCGGCTCGCGCAG